>NZ_JBHUFR010000016.1:0-91355 GCF_042680985.1 Paraburkholderia dipogonis | reverse complement strand
TGGATCGCCGCTCCGTCCTCCCCAGGACTTACCGTCTATTGCCTATGCTCAGCCTGCGCTTTCATCAGCGCTTATTGGCCGTTGAGCGTATTCGTCAACTCGACGCTCGGTGTTTGCGTATTGCCGTTCTGCGCAACCAGCAAATGGATCTGACCCGGCACGAGCTGGCTCAGCGCGCCCGCGATCGGCACCGACGTCACCAGCCAGTCGGCATTGTTCGACAGCGTAAAGGCCGGCGACTGGAAGATCGGCGTCTTGCTGCCGGCCGCGGTCGCGATCAGCACGTAGGTGCCGCCCGACACATAGATCGAATCCTGACCGCTCGCCGGCACTGCGTTCTTGAAGGCCACGCCAGCCATCGTCGGCGAGACGTTGGTAATGTCGGTCGCGGTGGACTGGACCAGATACAGGTCGAGGTTGGTCGCGTTCGCCGAGGCGTTGAAGCCGCGCAGACGCGCGCTATTCGAGAGCAGCCCCTTGTCGAACGGATCGTCGATCAGGCCGATGTCCGGCGCGGCCAGACCCGGCAAGGCGAGCACGGTGTATTCGTGGCCCTTCGCGACATCCGGGAAGCTGCCGCTCGCGAGCGCGGTCGTCGTGCCGGTCGCGGAGTAAGCAACCGTGGTCGCGCCCGTGTTGATATTGGTGAGGTTCGTCACACCCTTATAGCTGATGTTGGTCTGCCCCGAGGGCGCGCTGCCGTTCACGAGAAAGTCGACGGCCGGGCCGCTGGGAATGGCGTGGATGAAATGGATCTCCGGATTGGTCAGCCCGAGTTCCTTACCGACGTCGTCGGAGCCGCCACCGCATGCGCTCAGAACGGATGCAACGGCAGCCATCGCCACCATGGTTCGGATCAGTTTCATTATGTTCACCTATATCGATTTGTCGGGCTCAGGCCCATGATTTTGTGGACTTCCGCTTCGCACAACACGCCGTCTGACACGGGTTCGTTGGTCATACGAACGGTTCAGGCCAGCTCTGCGAAACGGAATGCCCCCTCCTATCCCTGCGTCCATCGCACGGCTCGTGTCGATGGACGCTCGCTTCGAGCAATGCGCGTGCCGCGGGCTTCGATATGTCCGGTGGCGGCAGAAGAATGTCTTACGGAGCAACGAGTTGCGAGGATTAGAATTTTTCCTCGGAGGGATGGCACGCCGCGCAGTGTATTGTTCGTGCGCGCTCAATACTTACACGGTCCTCCGCATGTCTTACCCACACTTACTCGCCGAACTCGACCTTGGCTTCACCCGCCTGCGTAATCGCGTGGTGATGGGTTCGATGCACACCGGCATGGAGGACCGCTTCTGGAATTACCCGAAGCTCGCCGCGTATTTCCGCGAGCGCGCGAAGGGCGGCGTCGGCCTGATCGTCACGGGCGGCATCTCGCCGAATCGCGAGGGGTGGCTGTTGCCGTTCGGCGGCACGCTCAACTCCGTGCTCGATCTGCGCAATCATCGGAAGCTGACCGAGGCCGTGCACGCCGAAGGCGGCAAGATCGCGCTGCAGATCCTGCATGCGGGGCGCTACGGCTATCAGCCGTTCGTGGTCTCCGCGTCGGCAATCAAATCGCCGATCTCGAAGTTCAAGCCGCGCGCGCTAAGCATCGCCGGCATTGCGAAGACCGTGCGCGACTATGCGCGCTGCGCGCGCCTCGCTCAACGCGCGGGCTATGACGGCATCGAGATCATGGGCAGCGAAGGCTATCTGCTCAACCAGTTCCTGTGCCCACGCACCAATCATCGCGCCGACGCCTACGGCGGCAGCATCGAAAACCGCATGCGGCTCGCGCGCGAGATCGTCGAGCGGGTGCGCGCGGTGTGCGGCGAACGCTTTATCGTCGTGTACCGGATCTCGCTGATCGATCTGGTGGAAGGCGGCAATACGTGGGACGAAACCGTGCAGGTCGCCCAGGCGCTCGAAACGGCCGGCGTGACGATGTTCAATACCGGCATCGGCTGGCATGAAGCGCGAGTGCCGACCATCGTGACCTCGGTGCCACGCGCCGCCTTCGCCGAGCTGAGCGCGCGATTGAAGGCGGCCGTCAAGGTGCCGGTGATCGTGTCGAACCGCATCAACACGCCTGAGGTTGCCGAAGCACTGCTCGCGCAAGGCGCCGGCGATCTGGTTTCGATGGCGCGGCCGCTACTGGCCGATCCCGAGTTCGTCGTGAAGACCGCCGAGGGACGCGCGCATGAAATCAACACCTGTATTGCCTGTAATCAGGCCTGTCTCGATCACACGTTCAAGAACCAGCGCGCCACCTGCCTCGTCAATCCGCGCGCGGGGCGCGAAACCGAACTGATCTACCGGCCGGTCGCGGGCGCGCAGGCCGCGCGTTCGATCGCGGTGATCGGCGCGGGTCCGGCGGGATTGTCGGCGGCGACGGTGGCCGCCGCGCGCGGGCATCGCGTGACGCTGTTCGATGCAAGCGCAACGATCGGCGGCCAGTTCAATCTGGCGATGCGCGTGCCGGGCAAGGAAGAGTTCAGCGAGACGATCCGCTATTTTCAGAGCCAGTTGCAGCGCCATCGCGTCGACGTGCGGCTTGAGACGCGCGTCGATCCCGCGCTGCTCGCCGCCGGCGCTTACGACGACGTGATCGTCGCCACCGGCATCGTACCGCGGCGGCCCGCGATTGCCGGCATCGACGGGCCGAACGTGCTGTCTTATGTCGACGTGCTGCGCGGTGCGCCGGTCGGTCAGCGCGTCGCCGTGATCGGCGCGGGCGGGATCGGCTTCGACGTCAGCGAGTTTCTGCTGCATCGCGCGGGCGAGCCGCTGCCCGTGCCGCGCGATGCGTGGCTCGACGAATGGGGTGTCGATCTGGCGGTGCGGGAACGCGGCGGGCTGAAACCGCCCGCGCCGGCGCAGCCGCCGCGACAGATCTGGCTGTTGCAGCGCAAGGCCGGCAAGCTCGGCATGGGACTCGGCAAGACCTCCGGCTGGGTGCATCGCACGACGCTCGCGAGAAACGGCGTCAAGATGCTCGACGGCGTGTCGTATCGGGAGATCAGCGCGCGCGGCTTGAAGATCGCGCGCGAAGGCGTCGAGGAGTGGCTGGAGGTGGACACGATCGTCGTGTGCGCAGGGCAGGAATCGCTGCGCGATCTGCTGCCGCAGACAGCGGCGGATGCGAAGACGGACCAAACCGCCGGCCCGCGCTATCACGTGATCGGCGGTGCGAAGGTGGCAACTGAACTGGATGCGAAGCGGGCGATTCGCGAAGGCGCGGAAGTGGCGGCTGCGCTGTGAAGCAAGCGGGCCGTCGCCCGCTTCAGGCCAAACTCAGGCGAGCCGCTTCTTGCGGTAATCGAACCAGAAAGACAGCCCGACGCTCGCCAGAATCACGATCGTCGCAACCACCGTGGAATGAGTGACCGGCTCGCCGAGCAGCAGCGCGCCGAGCGCGACGGCCACTACCGGATTCACATACATGCAACTGCTGGCGATGATCGGGCTGGTGTGCCGGATCAGAAAACCATACGCCACATAAGCGGCCATCGTCCCGATCAGCATCAGGTAGATAAACGCCAGCACCGGCAGGAAATGCACCTCCAGCATCCGCTCGCCCGAGACCCACGCGACCAGCGTCGACATCGCGCCGCCCAGGCCGATTTGCAGCGACGTCGAAAGAAACAGGTCCGAGGGCAGCTTCAGACGCCCGGCCAGATGCGCGCCGCCGGCCCAGAAAAGCGCGCCGCACAGAATCGCGAGGCTCCCGCCCGCCGAGCCGGGCGCGCTGTCGCCATGACTGAGAATCGCAATGCCGACCAGACCGAGGCCGACCGCGAACCACTCGCCGCGGCCGATCTTGCGCCCCGCCACCGCCGCGATCACCGTCGCGAACAGCGGCACGGTCGCGACCATGACCGCCGCGGTGCCGGTGCCGACGGTGCGCATCCCATAGGCGAGCATGCCGCTCGACAAACCGACCAGCATGGTGCCGACGAGCCCGGCGTTGCGGATTTCAGCGGCGCTCGGCCACACCGGATTGCGACGCGCGGCGAAGATGAACAGACCGACGCCGGCGAACAGGTTGCGCATTCCGGAGAGCAGCAGCGGTGGAAACGAACCGAGCGCGACGTGCACGGCGAGATACGTCGAACCCCACACGAGATAGACGACGGCGAGCGCGAGCGCGACCTGCCCGTTGCGCGATTGCGGCAAACGGATCGGGAAGCCACGTGAAAAACGATTCAGGAATTGCAGCGACATGCGTTCAACCCGCCCACGCCGCTCGAGGTGCTGCGCCCCCGCTGAAGACCCTGAGGCGGGATGGCGGACACCACATCGGCGATGCGGTCTGACGGGCGAGGCTGGCGGACATGTCGGTGGAACGGAAGGACGATAGATGGCCAATGGGGCCACAACGCCGCGGCGATCCGAACAGATCGAGCCACGGCGAACACGCGCCAAACGTTTGGCGCGCATCGCATTATGCAGTAAGCGCCCACCGGGTCGCTTGAAAGAATCGTAACTCTTTGGCGTACTTGCAACAGAAAGCCGGGGACATGCCCCGGCTCTTTTGGCGCGCGGTCCGCCAACGCATTCGCGCTATGCGGGCCGCATAGTCAGGACGGCTCAGTTCGCCATCGCGCCCGACGCTTCGTGTTTCATGCCCATCGCGTCGCCCTTTTTCATCTTGTCGTGCTTCATCGTGTCCTTCTTCATGCCGCCTTTCGACATGCTGTCCTTGGACATGGCATCTTTCGACATGGTGTCCTTCGACATCGCATCGTTGGACATGGCGCCGCTTGCCTGGGCGAATGCGGCGCCGCCGCTGGTCAGGAGAGCGACGGCGAGTGCTGCGATTGCGAACTTTTTCATGAGATGACTCCGAGTGTTGTGGATGAATCAGAACCGGCCATAGCACCAGCCGGCGTATTTCCGAAGCTTCTGCCGCCCGGGGTCGCGCCGCCGTTCCAGCTGCGCCGACCCGCGCGCGTCAGGAGCCTCCGAACCAGTTGTAGCCCTGGTCGACCCAATAGCCGCCGGGATACGTGTTGGTGACGAACATCTCGACGATGTGCTTCGGATTCTTGTAGCCGAGCTTGGTCGGCATGCGCAGCTTCATCGGGAAGCCGTATTTCGCGGGCAGGCGCTCGCCGTCGTACGAGAACGTGAGCAGCGTTTGCGGATGCAGCGCGGTCGGCATGTCGATGCTTTCGTAGTAGTCGTCGGCGCATTTGAAGCCGACGTACTTCGCGCTCGTGTCCGCGCCGATGCGCCGCAGAAAATCGCTGAACGGCGTGCCGCCCCAGCGGCCGATCGCGCTCCACCCCTCCACGCAGATATGCCGCGTGATCTGCTCGGCGTGCGGCAGCGCGTACAGTTCGGGCAACGTCCAGACGCGCTGGCCGGTCACGAGCCCGCTGATCTGCAGCTTGTAGTCGGCGCCGTTCACTTCGGGCACGTCGTCGATGCCGTAGAACGCGTTGAACGGAAACGGCCGCGTGATCTGCGCTTCAGTGTAGGTGGGCGCGAGTTGCTTCGGATCGAACAGCGCCGCTTGCGCGCGGTCGTTCAGGCGCGAGACGGCGGTAAGGAATTTGTTGACCGAGTCGTCGTCGGTGAGCGAGCAGCCGGTCAGCATCGACAGGCCGCCCAGCGTCAGAAGGCGTTTGCCGAACAGACGCCGCGACGGCATCGCAAGTTCGCGGCGGGCGTCGATCAGGATCGATTCGCCGTCGAGTTTCTGGCCGGCGGAACGAGTGGGTTTTCGAGCGGATTGGTTCATGATTCGGTATCCGTAATGTTCGCTTTGGCGGATGAACGGCTCAGCGTCCGCGCAACATGGCGAGCAGCGAGCGCGGCACGAGCGCCACCATCACCAGATGCACGGCGATGAACGCGGCCATCAACGACATCGCGCAGAAGTGGACAATGCGAGCGTTGTCGTAGCCGCCCATCAGTTCGCGCAGCAGCGGAAACTGCACCGACTTCCAGATCGCGAGACCCGAGAGCACCAGCACGATCAGATCGCAGACCACGAACAGGTAGGCGAATTTCTGCACCGCGTTATAGACGCGCAAGTCGGCATGCGAGAGCTTGCCGGTCAACGCGGCGACGAAATCGCGCAGCACGGCGCGCGGCGACACCGGCAGAAACTTGCGCACGAAGCGCCCGCTCGCAAGGTTCAACGCGAGATACAGCAGACCGTTGAAGACCAGCAGCCACATCGCCGCGAAATGCCATTGCAGCGCGCCGCCGAGCCAGCCGCCGAGCGTGATGGCGGTCGGAAAATGAAACGCCGGGAAGATCGGCGAGGCGTCGTAGATGCGCCAGCCCGACAGCATCATCAGGATGGCCGCGAGCGCGTTGAGCCAATGCGTGAGACGCACCCACAGCGGATGAATCGCACCGCTTTTTTTCGGCTCGGCCGACGGCACGCTGTCGCGAAGTGCATGATGGGTTGCCATGAAACTCTCCTGTGAGCGCGGACGCGGCGATCAATGGCACGCGGCCAGTTCGGCCACTTGCAGAACATCGCCGGTCGCCGCGTTTTCGACGAAGGCGACCACGCCGAAGCGGTCGGCGGGCGCGTTGAGCTTGGCATCAGCGGCGCCGTCCTGGATGCGGACATCGCGGCGAATCTGTGCGTTGCCCGCTACGAGCGGCACCGGGCCGATCCATTGCCGCACGACGCGTTCGTGATGCAAGGTGACGCCGCTGTTTTCGCCGGCGCCGACTTGCGAGCTCAGCGAGTTTTCATAGACAGCGACGTAGGCCTCGAGCTGGCCCGCCGCGTCCGTCAACTTGCTGGTGAATTGCGCCGCAACGTTGAACGCACCCGGCGTCTGCTGCGCTTTGAGTTCTAGCGCGACGTTCGCTTGCGCCGGCTCGGCGACCACCTTGCCGATGCGGCTCGCGAAACTGTCGCGTTGCGACCAGCTACGCAGCTCGCGTCCCGAGACGAAGATTTCCGGCGTGTAGATGGTGTGGCCACCGGCGAGATCGGTGAGCGCCTGCTGACGTTCGGTGAAACGATGTTGCGAGAAGCGGTCCGTCCAGCCGAGACTGTTCCAATAGTCCACGTGCAGCGCCAACGGGACGATGCTTTGCGTCGCGCCGCTGTTCTTCCATTGACTCAGCCAGTTGTCGGCGGGCGGGCAGCTATTGCAGCCTTCGCTGCTGTACAGCTCGACCAGCGCCACGCGATGCGCCGGACTATGCGCGCTGCAGATCGCGCTGGCCGCGTTCGCAAGACCGCTGGTCACAAGCGTGGTCAGCGCGGCAGCGAGGGCGATGCTCCGAGTGAAACGCCGATTGTCTCGGCGGGGTCCGGCGGTTTGCATGACGTGCTCCAATCAGGATCTGCACGTTTGTCGAACCACATGGCCGGTTATGACAGCCCGTTTCCAACTTTTTTCCTGGAGCCTGAAGACGCCGGGCGATGCACGACTCGCGTGCTAACATTAGCCTTTCTATTGCGCGCGTTCAGTCAGATGAATGGCGGCGCCCTCTTCACTCTCTTTCGCTACCCGCCGGCTACTTCGATGCGCTTTCCGACTTCCCGTGCCTTCTTCCGCTTGCGCCCCCGTCGCGCAACCGGCTGCGCGCGCGTGGAACTCATGCCGCGTCGCGCCGGCGAGCCGTCCCGAACGCTCCCGCTCCACGCCGCCCGGCGCCCGGTCTAACGCAGCTTGCTCCATTGCCTGAGCCGCGTTGCCGGGCTCCGGGCCGATCTCATCCGCACGCTGTTCCCTCAAATGTAGATCGAATTGGAGTACCCGTCGTGAAAAAGACGAAAACCTGTTATCTCACCGAACTCGACGTCGCCCGTCTCGAGAAACACGCAGCCAAACCCGGCGCGCAAGCGCACTTGCAAGAGATGCTCGACGACGTGCTGGAACGCGCCGTGATCGTCGATTCGCGCGAGATTCCGGCCAACGTCGTCACGATGAACTCACAAGCCACGCTAGTCGACGAAACCAGCGGCGAGCAGATGACCTGGACCGTGGTCTATCCGCCCAATGCGGACTTCGCGCACGGCCGCCTGAACGTGTTCTCGCCCGCCGGCATCGCCTTGCTCGGCGCCAAACGCGGCGAGCGCATCCGCTTCACGCCGCCGAGCGGCACGGAGAAAGTGCTGAAGCTGGAGAAGATCCTGTTTCAGCCCGAAGCCGCCGACGATTTCACGCTGTAAGCAACGCCCCGCACGTCACGCAGAACCTTTGCCGCATCGTCTCCGGCTGCCCCGCCGATTCACGAGAAGCGCGTAGCGGCCCGCTGCTGTTTCCGTCATTCGAATTTTCAAGATGGGTTGCCAAGCAGCGGGCGGCCGGTGTATCGTGTGCGCTGCTAACGCGGGGGTCCTGCGTCGCACGGAGGTTGGAGGTCCGTGCCGCGTGGGTGAGAAATACCCTTTGAACCTGATCTGGATAATGCCAGCGCAGGGAAGCGTACGGATTTCGCACCCAAGCCTGATCGCCTCATCTCTCGCGAATTCCGACTACTTCCGTCTCGTCTCCTGCTTAGCCGCCCCACATAGCTTTGCACAGGAGATACGATGAACGCCAATCCGAAGTTCCTTTCCGCCGACGCTCACGTCGACGAAGCCGCTGTCGCGCCGCTGCCGAATTCCCGCAAGGTCTACGTGACCGGCTCGCGTGCCGACATCCGCGTGCCGATGCGCGAAATCTCGCAGGCCGATACGCCCGACAGTTTCGGTGGCGAAAAAAATCCGCCGGTCTATGTCTACGACACGTCGGGCCCTTACTCCGATCCGGAAGCGAAGATCGACATCCGCGCCGGTTTGCCAGCACTGCGCCAGGCCTGGATCGAAGAGCGCGGCGACACCGAAGCGCTGACGGGTCTGTCGAGCGACTTCAGCCGCGAGCGCGCCGCCGACACGGCCACCGCCGATCTGCGCTTCAAGGGCCTGCATCGCACGCCGCGCCGCGCGATCGCCGGCAAGAACGTCTCGCAGATGCACTACGCGCGTAAAGGCATCATCACGCCGGAAATGGAATACATCGCGATTCGCGAGAACCAGCGCCGTGCCGAGTATCTGGAAAGCCTGAAGACGAGCGGCCCGAACGGCGAAAAACTCGCCGCGATGATGGGCCGCCAGCATCCGGGCCAGGCGTTCGGCGCGAGCGCGTTCGGTCCGAACGGCCTCACGGCGATCACGCCGGAATTCGTGCGCGAAGAGGTGGCGCGCGGCCGCGCGATCATCCCGAACAACATCAATCACCCGGAAAGCGAGCCGATGATCATCGGCCGCAACTTCCTCGTGAAGGTGAATGCGAACATCGGCAACTCGGCGGTGACGTCCTCGATCGGCGAGGAAGTCGACAAGATGACGTGGGCGATCCGCTGGGGCGGCGACACGGTGATGGACCTCTCCACCGGCAAGCACATCCACGAAACGCGCGAGTGGATCATCCGCAATTCGCCGGTGCCGATCGGCACGGTGCCGATCTATCAGGCGCTGGAAAAGGTCAACGGCAAGGCCGAAGACCTGACGTGGGAAATCTTCCGCGACACGCTGATCGAACAGGCCGAGCAAGGCGTCGATTACTTCACGATTCATGCGGGCGTGCGTCTGCAATACGTGCCGCTCACGGCCAAGCGCATGACCGGCATCGTCTCGCGCGGCGGCTCGATCATGGCGAAGTGGTGCCTCGCGCATCACAAGGAAAGCTTCCTGTACGAGCACTTCGAGGACATCTGCGAAATCATGAAGGCGTACGACGTGGCCTTCTCGCTCGGCGACGGCCTGCGTCCCGGCTCGATCTACGACGCCAACGACGAAGCGCAACTCGGCGAACTGAAGACGCTCGGCGAACTCACGCAGATCGCGTGGAAGCACGACGTGCAGACCATGATCGAAGGCCCGGGCCACGTGCCGATGCAGTTGATCAAGGAGAACATGGACCTGCAACTGGAATGGTGCGACGAAGCGCCGTTCTACACGCTTGGGCCCCTGACCACCGATATCGCGCCGGGCTACGATCACATCACCTCGGGCATCGGGGCGGCGATGATCGGCTGGTTCGGCACGGCCATGCTCTGCTACGTCACGCCGAAGGAACACTTGGGCCTGCCGAACAAGGACGACGTCAAGACCGGCATCATCACTTACAAGCTCGCCGCGCACGCCGCCGATCTGGCGAAGGGCCATCCGGGCGCGCAGGTGCGTGATAACGCGCTCTCCAAGGCGCGCTTCGAGTTCCGTTGGGAAGACCAGTTCAACCTCGGTCTCGATCCGGACAAGGCGCGCGAATTCCACGACGAAACGCTGCCGAAGGATTCGGCCAAGGTCGCGCATTTCTGCTCGATGTGCGGCCCGCACTTCTGCTCGATGAAGATCACGCAGGACGTGCGCGAGTTCGCCGCGCAACAAGGCGTCACCGACGACGAAGCGCTGAAGAAAGGCATGGAAGTGAAGTCGATCGAGTTCATGAAGAAAGGCGCTGAGATTTATCAGCGGCAGTAAGGTTGGGCTCGCGGATCGGGCGTCGCTGTTACGCCACCCGATCCGCCAGGTCCCTGCATTACAGCAACGAAGCCCGCCACTGGCGGGCTTTTGCGTTTGCGCGATCCGGGCACGCCGCGTGCTGCACGAAGGGCAACATTTGATTACGAAACCGTCGGTTCGCTGACAAGCGCACACATCCGGATACAGGATGCGGCGATACCATCAAATGCAGGGGCGGTGCTTACTGCCGACCATAACTACAGGAGTCGACATCATGAAATCGATACGTCAAATCGGTACGTTTGCGGCCATTGCGGCCATTCTGGTGAGCCTTTCCGCATGTGACGGCATGAGCCGCCAGGGGCGCGACACGGCAATTGGCGCGGGTCTGGGCGGCGCGGCGGGCGCGGCGGTCGGCGGCAATGCGCTGTCAACGCTCGGCGGCGCGGCGGCGGGCGGCGTCATTGGTCACGAGGTGGGCAAGTAATGAACAATGATGCGTCCGGATGAAGCGTACGGCAGCAGTCGCGACACCCGCTGCAACGAGGCGAAATAAGCCGTTACGGTTTTGCAATCCTGTTGGCCCAGAGGCGGCGTAAGCTCATGACGTGACGCCCCTGATTGTGGCGTTCGATTCAACCAGGAGCGCGTCATGAAGTCCCGCCTCATCAACACGGCGTGTGCGATCGGCCAGCGGTTGCCGCTGCGCTTTTCCCAGTCTTTTCCGCGTCTTTCGCGAACAGGCATCGCGCTCGGTGGCGCGGTCTGTTTGCTCACGCTCTCCGGCTGCTATTACCCGTACGGTTACTATCCGGCGGGCTATTCGCCGTATTACGCGACCGCAGTCCCCGCAGCGGGAGCGCAACAGGCAGTCCCGGTCGGGCAAGACGACTACTCAGCGGCTCAACAGCAGCAGTCGCAACCAGCGCAGACAGGTCAGCCAGCCTCGCCGCCGACATACGCGGTCGCCGCTCCTCCCGTGTATGTCGCCCCCGCTCCCGTTTACTATCCGCCACCGGTCTATCCGGCCTATTACGGCTATCCGGGTTGGTATGGACCGTCGGTGTCGATCGGCGTCGGATTCGGCGGTTATTGGGGCGGCCACGGCGGCGGATGGGGCGGCCATGGCCATTGGCACTGACGCGCACCTGCGCCGTTCAACCTCCTGATCTTCACGCGATGCGCTTGTACGCAGATTCCCGCGGTGCCGTGCGGCGCCTGCGCGAAATTGTGGGTTAAGCGCCGCGTCGGCCGGCGCGTTCGCGCAAGCCGCGCTCCCAGCGCGTATCCACTTCGCCCGTAGTTTCCCTTCTTGACGCCGCCCGGCTGGGTTCTATCCTTGGTAGGCCACATGCAGTATCCGTTTAAAAAAATGCTCCCGGCCGCTCCCGCGTGCCGGCGACGCCCATCCGTCATGCCATAGCGACGCGCTCCGGGGTGCGTGGTGCCGCGTCGAGTCCGAACAACAATGAAGGAGACGTGATGTTTCACCAACTACTCACTCCTGTCGGCAATTCGCTATTACCATCGTTCCTCGTCGCGGCGTTGCCGATCATCGTCGTGCTGCTTCTGCTCGGCTGGGCACGCCGGCCGGCGTGGCAGGCGTCGCTCGCGGGGTTGATCGTCGGCTTGATCGTGGCGATCTTTGTCTGGCAATTTCCGGTGGGCCTAGCGGTCGACTCGGTGGTCGCCGGCGCGGTGTTCGCCTGCTGGCCGGTCATGTGGATCGTGTTCGCGGCGATCCTGCTTTACAACATCTCGCAACGCTCGGGCCGCTTCGCGGCCTTTCGCATGTGGATGATCGACAACCTGCCGAACGACCGGCGCGTCGTGCTGGTGGTAATCGGGTTTTCGTTCGGCGCGCTGCTCGAAGGGATCTCGGGCTTCGGCACGCCGGTCGCCATCACCAGTTCGCTGCTGATTCTGCTCGGCTTTCCCACGCTCGAAGCGCTCACCTTCACGCTGATCTTCAATACCGCGCCGGTCGCCTTCGGCGCACTCGGCGTGCCGATCACCGTGCTCGGCGCGGTCACACATTTGCCGGCCGATTCGCTCGCCAAGATGGTCGGCCGCCAGTTGCCGTTCTTCGCCTTCCTGCTGCCGTTCTATGTGATCGCCGTCTATGCGGGCTTTCGCAACATGCTGCGGGTGTGGCCGGTGCTGCTGGTGTCGGGCGCGAGCTTCGCGCTGACGCAGTTCGTCGCGTCGAACTATGTGAACTACAGCCTGACCGACGTGTTGTCGTCGATGGTCTCGCTCATTCTCACGATCGCCTTCCTGCGCGTCTGGAAGCCCGCGGCGGATCCGAAGTTCGCGGTCAACATCGACCGCGTGGGTGAAGTGCGCGGCAAGATCGGCGGAGGCCAGGGCTGGTATCCGTGGATCATCGTGTCGGTGGTGGTGATCATCTGGACCGTGGCGAAGATCTTCCTGATCGGCGACGTCAAGGTGCCGTGGCCGGGCCTCGACAAGGCCGTCTTCATCACCCTGTACAACACGCCGTACAGCGCGGTGTGGGACTTCCAGCCGCTCGCCACCGGCACCGCCATCCTGGTCGCCGCGCTCATTACGGCGGCCGTGGTCAAACTGAGCCCGCGCGAGTTCGGCGCGGCCGTCGCCGACACGTGGGTGCAGACGCGCATCGCCATCCTGACGGTGGCGACTATCGTCGGGCTCGCGTATTTGATGAACTACTCGGGGCTCACGTACACGCTCGGCCTCGGCGCGTCGTCGGTCGGACCGTTCTTTCCGCTGGTGTCGGCGTTCCTCGGCTGGGTCGCGGTGTTCCTGTCGGGCAGCGACACGTCGGGTAACGCGCTGTTCGGCAACCTGCAGGTGGTGGCGGCCAATCAGCTGAATCTCAACCCGATTCTGATGGCGGCCACGAACTCGTCGGGTGGCGTGATGGGTAAGATGATTTCGCCGCAGAACATTTCGACCGGGGTGGCGACCACCGAACTCAAAGGCAAGGAAGGCGTGGTGTTCGCCAAAACCTTCAAGCATTCGATTCTGTTGACGGTGCTGCTCGGCGTGCTGGTGTGGCTGCAGCAGAATGTCTTGCCGTGGATGATTCCGCATTGAGGTGGGCCGGGTTGTGCGCCCGCACAACCCGTTTGATCGCTCATGCGATGCGCTCCGAGTAGCGGGGTGAGGCCGCATGGACGCCGGCGCGCGTCGCTCTAGCCAAAACAAGCTCGAGCGAATTCGCCGGCTATCCGCGGCTGATGCGCTGCGGCAAAATAATTCACGTCCCGGACGTAGGTTTTGTCTCCCGCCTCTGCATCTGCGCCCCGCTCCACCATCCTGATCGCAATATTTCTCACATCAGCGTGAGAATTGCTCGTTTTGCGCGGGCCGCCACTGCGCTTACGATCACCGATTATCAAACGCCTCCGTCTCCCGGATCTTGCCGTTTCATTCCAGCCTGAAACGTTTCGCGCGACTGCGCTGCTACGATGTTCAGGCGTCGCGACTCAACCGCGCGTGGCGCCACCTCGATGAATGCTAAAAACCTGTTCCAATTGCTGATTCTCGCCGCCCTGTGGGGCGCCTCGTTCCTGTTCATCCGGGTCGGCGTCACCGACTTCGGCGTCGCGCCGTTGATGGCGCTGCGCGTCGGCATCGGCGCGGCCTTTCTCGCGATCGTACTGATCGCGCGACGTCCGCTGCGCCAGTCCGCGACGATCCTGCGCACGCGGGCCTTCCCGCTGCTAGTGGTCGGCATCCTGAATTCGGCGGCGCCCTTCTGCCTGTTCGCCTATGCCGAGTTGACGCTGTCGGCGGGTGTCACGTCCGTGATCAACGCGAGCACGCCGCTGTGGGGCGCGCTGGTTGGCTTCCTCTGGCTGCGCGACAGATTGAGCGCGCTGCGCACGCTCGGCCTGGTGATCGGCTTTCTCGGCGTGCTGATGCTGGTGTGGGATCAGATCGCCGCGCCCAACGGTTCCCCGGCCACGCCGCTCACCACTGCGCTCGCGGCCGGCGCCGCGCTCGGCGCGACCTTGCTGTACGGCATCGCGGCCAACTACACCAAGCGCCATCTGACCGGCGTCGACGCCCTGACCGTGGCCACCGGCACGATGACCGGCGCCACCATCGTGCTGCTGCCGCTCGCCGTGATCTACTGGCCGGCGGCGCCGATCTCGCTGCACGCATGGGGCTCGGTGATCGCGCTCGGCGTCGCCTGTACCGGCGTCGCGTATATGCTGTTCTTCCATCTGATCGCGGTGGCCGGACCGGCGCGCGCGATTACGGTGACCTTCGTCATTCCGATCTTCGGCATTCTGTGGGGCGCGCTGTTTCTCGGCGAAGGCGTCTCGCCCGGCATGCTGGAAGGCTGCGGCGTGATCCTGGTCGGCACCGCGCTCGCCACCGGCGCGATCAAGCGTCTGCCGTGGCTCGGCACGCGCCGCGCCGATACCTGATACCTGATTACTCGCGTCATTTCGCGCGACGCTTCCCCCGCGTCGCCGACTTTCATCTCTCGCGCCGCCACGACGGCCGCAATGAATCCCGAGCACACCAAAAAATAGCCCGCACTCCATGTCGGAGTGCGGGCGAAACCGTCGCCCTACGAGGATAGGCGACGGGGCCACCGAGGCCGCGCGCTGCGCGCCGGCCGTCATCGGGCGAAGCATCGGTTCGTCGGCCGATGCTGGAAGGGTCTGGGATGGCTTGGGATCGTCAATCGGAAATCGCTGCCAGCTCATGCCGGGTCATGCAATCCGGCCCCATGAGTCTGTAGAAGCAGCTTGTGTGCCAGTTTTTCCATATCGTTAAAAACTAACGTCAACCTTTTGATTTATATTGATTTTTTATTCAGCCGGAGGTTGCGACGGAAGGAATTCAGGAAGGCTTGGAAAGTTACGTCACCGGGGTAACGTCACGTTACACGGGCCGCGCGAAGCGGCCCCGTTGATGGCTCGGGTCACAGCGTCGGCCACTTCGTGCGCTGAGCCGCGCCATGTCGAACCCGCAGGCCGGTCGGCCGCGGCGATTCACGCGGGCTCAAGGCCGCGCCGCAGACCAACGCCAGGACGAGCAAGCTCGCCGCCCACATCCAGTAAGGAATCACGTCGAACATGGCCATCTCCCGTTGAACGCCGGCTCGGACCGGTATTTGGGGAATCAAGCAAAAGACGTGCGCGTGCACCGGACGATCGCTTGTCGGCCAGGTATTGCCGAAATCTCAAGGCATAAAAAAACCCGCCCGGAATGTTTCCCGGGCGGGTTTCGGATAGCGTTGCCGCCTGCGGCGGCCCTGCTCAGTGCAACTGGTCGGCCATCAGACTCATGATCTGCTTGGCCTGCGGGCTCTGATCAATCGCGCCCTTGTCGTCGACCACGGCCACGCGCGTCTGGTTAGGCGTCACCGCGCGCACGTTCACCATATATTGCTTGGCAACTTTTTCCTTCCTGCCGTGGAAAACCTGGCTCCAGAAGCCCTGTTCCGCCGATGTCATGTCCTTCGGATCGACATAGCGCACGAAGTACAGGCCGCGGGTCAGGTCGCGGTCGTCGACGGTGAAGTTGCTGCGGTCGAGCGCGAGGCCGACGCGCAACCAGGCGCGGTCGTACGGCTCGCCGAGCGTGAGTTCCGTCGACGAAAGCTGGGCTTCGGTGCCGTTCGCGTTCGCATCCGGCAAGGGTTGCTGGGCGGACAGCGAGACGTTTTGCGCCGCCGTGGCCGCAGCCGCCGATTTGGCGCCCGCAGTGGCCGCGTTCGGCGCCGTTTGCGCGCCGGCCGACAGGTCGGCGTTTTGCGCGTCAGCCGGTTTCGAGCGCGAATCGGCCAGCGCCAGCGCCGCCATCAGCCGTTTCAGATATTCCTGCTCGAGGCCCGGATCGTTCGGCTTAGCCACCCACGTGCTCGAATCGTTGTTCGTGCCGGTCAGCGCCTCGCGCATGCCCTTCTGGCTGACGAACACGTACGTGCCGCCGTTCGGCGCCGCTTCCAGACGCGTGCGGTACTTGTTGCGCTCTGAGGTGACGTAGCTGTTGCCCATGGCCTTGGACAGCGTATTGCGGATCAGGCCTTCGTTGATCTGCGCGTGCGTTTCGTTCCAGTCGGTTTCCATCACGCCTTTGTCGCGCTGGTCGACCACCAGCAGGAAGCCCTGTTCCTGCCAGAAGCGGCGAATCTGCGGCCATGCCTGCTCGGGCGCCTTGTTGTCGATGACAAGCCAGCTTTCCGTGCCGTCGCGCTGGATATGCATGCCGTTGACCGCCGGCGCCACCACCACGGAATTGGCCGACGGCGCTTGCGCCTGAACCTGCTTGAGCGTGGACAACGAGGTTTCGCCGCCCTGCGGGGGCAACGAACGCTGATCGGCCGTCTCATCGATCATGTTCGGCGGTACGGCAAGTGACACCTGCTTCGATTTCGAGTCGCTCTTGTAGTCGACTTTGGTCGGCGACGACGTGCCGCAGCCGGCGACCAGACCGCCTGCCATCAGCATTACTGCAAACCGCTTGGTAAGACGAAGATCAGTCATGTTCGGGGAATCCTTCCGCTACGCCACGGCAAGTTTCCGTGGATCAACCCAACATTTTACCGATCCCGGCGAGTCATGTGCAAAAACCCGGGTTTGCCCGTGAATTGAGCAGCGCGAGACGCGTGCAAACCAAGCCGAATCGACGCGCGAGAAGGACACCGAAGCGTCTACTTCAGTGAGCCTTTCCGTTTACCGCAAGCGGCTCGTTTGCGCGCCCGAAAAAGACCTGACGCGCGGTCAATTTAACATTTGCCTACATTTCCCAACGCCGTGTCAGATGCGCCCTACACCGTCGTCAGATCATTGATTCGACAGCACTTTCCGAGCTCCGCTCACGGCCAATTTCGATATATCCAATTAGCCGGATACGGCTTCCAGTAACGGTTCAAAAACCCGAGTGATATCTTGAAATAGACATCACCAGAAGCCTTTGAGTACTTCAGCCACGGGACCGACCGTCATGCCATTACCTACTCTTACGCCGACTCTCGCAGCCTCGGCGATTGCTTTTGCCGCCTTGTCCGCGAGCCTCGACGCACGCGCCGAATTGGGGGGCGTCATGCCGTCCAGGACGGAAGCGAGCGTCAGTGCGCCGCGCGCCATCTTGAACGGGTCGCTGCGCATGCGCACGCTCACCGACGCGGGCAACACCGCCATCACCGAGTACGCGACGAACACCGGCCAGATCATCGCCTACGCGTGGCAAGGCCCAACCATGCCGGACTTGCCCGCGCTGCTCGGCAAGTACGCCGACTCGTATCGCACCGGCGCCGCCGCGGCGACAGCGGACGGCAATCTGCACGTCTCCCGGGTGGCGCGGCCGGACCTGATCGTGGAATCCGGCGGCCCGATGCGCGGCTACGCGGGTCGTGCATGGCTGCCGGCGGCGCTGCCGCCAGGCGTGACAGCCGACGATTTCCAGTGATGCGCGCCCGCACCCGCATCCGGCATCAAAACTCTCCCTCGACGAACATGGGCCACGCCATGAAATCTGTCCTCTCCTTTTATGCCCTGCTGCTGATCTGCACCGCCCTGGCGGGATGCGGCGGCGGTGGTGGCGGCACACCGGCCGCCACGTCCCAGACCGGCTCGGCCGCACCGGGCAGCAGCCCAAACGCCACCAGCGCGCCGGTAGCCGCCGCGCCGCCTGAGGCCCCGGGCGCGAGTCCAGGCGCTTCGGTGCCGCGCTCAAACACGCCCAACGTCCAGCCGATCGCCGTCAGCGCCGCGCCGGGGCTGACGCGCAACATGCTGACGACGAGCGTCACCGTCTGCCAGCCCGGCACCAGCCATTGCGCGACGATCGACAATATCCAGGTCGACACGGGCTCGCATGGACTCAGGATTCTCGCGTCCGCATTGCCGGCAGACCTGCCGCTCGCGGCGATCGCGTCGGGCGGCGGGATTGCGGGCGAATGCGCGGTGTTCGGCGGCGGCTACACGTGGGGCGCGGTACGCAGCGCGGACGTCCGCATGGCGGGCCAGTTGGCCGCCTCGATCCCGATCCAGACGATCGCCGATCCCGCGCTCTCCACCGTGCCCGCAGACTGCGCGGGATCCGGCCGCGCCATGCAGACGGTGGCCGGCCTGCGCTCGAACGGCATTCTCGGCGTGGGCCTGTTCGCGGCCGACTGCGGCGGCGGCTGCGTCAGCGCCGCGCTGCCGCGCTGGTACTACAGCTGCGACGCCAGCGGCGCCTGCCTCGCCAGCACGCAAGCCCTCGCGCAGCAGGTGACCAATCCGGTCAGCCGCTTTGCACTCGACAACAACGGCGTGGTGATCGACCTGCCGGCCATTGCCGATGCCGGCGCGGCGAGCGTATCCGGTTCGATGATCTTCGGCATCGGCACCCAGGCCAACAACACGCTGAACGGCGCCAGCGTCCTCAAGGCGAATCCGGTGACGGGCTACGTCGTCACCACGAGCGGGGGGCAGACTTATTCGCAGAGCTATGTCGACAGCGGTTCGAATGGGCTGTTCTTCCGCACGAGCCAGTTCCCGCAGTGCGGCTTGTGGTATTGCCCGGCTTCGACTCAGGCCGCGAACGCCGCGATCACCGGTACGGATGGCGCGTCGAACACGGTGTCGTTTGCGGTCGGCAATTCGAGCGCGCTGTTCACGTCGTCGAACAACGCGTTCAATAATCTGGCCGGCGTGGCCAGCAGCGGCTTCGGCTGGGGCTTGCCGTTCTTCTTCGGACGACGCGTCTATACCGCCATCGCCTCGCGCGAGACGTCGGCGGGCCCGGGGCCGTATTACGCGTTCTGAACCGACGGCTTCTTTCGACGCTGAAATTTCGCAAACTCATCTGGTCTATAAATTTGGGACCCATCGGCTGAGATAATTCCACGCTCCGGCTAACTCCGTTTCAATTAGTTAGTCATGCAAATTCTTGACTTGTCGGCAGATGGAAGAATCCACTTTTTCGCTCGATCATTTCGAGCAGCTCGTCTACACGCGGCAGCATGTGAAAGCCGCGATCCAGTTCATTGCCGCGCTGGCGCTCCTGCAACAGAAGCGCGGCGAACTGGACGGCAGCTTTCGCGCCTCGGGCATGTCTGAACTGCCGCCCGACGAGCAGCGCAAGCGCTTCTGCACACGCCTCGCGAGCGCGGCTTCGACCCTGTTCGCGGATCCGACATTCCAGTTGCCGCCCGAGTGTTTCAGATTGCTTCTGACACTGCACGAATGGGTTGGAGTGGTGTTTGCCTGCACGCCCCTCGGCAATGCGGACCACGTAAGCCGTCACCTGAATCCGCGTGGTCCGGACAACACGCAGTTTCTGCCCGGCGACAGCTTTATCGAAAAACTCTGCGTGCTCTATTCGACCGAGTCCGAACTGGAACTCGACTTCGCCGCGCTGTGGGCCTATGACAAATCGCTCGCCGCCTGTCTTGCACTCGTTTTGCTGGCGCCGGTCTTCAAAGGCTCGGCGAGCGCACACCTCAAACGCGAAGCGCTAATGGAATGGCTGCCGGGCAAACTGCGGCAGATCGACGACCTCGACGACCTGCCCACCGCCTTGCTGCATAACGCCTATATGTTCTGCAGTTACGCGGACACGCCGCGGCGGCACGAGATCAAGCGGGACATCAATGCGCTGGTCCGCCGCAAGCTGGACCGGTTGAGATTGACCGACATTCCCGCCGCGCAACTGGCGCGCGCGAAAAGCCGCAAGCAACGTCGCAAAAAACCGCTCATGGTGGTCGTGCTCGAATGGTTCAGCGGCGCCCATTCGATCTACCGCACGCACTCGCTCACGCTCGAAGCCGCGCGCGAGCATTTTGAAGTGGTGGCATTCGGCTTCGGCTACGCCGTCGACGATATCGGGCGCGCGGCGTTCGACCGTTTCATCGAACTTGAAGAGCCGGAATATATCGGCGAGTGTCTTAAGACGATTCGAGATTTCGCTGAGACGGAACAGCCCGACGTGCTCTATATGCCGAGCGTCGGCATGTTCGCGCTCACGGTGTTCATGTCCAACCTGCGCGTTGCGCCGCTGCAGATCGCCGGCCTCGGCCATCCGGCCACCACGCACTCCGACAAGATCGATTACGTCAGCGTGGAGGAAGACTATGTCGGCAATCCCGCCTGTTTCAGCGAGCGTCTGATGAGGCTGCCAAAAGACGGTCAGCCGTACCGGCCATCGGTGGCGCTGCCGGACATCGTCGCCGAGATTCCCCCCTCACGCGAGACGCTGGAGATCGTCATCACGGCCAGCGCAATGAAGCTCAATCCCGGCTTTCTCGAAGCGTGCCGTGAAATCGGCGAGCTTGCGGCGACGCCGGTCCGATTTCACTTCATGAGCGGCGTGCCGTTCGGTTTACCGTTTGAACGCATGCGCGATGTGATCCGCCAGACGCTGCCGCGCGCCGTCGTGCATGGCTTTCACGAATATGCGGGCTATCTGGCGCGCGTCAATCGTTCCGATCTGTTTCTCAGCCCGTTTCCGTTCGGCAATACCAACGGTATCGTCGACGCGCTCACGCTGGGTTTGCCCGGCATCTGCAAGCGCGGGCCGGAAGTGTTCGAGCGGATCGACGGCGCGCTGTTCGAGCGCGTGGGCATGCCATCGTGGACGACAGCGGAGAGCGTCGAGGATTACATCGCCGCGGCCGTGCGAATGATCGACGCCCACGACGAGCGCACGGCCTTGCGGCAGCGTTTGATCGATACGCGGGCGGTGGAACGTTGCTTCGAAGGGCGTCCGGAGGGGTTCGCGGAATGCGTGCTGGCGCGGCTGCGGGCGAAGCAACCCAAGCGAGACGAGGCGATAGCTTGAGTTTCCGCGGCGTGCGCTGTGCTATTCGGTCGCGTTGGCGGCCGGCGTCACCAGATTGGCCGGCGCGAGCCAGTTGAATACATTCAACGTCGGGCCGTTGAACGTGCACTCGGCCGCCGCCGGTGTGACGGTCTTCCGCGCCTTGGCAGATCTGAACCAGAGCGCTTTGGTTGCCGACGCATCTGATGCGCTTGACGCACCTGCCGCGTCCGCCGCACCGACAGCCACCGCCGAAGCCGCAAGCGGCGCACGCGCCTCCCCAGGCGCGGGCGCCGGGGCCACCACATGTTCGATCGATCCTTCGACCACCACGCGCGAGCCGTGGATGCCTGTTGCGGCATGGGTGATCTTGAGCCTATCGGTCGACGTTTCCGCCAGCTTGCTTCGCATCAACTGTTCGCACGCGTCCGTGTTCTTGTAGACGGCCGTGCAGCCCGCCAGCAGCGCAGCAGCGGTCGTGACGCAGACGAGAGGGAGAATCCGAATCTTCATTGATGTTCCGTTTTTCAAGCCGTCGGCAATTGTAGCCTACGGCCTGCCTGACCGGCAGCGGCATTGGGCGCCGGCTGAGCGCATCGATCGGCGCTATGGCATCGCGCTGCAACTGCTGATCGTGGTGATCATCGGCGTCTCTGTGGTCACGCTGAACGATACGCTGCGGATTGTGTTCGGACTGTGCCGGTGCCCGTATTCAGGCCACACGCTGTCCCATCGCCCGAAAGAAGCTCAATTCAACAGAACAGAACAGTTCGTGCAGGGATGCGCTGCTGTTCAGCGCGATGCGGCACGACCGTCGTCGGCGCGTCCGCTCAATTCGACGGCATTGGCGGCTGCACGTAGGTGCGCACACCGGCGAGCGGCGAACCGTAACCGCCGGAATTCGTGTGATTCGGCAAGCCGTTGACCAGTTGCGCGCGCGGGTCGGTCGGATTCAGGTTCATTTCCCCTGCCTGCTGGTTGCCGTGCGTCGGGTATTCGCTGCCTCGCGCCGCGTTCGGCATCAAGCGCGTGCTGTTTTGCGGCGCGTTCATGTCGTCCTGCGGGCTCAAACCTTGCGCGCCCGCCTGCGCGGCGATCGCGCATGCGGCCGCGCACAGTAAAAACCGCCCTACCCGCGACATCGTCGATGTTCGTTTCATACCTGCCTCCGGCAAAATGAAGTGAAGGTGATCAAGTCGCGCGCGGCACCCAACAGGCCGACACGCGACGGCCAACGCTGACCACACCATTTATACGCGCCACGCCGCGCTTCGGATTCGGCGACCTTCGGATGCGGCGCGTCAGTAGGGAAACCGGCCGGCACGGTCTTTTATTCCGGTTGCGGCGACTGCCACGCAAAACCCGGCAAGCGCCTATCCTTATGCCGATTACCGATTTCCTTCCCGCGCGATCGCGCCCGATAATGGACGTCATGAACCCACAACCCAATCTTCAGGCTCGCACGCTGCGCGCCGCGCTTGCGACGCTTACCGCAACGCTGCTGCTGGCGGCCTGCGCCGGCCCATCGGCGTCGACGTCCACTTCCGCGTCCGCATCGTCCAGTCCGGCGCTGCTCGATGCCGCGATTTCCGGACCGCAACGCGGCGACAAGGCCCGCGCCCGCGACATCTACCGCCATCCGAAAGAAACGCTGCAATTCTTCGAACTCGCGCCGTCGCAAAGCGTGCTGGAGATCGAACCAGGCGGCGGCTGGTACACGGATATCCTCGCGCCGTATCTGCGCGACCACGGCAAGCTGTATGAGGCGCAGTACGACGGCCCGCAGAGCACGCCATCGGCGGAGACGCAGGCCAATCGGGCCGCGTTCGCGCGCAAGCTGGCGGCCACGCCCGCCGTCTACGGCCATGTGGTGGTCGGCACGCTGCACGCCGGCCAGTTCAGCGGCTTTCCGGCCGATGCCAGCGTCGACGAGGTGCTGACCTTCCGCAACATCCATAACTGGATCAAGGACGGCCAGATCGACGCCAACCTGCGCGCGTTCTACGCGGCGCTCAAGCCGGGCGGTGTGCTCGGTGTCGAGGAACACCGCGCGGCGCCGGGCACCTCGCTGCAACAGACCATCGACACCGGCTACGTGACGGAAGATTACGTAATCCAACACGCGCGCGCGGCGGGCTTCGAACTGGCCGGCACGAGCGAAGTGAGCGCTAACCCGCGCGACACCAAAAATTACCCGAACGGCGTCTGGTCACTGCCGCCGACCTTCAAAGGCGGCGACGTCGACCGGGCCAAATATGCAGCGATCGGCGAATCGGATCGCATGACCTTGCGCTTCGTGAAACCCGCGCATTGACTCCCGCCCCTCTCGATCCACAAGGGACGGCGCTTGACGCCGTCCCGATAATATGGTCCTATGGCGCACTATGTACCGCGCCCAGACCATCCTATCGCTACTACTAGCCCCCTCTACCGGGCTAGGTCTGCTGCTGCGCGCTTCCATCTGAACCACCCGAAGCACCGCAAAATTCCCCAGTAACTGACCCAGCCCCGGTTTTCGACCGGCGCCTCGTCATGTCTTTTCGTCGTCCGGTCGACTCCCAGCTAACTGGTCTCACCCACGGATGATGAAAATGTTGAAGAACCCCGCTACCAAGTATCGCTCGTTCAAGCCCGTCACCTTGACGGATCGCCAGTGGCCGTCGCGCACCATCACGCACCCGCCGATCTGGATGAGCACCGACCTGCGCGACGGCAATCAGTCGCTGTTCGAGCCGATGGACGCACAGCGCAAGATGCGCATGTTCAAGACGCTGGTGCAGATCGGCTTCAAGGAAATCGAAGTCGCGTTTCCGTCCGCTTCGCAGACCGACTTCAATTTCGTGCGTGAACTGATCGAAGGCGGCCACATTCCCGACGACGTCACCATCGAAGTCTTGACGCAAGCGCGCGACGACCTGATCGAGCGCACCTTCGAATCCTTGCGTGGCGTGCCGCGCGCCATCGTCCACCTGTACAACGCGACCGCGCCGGAATTCCGCAAGATCGTCTTCAATCTGGAAAAGAGCGGCGTGAAGGAGCTGGCGCAGAACGCAGCGCGCACGATGAAGCGCATCGCCGCCACCATGCCGGAAACGCAGTTCACGTTCCAGTACAGCCCGGAAGTATTCAGCGGCACGGAAATCGAATTCGCCAAAGAAGTCTGCGACGCCGTGTTCGATGTCTGGCAACCGACGCCGCAACACAAAGCCATCGTCAACCTGCCGGCCACTGTCGAAATGTCCACGCCGAACATCTACGCGGACCAGATCGAGTGGATGCACCGCAATCTCGCGCGCCGCGATTCGCTGATCATCTCCGTGCATCCGCATAACGATCGCGGCACCGCCGTGGCCGCGGCTGAACTCGCCGTGATGGCCGGCGCGGATCGTATCGAAGGCTGTTTGTTCGGCAACGGCGAGCGCACCGGCAACGTGGACCTCGTCACGCTCGCGCTGAACCTGTACACGCAGGGCGTCGATCCGGGCCTCGACTTCTCGAACATCAACGAAGTCGCGCGTACCGCTGAAGAATGCACGCAATTGCCGATCCATCCGCGTCATCCGTATGTCGGCGATCTGGTGTTCACGGCCTTCTCGGGCTCGCATCAGGACGCGATCAAGAAGGGTTTCGCGGTGCAGAAACCGGACGCAGTCTGGGAAGTGCCCTACATGCCGATCGATCCGGCCGATCTCGGCCGCACCTACGACTCGGTGATTCGCGTGAACAGCCAGTCGGGCAAGGGCGGCATCGCCTATCTGCTCGAACAGGGCTACGGCGTCGTGTTGCCGCGCCGCTTGCAAGTGGACTTCAGCTCGGCCGTGCAGCGCTTCACCGACGACAGCGGCCAGGAAGTCACGTCCGCGCAGATCTGGGAATTGTTCCAGCAGGAATACGTGCAGACCACGGCGCCGATTCATTACGTGGGCCACAGCCTGTCCGAGCGCGAAGGACGCGAGCGCATCAAACTGACGGTCGACATCCACGGCACGCGGCGCGTGTTGACCGGCGAAGGCAATGGCCCGCTCGACGCGTTGATGCACGCGATCGGCGTGCCGGTGCGGATTCAGCACTATGAAGAGCGCGCGTTGACGCAGGGTGCGGATGCCCGCGCGGTGGCGGTCGCCGAAATGGCCGGCGCCGATGTGACAGGCAGCGCGTTCGGCGTCGGCATCGACGCCAACCTGGTGACGGCGTCGATTCGCGCGGTGATCAGCGGGGTGAATCGCGCTTATGCTCGAGTCAATGCGCGGGCGCAGGAGAACTTCTTCGACGCTGCGATGAACGATGCCGCGGAGAGCGTAGGTGTTTAAGGGTCTCTGCAGTCAATGACAGACTTGTAGCGGTTATATGCGAAGGGGGCGTTCCGACAACGCCCCCTTTTGTTATCCCGCCGCACAACCGCACGGCCACATTGCCGCATTTCCGCGTGACTGCCTTTTCAGCCCCGCATCACTGCGTCCACTCATCCGGCAGACTATGCGTCAACGTCGAAACGAAACGCTCCGTTTCGCGCGCACGCGGCTCCATAAAAATCTCGCGCGACGGCCCGGCCTCCACCACCACGCCGTTATTCAGAAACACCACGTCCCGCGCGATCGTCGCGGCGAGCCGCAAGTCGTGCGTGGCCATCAGCATGGTCATGCCTTCAACGGCGAGTTGCTTGAGCACCTCCACCACTTCCGCGGCGAGACCGGGGTCGAGCGCCGAAGTCGGCTCGTCGCACAACAGCACTTCCGGCGACGGCGCCAACGCCCGCGCAATCGCCACACGCTGTTGCTGGCCGCCGGACAGCGTCGAAGGCCACGCATCCGCTTTGTGCGCGATGCCGACCTTCTCCAGCAATTCGTCGGCGCGAGCCCGCGCCTTGTCCTTGTCCCACTTCTGCACGGTCAGCAAGCCTTCCATCACGTTCTGCCGCACCGTCAGATGCGGGAACAGCTGGAAATTCTGAAACACCATGCCGGTGCGGCGGCGAATCGTCAGCACCGCTTCGCGCGAAGGCCGGTGGTCGCGGCTGAATTCCAGCCGCTGATCGCCGAGTTCGAGCGAACCGGACTCGGGAATCTCGAGCAGATTCACGCAACGCAACAGCGTGCTCTTGCCGCTGCCCGACGGACCGATCAGCGCGGTGACATTACCCGAGGCGAGTTGCAGATCGACCGAGTTGAGCACCCGCAGGCCGCCGAAATACTTGTCGATTTTTTCCAGTCGGATCATCAGTTGCCTGCCTGGAAAAGTGCGTGGCGCCCGAACTTGCGCTCGAGCCTGACTTGCGCCGACGACAACACGGAACTGAACACCAGATAAACCAGCGCCGCTTCCGTGTACAGAATCAGCGGCTCGTAAGTCACCGACGCAATCCGCTGCGCGGCCTGAAACACCTCGGGCACAGTCAGCACCGCGGCGAGCGAGGTGTCCTTCACCAGCGCGATAAACGAATTGGACAAGGGCGGCAACGCGACGCGCGCGGCTTGCGGCAGGATCGCGCGACGCAGGGCCTGCTCGCGCGTCATCCCCATCGAATACGCCGCTTCCCACTGCCCTTTCGGGATCGATTCGATCACGCCGCGTATCACTTCGGAGTTATATGCGCCGACGTTCAGCGAGAAGCCAATGATCGCTGCCGTCAACGGATCGAGCACGATGCCCACGTTCGGCAAGCCGTAGAAGATCACGAACAGTTGCACGAGCAACGGCGAACCGCGAAACAGCCACACATAGAAGCGCACGATCGCCACGGCCCACTTCGGCCCGAACAGCCGCACCAGCGCGACGAGAAACGCCAGCGCGAGCCCGATCGCGAACGAGATCAGCG
Source organism: Paraburkholderia dipogonis (assembly GCF_042680985.1). Taxonomy (NCBI): domain Bacteria; kingdom Pseudomonadati; phylum Pseudomonadota; class Betaproteobacteria; order Burkholderiales; family Burkholderiaceae; genus Paraburkholderia; species Paraburkholderia dipogonis. The sequence continues at coordinate 64,359 of NZ_JBHUFR010000016.1, read as the reverse complement.
TAAGCGGCACGGTAAAGACGAGCCCCGCATACAGCAGGGGCCACAGCGACTGCGCCATCAGATGCAACCATGCCGGCATGATTCAGACTCGCTGAAGGCGTTTACTGGGAGACGTCTTTGCCGAAATACTTCTGCGAGATTTTCAGGTATGTGCCGTCTTTCTTCATGTCGGCGAGCGCCTTGTTGATCGCGGCCTGCAATTCGGGGCTGCCTTTCCTGATCAGCACGGCGGATTTGTCGCTGCTGTCGGGCGAAGTATCGAGCGCGGCGATCTTCACCTTCGCATCCGGCTTGTGCTTCTTGAAGTCGAGAAACGACAGCGAGTCGTTGACGGTGGCATCGACGCGGCCCGAGGTCAGCAAATCGATCGACTCATTGAAGCCCTGCACCGGAATCACTTCAGCGCCGTGCGCCGCCGCGATCTTGCCGAAGTTGCTGGTCAGCGTGTTGGCCGACTTCTTGCCGCTCAGGTCGTTGAAGTTCTTGATCGTGGTGTTGTTCGACGCCACGATCAGCGCCGCGTGCGACGTGATATACGGGTCGGAGAAATCGTATTTGGCCTTGCGCGCATCGGTCACGGCCACTTCGTTGATCACCGCGTCGTAACGGTTCACATCGAGGCCGGCAATCAGACCGTCCCATTTACCTTCGACGAATTGCGGCTTGACGCCAAGGCGCTTCGCGATCTCCGTGCCGATCTCCACGTCGAAACCGGTCAGCTTGCCCGATTCGTCGTGGTACGTGAACGGCGCGTAGGTGCCTTCAGTGCCGATCTTGAACACGCCGGCGGATTTGATCTGCGCGAGTTCGTCGGCGGCGAATGCGGAACTCACGGCTACCGCCTGGAACAACGCGATCAGCAGAATGGAACGAATCGATTTCATCAGGCGGCTCCGTCAAATGTGCCACGCGAGTGGCTGAGTCTTGTGTTGGACAGTCCCCGCCGGCGTTCGCGCCGGGCAGAGTGGGCGGACTGTAGCAAACGGCCTGCGTTTTTACAAAGGATCAGGTTTCCGATCGATATGCGCTTGCGTGCTAAGTAAGCAGCCATAGCCTCCACTATGACGTGGATTCCAACTCTACAGCAGATAGACAGACGCGGCATGCATCGCAACACGGAACCCATGCGGTGCGCCATCGGGGAAAACGCGAGAGGTCTCGCCGCGGCGAACGCGCGGCAGGAAAAAAACGGGCGGCGCCGTGTTTGAAAACGGCGCCGCCCGTCGGTTTGCGAAAGGCTTACCGCTCCACCGGATGCGGTTCCTTGCGCTTGTTGGCGACGCGGATCGCGTCGAAGTAGGCGCCGTTGGGCGGCCGTTTCAGATAGCGGCCGGCGCCGCGCACCGCTCGCAACTCGCCGTCGGTCCAGGCGAGCGCGCCGCGCGTGAGCGTGTGCATCGCCACGCCTTGCACCGTCATGCCTTCGAACACGTTGAAGTCGACCTTCTGATGATGCGTCTTCACCGAAATCGTTTTGCTCGCATTCGGGTCCCACACCACGAGGTCGGCATCCGCGCCGACCCGCACCGCGCCCTTGCGCGGATACAGGTTGAAGATCTGCGCGGCATTGGTCGACGTAATGCGCACGAACTCGTTCGGCGTGAGGCGCCCGGAGTTCACGCCGTGATGCCAGAGCACCGCCATGCGGTCTTCCACGCCGCCGCAGCCGTTCGGGATCTTCGTGAAGTCGTCGCGTCCCATCGCTTTCTGCGACGCGCAGAACACGCAGTGATCAGTTGCCGTGGTGTGCAACTGGCCGGCTTGCAAACCGCGCCACAATGCCTCGCGATGCTCGGCCGAGCGGAACGGCGGGCTCATCACGTGAGCGGCCGCGCGGGTCCAGTCGGGATCGCGGTACACCGCTTCGTCGATCACCAGATGGCCCGGCAAGACTTCGCCAAACACGCGCAGACCTTCGCTGCGCGCGCGGGCGATCGCATCGACGGCGTCTTTCGAGGATACGTGCACGATATACACCGGCACGCCCAGCACCTGCGCGATCCGGATCGCGCGATTGGCCGCCTCGCCCTCCACTTCGGGCGGCCGCGACAACGGATGCGCCTCCGGACCGCTAAAGCCTTTCGCCAGCAACTGCCGCTGCAATTGAAACACCAGCTCGCCGTTTTCCGCATGCACGGTCGGCAGCGCGCCGAGTTCGAGCGAACGGGAGAAGCTGTTCACCAGCACTTCGTCGTCGGCCATGATGGCGTTCTTGTAGGCCATGAAGTGCTTGAAGCTCGACACGCCGTGTTCGTGCACCAACGTGCCCATATCGCGATAGACCGAGTCGTCCCACCACGTCACCGCGACGTGAAAGCCATAGTCCGACGACGCCTTCTCTGCCCAGCCGCGCCATTCCTTGAAGGCGTCCATCAGCGGCTGCTTCGGGCTCGGAATCACGAAGTCGATGATGCTCGTGGTGCCGCCCGACAAACCCGCCGCCGTGCCCGTGTAGAAATCGTCGCTCGCCGTGGTGCCCATGAACGGCAGCTCCATATGCGTGTGCGGATCGATACCGCCGGGCATCACGTACTGCCCGCCCGCATCGACGATCGTAGCGCCGGCGGGCGCCTCCAGGTCCACTCCAATCTGCAGGATCGTACCGCCGTCCTGCGGGTCCGCACACAATACGTCCGCGCGATAGGTGTTCTCCGCGTCGATAATCGTGCCGCCGCGAATCAGGGTCGTCATGTTGCCGTCTCCTTATGAACTGCTGGTTTCAGTGCTGCGTAATTCGTTGGTGCTCATGTGGCTGGCCTATGCGCTCGCCACGCGCGCACTCGGTCCTTTGCTGAGCTTCATCCACGCGCTGTATACGATCGACGCCAACGCGAGCCCGACGAACCATGCATACGTGTAGAGCGTATTGAAGATCGCCGGCACGTTCGGAAACGAAGCCGGAAACGCGGTGTGCAAAAAGCCTGGCAGATTCGGCAGCACGCCGATCACGAGCGCGACCACCGCGCCGATATTCCAGCCACCTGTGTAGCTGTATTCGCCGTGTTCGTCGAAGAGTTCGCGCGTGTCGAGCCGCGTGCCGCGGATCAGGAAATAGTCGACCATCAGAATGCCCGCCACCGGACCGAGCAGCGCCGAGTAGCCGACCAGCCACGTAAAGATATAACCTTGGGTGGTGGCGAGAATCTTCCACGGCATCATCACGATCGCGATGGTCGCGGTAATCATGCCGCCCACGCGATACGAAATTCCCTTCGGCCACAGGCTCGAAAAATCGTAAGCGGGACCGACGAGATTTGCCGCGAGATTGCAGCACATGGTGTCGAGCGTCAGGATGATCAGCGCGACGCCCACGCCGATGCCGGTCATGCGGCTCGTCAGATCGATAGGATCCCAGATCGCCTTGCCGTAGATCACCACCGTCGCCGACGTGACGACAACCGAGATCACCGAGAGCAGCGCCATCGGCACCGGCAAGCCGACCGATTGCCCGATGATCTGATCGCGCTGCGTTCTGGCAAAGCGCGTGAAGTCGGGGATATTCAGCGCGAGCGTGGCCCAAAAGCCGACCATGGCCGTGAGGCCCGGCCAGAACGTGGCCCAGAACAGGCCTTCTTTCTTGCCGCCCGGCACGAATTGCGACGGCGCCGACAACATCGAACCCAGCCCGCCCGCTTTCGACGTCGCCCACCATACGAGCGCAATGCACATCACGATCTTGATCGGCGCGGACCAGCTTTCGAGCCAGCGGATCGAATCGGTGCCATGCACGATGAAGTAGATTTGCAGCGCCCAGAACACGAGGAAACACGCGAGCTGCGCGAGCGAGATGTCGAGAAACGGCAGAGCCGCGCCGTGCAGCGCGTTGCCGGTGAGAATGTTGAGCAGCGTATAGATCGCGCTGCCGCCGAGCCAAGTCTGAATCCCGTACCAGCCGCACGCGACAATCGCGCGCAGCATTGCCGGCAATTTGGCGCCCTGCGTGCCGAACGAGGAGCGCACCAGCACCGCGTACGGAATGCCGTGCTTCGCGCCCGCGTGGCCGATCAGGAGCATAGGCACCAGCACGATCAGGTTGCCGAGCAGCACGGTCGCGACCGCCTGCCACGGCGACATGCCCTCTTCCGTCAAGCCGGCGGCGAGCATGTACGACGCGATGTTCATCACCATACCGACCCACAGCGCGGCGAAGTGATACCACTTCCACGTGCGCTGCGCGACACCGGTCGGCGCAAGATCGTCGTTGTAAAGACTGCTGCCCTGCACGCCGGCCGCGAACTGCGGCTCGGCGGGTTGCGCTGTCTGCTTCATCTAGAGCTCTCCACTCGATCGTTGAGGCCCGCGCGGCTTCTATTGGCGCGTCGGGCCTTTTGGGGAATGACAGGTTCAGTACTAGCGCTGCGTTTGTTTCAGTTTGCTTCGGTTTGCTTCAGTTATCTTCAACCACGTCCTGTTTCAGGCTGCTTTTGCCGCGTGTGCGTGCGCGTGCTCGGCGGTTTCAGCCGCGTCCGCCGATGCGCTCGCTCCTGCGTCCACGCGCGCCGGATTGTTCGGATGCGTGGTCCAGTTCGCGTATTCGCCGTTGTCGACGCGCTCCATCGAAATGCACTGCTCGACCGGACACACGTGCATGCACAGATTACAGCCGACACATTCGGAGTCCATCACTTCAAAATGCCGGACGCCATCTTTTTCTTTCATGATGGCCTGGTGAGCCGTGTCTTCGCAGGCGATATGACACAGGCCGCACTGGATGCACTTGTCCTGGTCGATGCGCGCCTTGATGTCGTATTTGAGGTTCAGGTACTTCCAGTCGGTGACGTTCTGGACCGCGCGGCCGCGAATATCGTCGAGTGTCGCGTAGCCTTTTTCGTCCATCCAGTTGGAGAGGCCGTCGGTCAGGTCGGAAACGATACGGAATCCGTAGTGCATCGCCGCCGTGCAGACCTGCACGCTGCCCGCGCCGAGCACCATGAATTCGGCCGCGTCGCGCCATGTCGTAATCCCGCCGATGCCGGAGATCGGCAGATTCGGCGTTTCCACATCGCGCGCGATTTCCGCGACCATGTTCAGCGCGATCGGCTTCACGGCCGGGCCGCAATAACCGCCGTGCGTGCCCTTGCCATCCACCATCGGCAACGGCGACATCGCGTCGAGATCGACGGCGACGATCGAGTTGATCGTGTTGATCAGCGACACGCCGTCCGCGCCGCCCTTGTAGGCCGCGCGCGAACCCGTTCGAATGTCGCTGATGTTCGGCGTGAGCTTGACGAGACATGGCAGCCTGGTGCCCTCCTTGACCCACCGCGTAACCATCTCGACATACTCGGGCACCTGGCCGACGGCCGCGCCCATGCCGCGCTCGCTCATGCCGTGCGGGCAGCCGAAATTCAGTTCGACGGCATCCGCGCCGGTGTCTTCGACGAGCGGCAGGATCCACTTCCAGTCGCGTTCGTTGCACGGCACCATCAGCGAGACGATCATCGCGCGGTCCGGCCAGTCGCGTTTGACTTGCGTGATCTCCTTCAGGTTGACGTCGAGCGGGCGGTCCGTGATCAATTCGATGTTGTTCAGACCCGCCATGCGCTGGCCGTTCCATTGCACCGCGCCGTAGCGCGAGCTGACGTTCACCACGTGCGGGTCGAGGCCGAGCGTTTTCCACACCACGCCGCCCCAGCCCGCCTCGAAGGCGCGGTTCACGTTGTAGGCTTTGTCGGTCGGCGGCGCGGAGGCGAGCCAGAAAGGATTCGGCGAAGTGATGCCGGCAATCGTACAGCGCAGATCGGCCATGTTCGGCTCCTTGGGGACTGCTGTTTTTTGTCTGGTATGACGCTTCGTTTGGCTTGGCTCGATTCGCTTCAGGCGGCTTTCACCGCTGTGCGAGCGAACTGTGCGTCGATCGCGGCAGCGGCGATCTTGCCGTCCTGCACAGCCTGCACCGTGAGGTCGATGCCGCCGGTGGCCGCGCAATCGCCGCCGGCCCACACGTTCGCGAGCGAGGTCTGGCCATTCGCATCGACCGCGATACGGCTGCCGTCCAACGTCAGCAACTCACGCTCGATGCCGACGGCCACCAGCGTTTGACCGATCGCCTTGAGCACCATATCGGCTTCGACCACGAAGTGTTCCTCGCCACCATCTTTCGACGTGCGCGCGAATTCGACACCTGTCACCACACCGGCGCCGCCGATCAGGCGCATCGGCGTGGCATGCGTGATGAGCGTGACACCGCTCGTCTGCGCGAAGTCGCGTTCGGCCCAGGTCGCGCTCATCGCTTCGACGCCGCGCCGGTACACCATCGTCACCGACGTCGCGCCGAGCTTGCGGCTTTGCACGGCAGCGTCCACCGCCGTATTGCCGCCGCCGATCACGACCACGCGGCGGCCCACCGGCACCGTGCCGAGATCGCTCGCGCTGCGTACCTGCTCGATAAAGTCCACCGCGTTCATCACGCCGCCGAGATCTTCGCCGTCCATCGCGAGCGCCCGCACGCCGGTGAGGCCGATCGCGAGGAACACGGCGTCGTGTTGCTTGCGCAGCGTGTCGAGGTCGACATCGCGTCCGAGCGCCACGCCGTGTTCGATCTCGATGCCGCCGACCGAACACAGCCACTCCACTTCACGCTGCGCAAAGTCGTCGACGGTTTTATAGGCGGCAATACCGTATTCGTTCAGGCCGCCGGCTTTTTCGTGCGCGTCGTAAATCGTCACGTTGTGGCCGGCCAGCGCGAGCCGATGCGCGCAGGCAAGTCCCGCCGGACCCGCGCCGACCACCGCGACGTGCCGTCCGGTTTCTGCGGCGCGTTTGAAGAGCACCTCGCCGCGCGCCATCGCCCAATCCGTGGCGTGACGTTGCAGCGCGCCGATCGCCACCGGCTTCGCATCCTGATGGTTCCGCACGCAAGCGCCTTCGCACAGAATCTCCGTCGGGCAGACGCGCGAGCACATGCCGCCGAGCGGATTGGCCGACAGAATATCCACGGCCGCGCCCTTCAGATTGCCGTTGCTGATCTTGCGGATGAAGCTGGGAATGTCGATCTGCGTCGGGCAGGCGTTCACGCACGGTGCGTCGTAACAGTAGTGGCAGCGGCTCGCCGCCGCAGCTGCGGCGCTTGCGTCGAGCAGGGGCGCGATGTCGGAGAACTCGCACGAGAGCTGCTCGGGCGATAGCCGCTGAGCGGCGATATCGCCGGTTTGCTTGATGGCCATACTCGTTCCTTCTTCGATGTGAGGACGTAGCCGCTCCTGCCGGCCACGCTTCGAGCGGGAGCCGGGACGGCATGTTTTATAGGCACTACGGTGAAGCGGGTCAAACGTGTCGATACGGACCGCAACCGCTAAAGCGTTATGAAACCGGCTCGCACGCACGCTCCAGCATGGCGTGCAGCAATACATTGGCGCCCGCCTCGATCCATTCGAAGGTGGCGTCCTCGATTTCGTTGTGACTGATCCCGTCCACGCACGGCACGAACACCATCGAGGTGGGCGCGACTTGCGACAGATAGCAGGCATCGTGTCCGGCACCGGACACCATGTTGCGATGCGGATAACCGAAGCGTTCCGCGGCGGCGCGCACGGACTTCACGCAGGCTTCGTCGAACGCGACCGGCGCGTAATAAAAGATCTGCTCGAGTTCGGTTTCGAGGCCGATACCGTTTGCGATGTCGGCCACGCCCTTGCGCAAGGCGGCGTCCATTTTCGCGAGCACGCCATCGTCCGGATGACGGAAATCGACGGTGAAGAACACGCGGCCCGGAATCACGTTGCGCGAGTTCGGATAGACCTGCATCATGCCGACCGTCGCGCAGCCGAACGGCGCATTGTCCAGACCGATACGATTGACCAGATCGACTACGCGAGAGGCGCCGAGCAACGCGTCGCGACGGCGCGGCATCGGCGTCGGACCCGCGTGCGCCTCCTGTCCCGTCAGCGTGATTTCGTACCAGCGCTGACCTTGCGCGTCGGTCACGACGCCAATGGTTTTCTGCTCCGCTTCGAGAATCGGGCCCTGTTCGATATGCAGTTCGAACGCCGCGTGCAGCGGCCGTCCGCCGCATGGAATATCGCCCGCATAGCCGATGCGTGCGAGTTCTTCGCCGATGGTCTTGCCGTCCACGTCCTTGCGCGACAGACCGTAGTCGAGCGTGAACACGCCGGCGAACACGCCCGACGCCACCATCGCGGGCGCGAAACGCGAGCCTTCCTCGTTGGTCCAGATCACCACTTCGACCGGGTGCTCCGTCTCGATGCCGTGATCGTTCAGACTCCGAATCACTTCGAGACCGCCCAGCACGCCGTAGATGCCGTCGAAGCGGCCGCCGGTCGGTTGCGAGTCGGCGTGCGAACCGGTCATAACCGGCAATGCAGTGGGATTGTGCCCGGCGCGGCGCATGAATACATTGCCCATCTGGTCCACACTGACCGTGCAGCCGGCTTCCTTCGCCCAACTGACGATCAGATCGCGTCCCTCCTTATCGAGGTCGGTGAGCGCAAGGCGGCAGACGCCGCCTTTAGGCGTTGCGCCGATCTTCGCCATGGTCATCAGGCTGTCCCACAGCCGCTTGCCGTCGACCTTGATCGACGTGCTGGGTTCAGCATGCTTCAGCGCTTCGGATACCGCATTCATTCGTCTCGCTCCTTTCGGTGAACCGACATGAAACTGGTGCATCGGCGGCGGGTTTTGGGGCGTGCCCGCACGCGGGCGGTGCAGATTCGATGCCATCGATCACCCTCTCGCACAGAGGGCAAACCCTAGGGTATCAGCCGCTCTTCCAATCCTGTCCAGTTGGACAGGTTGTAGCCGATTAAACTCGCCAAATCAACACCTTTCGTGCGGTGAGAAACATAGCGAGAAGTGTGCCATTGCACTGCAGCACGCGTTCAGCGTGTGCGACGAATGCGCGTGTGGGCAGCGCGGCAAACGACTAGAATGAAGCGCGACGCGGCACCCATGCCGCCGAAGGCGAACATGAGAGACGACGACGTGGCGGCTGACATCACGGAAAACGAGGAAACACGCGCACCTTTGCGGCGGCGCAAGGCGCACATTCGCGAGTCGAATGAAGCGCACCTTCTGGCGTGCGCCGAGGCGGTTTTCGCCGAGCGCGGACTCGACGGCACGAGCACCGCGATGATCGCGGAACGCGCTGGCTTACCGAAAGCCAACGTGCATTACTACTTCCCGACAAAACTCGCGCTGTATCGACGCGTGCTGGAAGACCTGTTCGAAGACTGGCATCGCGCGGCGGATACGTTCGAGTGCAGCGACGACCCGGTCGAGGCGATCGGCGGGTACGTGCGCGCGAAAATGGAATTGTCGCGGCGCCGGCCGCTCGGTTCGAAGGTTTGGGCGAGCGAGATCATTCACGGCGCGGAGCATATGGAGGACATTCTCACGGAGCGGGTGAAGCCGTGGCTCGATAGCCGCGTGAAGGTGATCGACGATTGGATCGCGCGCGGGCTGCTCGCGCCGGTGAATGCGCAGACGCTGATGTATATGATCTGGGCGACAACGCAGCACTATGCAGACTTTGATGCGCAAATTCGCGCGCTTAAGGGCAAGCGCGCGTTGACGCAAAAGGCGTTCGATGCGACGACGGAGGAAGTGGTGCAGTTGGTGATTCGGGCTTGCGGGGCGGTGTCGCCGGGGAAGGGGATTCGGGGAGAGTCCAACACATAAATAGATGCGTCTATATCGACCGCTATAGATATTTCTATTTCCATCTTATAATTGTGACTATAGACATATGACTATAGGTACAATTATGCCGGGAAATCTGGTATCAAAATCGGAATTCAAAGCCAAGGCGCTTGAATACTTCAGGCAAGTGGAATCTACGGGGGAAAGCATGATTGTTACGGACCATGGCAAACCAGCGGTAGAAGTACGCCCTTACCGCGGCGTCGAACGCAGCCCACTTGACGTATTGCGCGGCACGGTTTTGCATTACGACGATCCCACCAAGCCCGTGGGAGAAGACGACTGGGAGGCCGCGGAGTGATCGTTCTGGACACCCACACTCTGGTTTGGTGGGCCACAGGCGATCCGACTCTGAGCAAGAAAGCAAAAACGGCTATTGCGCATGAATTGACCGACGGCGAGATCGCCATTTCGGCCATCTCCGCGTGGGAGATCGCCATGCTCGTGGAACGAGAAAGGCTCGCGCTGTCGATGGATGTCAGCCGTTGGCTTGCCAAAGTTTCCGAGATCGAATCCGTACGCTTCGTGCCGGTCGATGTTGAAATCGCGACGAAGTCCGTCGAACTTCCTGGCGAGTTCCACAAAGACCCCGCCGACCGCATGATCGTCGCGACGGCGCGCAAGTTTGCCGTCCCTCTCGTCACGAAAGACGAAAAGATCCGCGCCTATCCGCACGTCAAAACCATCTGGTGATTTATGGTACGGGCACACAGTGCCCATGCCGATTCTCGACCGGACACCATCCGGTCAATACGTCTCCAGATGCAGCCTCCCCTCCTTCTTCAACTTCACCCACAGCGCTTCCCAATCCAGCTGATGCCGCTCACCAATTTCCTTGAGCGCTTGCAGCACACCATCCTCCATGCCCTTCAACCCGCACACGTAAATATGCGTGTTGTCGTCCTTGAGCATGTGCGCCACATCGACGGCGCGCTCGCGCATGGCGTCCTGAACATAGCGCTTAGGTTGACCGGGCGTACGCGAAAACGCCAGATTCGTATCGATGAAATCCTTCGGCAGATTCGTAAGCGGCCCGAAGTACGGCAACTCTTCTTTGGTCCGCGCGCCGAAGAACAACATCAACTTGCCCGTCGCGCCCTTCAGCCGACGCCGGCGGCGATACTCGGTCATCGCGCGCATCGGTGCTGAGCCCGTGCCAGTGCAGATCATCAGCAGATGCGAGTTCGGATGGTTCGGCATCAGGAACGTGCCGCCGAACGGGCCGATCACCTTGACCACATCGCCCTTCTTCAGATCGCACAGGTAGTTCGAACACACCCCGTCCAACGAGTCGCCGTGTTGCTGCGAAACACGTTTGACCGTCAACGAAACGTTGTTGTAACCGGGCCGCTCGCCATCGCGCGGGCTCGCAATCGAATACTGGCGCGCGTGATGCGCGCGGCCATCGGCGCTCGCGCCGGGCGGCAGAATGCCGATCGACTGGCCTTCCAGTACCGGAAACGGCATCGACCCAAAATCCAGCACGATATGATGAATGTCGCTATCGGTCGATCCGTCCGTCAGCCGGTAGTTGCCGACCACCGTCGCGCTAGTCGGCTCCTTGTGCGTGTAGAGATTCACGTAGGGTTTCGCGGCGGACCATGGCGGCACGACCGAGCCGCGCACGGTATCCACTTCGATGCCGCCCGCCTCGGCCGCGGTATCGCCCGACGCGCCCGCGCCCGGCGACTCGTCCGCGGCGGGCACGGCCATCGTGTTCTGTTCCGGCAGGACGTCCCACGTGAACTGCTCTTCGATCGGATACGCGTCGGCTTTCAGCACCGTGCGCCAGTTGTCGATCGCGCCGGTTGGACACGGCGGCACACACGCCATGCAGCCGTTGCAGATCTCCGCCTTGACCACGTAGTTGTTGTCGTCGTGCGTGATCGCATCGACCGGGCAAGTCTCTTCGCACGTATTGCAGCGAATGCAGATTTCCGGATCGATCAGATGCTGCCGGAGAACTTCGATCGATACTGGGCCGTTCATGACTTCCTCCACCTTGAGATGCGGCGCAAGCATGCATGGTGCCGTGCGCCGCTCGCGCGCTCAGTTAAAGCGCACGTATTCGAAATCGACCGGCTGGCGGTTCACGCCCATTGCCGGCGGTGCGATCCAGTTCGCGAACTTGCCGGCTTCCGTGACGCGTCCCATCAAGGAAGCGACGTAAGCGCGGTCTTCCGGCGTAGCGAGCCATTTCGCCTCATTGGCGGCCCATTCGGTTTCACTGACCACGCGGCCATCGGGCGACACACGCGTACCCGCGAACGTGCCGATCTGCCGATTGAACGCTTTGTGCGGCACCGTCATGCGGAAATCGATGCCGGCTTTTTCGAGCACCTTGTTCCAGCGCCCCACGCCCGCCACCGAATCCTTGATGTAGTCGTCGCGTAGCACTTCGTTCATCGCGTTGAGCATCGGCACTTCACGCTCGACCAGTTTGCCGTCCTGCACGTCGAGCAGCTTGTAGCTCTGACCGTTCAACTGATGATCGTCGTCGCGCTTGTTTTCTTCGTAGCGGCCTTTGAGGCCCGAGCTATAGAACGTGGCCGCGTTAGAAGAATGATCCGCGCCGAACAGGTCGATCGTGACCGAGTAATGGAAGTTCAGATAGCGTTGAATAGTCGGCAGATCGATCACACCGGCCGCGCGAATCTTCGCGACGTCGTCGGTACCGAGTTCGTTCATTACCTGGGCAGTGCGCTGAATCACGCGCGACACACCCGACTCGCCGACGAACATGTGATGCGCTTCTTCAGTCAACATAAACCTGGTGGTGCGCGCGAGCGGATCGAAGCCCGACTCGGCGAGTGCCGACAACTGGAACTTGCCGTCGCGATCGGTGAAATACGTGAACATGAAAAACGCGAGCCAGTCCGGTGTTTTCTCGTTGAACGCGCCGAGAATGCGGGGATTATCGTCGTCGCCTGAGCGGCGACCGAGCAATGCTTCGGCTTCCTCACGGCCATCGCGGCCGAAGTACCGATGCAGCAGATACACCATCGCCCACAAGTGGCGGCCTTCTTCCACGTTCACCTGAAACAGGTTGCGCAAGTCGTACATGGAGGGTGCCGTCAAACCAAGGTGACGCTGCTGTTCGACCGAAGCCGGCTCGGTATCGCCCTGCGTCACGATGATACGGCGCAGATTCGCGCGATGTTCGCCGGGCACGTCCTGCCACGCCGCTTCGCCCTTGTGTTCACCGAAATGAATCTTGCGGTCCTGCTCGCCGGGCGTGAGGAAAATGCCCCAGCGGTAGTCCGGCATCTTCACGTGATCGAAATGCGCCCAGCCGCCCGCGTCGACGCTTACCGCGGTACGCAGATACACGTCGTAGCCGTGCGAGCCTTCCGGGCCCATATCGCCCCACCACGCCAGAAAATTCGGCTGCCATTGTTCGAGCGCACGCTGCAGCGCGCGGTCGTCGGCGAGATTGACGTTGTTCGGAATCTTTTCGCTGTAGTTGATCGTTGACATGGTCGGTTCCTGGTTCGGAAACTGCAGTGACGATGAGTGGCGCGTATCGGGCAAACGGCGGCCTGTTTCGCGCTCGTTGCGCGGATGGCGTTCAGACGCCCATCACGCGCGCATCCAATGCGTATCAAACACGCGAGACGTCGAATTGCGCCTTGCTGCCCTTGCCATACACCTTGAGCGCGCCCTTCTCGCCCACTGCGTTCGGCCGGTTGAAAATCCAGTTCTGCCACGCGGTGAGACGGCCGAAAATGCGCGTCTCCATCGTTTCCGGACCGTTGAAGCGCAGATTTGCTTCGAGTCCGGTCAATGCATCCGGCGACATCGCGGCGCGTTCTTCGAGCGCGATGCGGATTTCGTCGGCCCAGTCGATGTCGTCGGGCGATGCGGTCACGAGACCGAGGCGTTCGGCTTCGACGGGTCTGACCGGCTGACCGATCAGGGAGCGCACGGCGTCGAGCGGCTCGGCTTCTTCATAGAAACGCCGGCCGAGACGCGACTGATGCGTAACCATCGGATAAAGGCCGAAGTTGACTTCCGAAAGCGTGATGGCCGGTTCTTCCTCTTCATTGCCCGGCAGCGCCGCCATATACGTGCGGTCGGCGGCGAATGCGAGTTCCGCGAAAGTGCCGGCAAAGCACGAGCCCGGCTCGACCAGCGCGAACAGCGAACGCGATGAGACGTCGATGCGCGCCAGCGTGCGGCGCAACAGGCCGATGGTCTCGCGCACGAACCAGTGATCTTTGTGTTGCATGAGCGAGGCGTCCGCGGCGAGCAGATTGCGGGCGTCGCCTTCGGTCTTGAAGACCCATGTGCCGACCGCCAGTTCGTTGGTGCGCATGCACAGAATCGCGTCGTCGAGTTCGCGGGCGAATTGCAACGGCCACCAGTTCACGCCGGCTGCGACGATCGCGTCGATATTCGTGGGCGGTTCGCTTTGCGGAGCCTTGGCGGTGAACGTCGCGATACGTTTTGCACGATCGATCGTGACGTCGAGCGTTTTATAAGTGAGGCCGTCTTTGCGATCGGTGCGTTCGATACGCGTGAGCAGAACGCCTTGTGCGTCCGCGGGACGATCGCTCTGCCCGGCGAGTTCGAGCGCGCGTGCCTGGATCGCCTGATCGAACTGGTTAGGCTTCACGACTTCATCCACGAGACGCCATGCTTTCGCGCGCTCGCCGCGTACGCCCTCGACCACCGTGCAGAAGATATCGGCGCGGTCGTGCCGCACCTTGCGTTTGTCGGTGACGCGCGTCAGGCCGCCGGTGCCCGGCAGCACGCCGAGCAACGGCACTTCTGGCAGCGACACCGAAGACGAACGGTCGTCCACCAGATAGATTTCGTCACAGGCCAGAGCGAGTTCATAACCGCCACCGGCGCACGCACCGTTTACGGCGGCCAGAAACTTCAGTCCTGAATGACGCGACGAGTCTTCCAGTCCGTTGCGCGTTTCGTTAGTGAACTTGCAGAAGTTGACCTTCCACGCATGCGTGGAGAGACCGAGCATGAAAATGTTGGCGCCCGAGCAGAACACGCGGTCTTTGAGGCTCGTCAGCACCACGGTTTTCACTTCGGGATGCTCGAAGCGGATGCGCTGTATCGCGTCGTGCAGTTCGATGTCGACGCCGAGGTCGTACGAATTCAGCTTCAGCTTGTAGCCGTCACGAATGCCGCCGTCCTCGGCGATATCGATGCCGAGCGTCGCGACGGGACCGTTGAAACTCAGCTTCCAGTGCTTGTACTGCGAGGGATCGGTGCGGTAGTCAACGGGCGCGACGGCGGTTTCTGCTGTGGACATGGGGCGTCTCCTGACTGGACGATGCTAAGCTCGTTTTTTTGAATAATAGTGCATCGCCAAACCCATGTAAAGCACTTTAGTGCATGTTTGCTAGTAAACCCTGACGCCGAAGTGCAGGTCAGCTGAGTCGCGTTTCGTCGGGCGATTCCGCGGCAAGTCGTGCGGCGAGGCGGTCGCGCAGTTGCAGATAGGCGTCGGCCAAGGTTTTTTCGCTGGTGTCGAAGGTCATGTCGGCGCGGGCGTACAGTTCGCCGCGCCCCGCCAGGATGCGCTTGAGATCGTCCATCGCCTCCTTGTTGCCCGACATCGGCCGCAGGTCGCCCTGCGCGACGACGCGGCGCATGTGCTCCTCCGGCGCTGCCTGCAACCACACCGTATAGCAATGCGACAGCAGCGTATTGAAGGTGCCCGACTCCGACACCAACCCGCCCGGCGACGCGATCACCGCGCGCTCGTGCTCCTGAATCACGGCCTCCAGCGCGCGGTGTTCGTAACGCCGGTAAGCGGCCGCCCCGTAAAGCGAATGAATCTCCGAGGGCGGGCAGCCGGCCAGTTGCTCGATCACGCGCGTGAGTTCGACGAACGGCACTTTGCGCTCCTGCGCGAGCATCCGTCCGAGCGTCGATTTGCCGGCGCCGCGCAGGCCGATCAGCGCAATCCGGTCCTTGCGATGCGGGTCGCGCGGCGCCTGCGCGAACATCTCGGCGAGCGCCACGCGGGCGCGCTGCAAGGCCGCCTGATCGCGTCCCTGCAGCAATTCGCGGATCAGCAGCCATTCGGCGGACGCCGTGGTTTCGTCGCCGATCACCTCGGCCAGCGAACAATTCAAGGTGGCCGCGATTTGCCGCAGCACCAGCACCGACGCATTACCCACCCCCGACTCCAGATTTGCCAGATGCCGCTCCGACAGGCCGGTTTCCGTGGCTAGCGTCTTGCGCGTCATGCCGCGGCGCGCGCGCAGCAGGCGCACGCGCTCGCCCATCGCCGTGAGAAACGGATCGCGCTCGGCGCCGCGCTCCGGCGAGCGTTCGGCGCGGCCTGCGTCCTCGTCGGCTGAGTCGTCCAGCGGTGCGCGAGAGTAATTCTGGTTCATGTTTTGCTGCCTCTTAACTGCGATATATGTACTATAGTGCTTGACAGACACTAGGTGAACGGTTAATTTTCGCCAAATATTGATCCAATAACAAACGCTGTCGAGCACTTTCGGCGGCGTCACGGAGATGGCGCGACAACTCGCATGCATTAACGTGCGCGTGCGGTCGAAGGCGCCGATCTGGAGGCTCGCATGTCCCCACATGATTTCCAGCGCCTGATCGCGGGCGTCACGGAGCAACTCGACGGCCGGCCGCTCGACGGCAAGCTGGCGGACTGGCTAAACGACACCTATCCGGCCAGCGGCGACGCGTTCCGCGAGCTTGCTAAGGCATGCCGAACCGGGGTCGCCGAAGGCTGGCTGTGCAACCGCGAAGGCGGCGGCATTCGCTACGGCCGCATCTTCAAGGCGCTGACCGAGACCCACGGCTTTTCCGTCGACGTCGTCGACATGAAGGATATTGCCGGTCCGCATCATGTTCATCCGAACGGCGAGATCGATCTGATCATGCCGCTCACCGAAGGCGCCACCTTCGACGGCCACCCGGCCGGCTGGTGCGTGTACGGACCCGGCTCCGCGCATCGGCCGACGGTGGCGAACGGCGAGGCGCTGGTGCTGTATCTCCTGCCGCAAGGCGCCATCGAATTCACTCCCGCCTGAGTGCCGCCATGACCGAACTCCTGAAGAACCATGTAGCCGGCCAATGGATCGCCGGCAGCGGCGCCGGCGTCACGCTCACCGATCCGGTGACGGGCGCTGCGCTCGTGCGCGTGTCGAGCGAAGGCCTCGATCTCGCACACGCGTTCGGCTTTGCGCGCGATACCGGCGGCGCCGCGTTGCGCGCCTTGACCTACGCGCAGCGCGCCGCCCGCCTCGCCGATATCGTCAAGCTGCTGCAAGCGAAACGCGACGACTACTACGCGATCGCCACCGCGAACTCGGGCACTACGCGCAACGACTCGGCCGTCGATATCGACGGCGCCATTTTCACGCTTTCGTATTACGCGAAACTCGGTGCGTCGCTCGGCGACGTGCATGCGCTGCGTGACGGCGATAGCGTCTCGCTGAGCAAGGATCAATCGTTCAGCGTGCAGCACGTGCTCACGCCGACACGCGGCGTCGCGCTCTTTATCAACGCGTTCAATTTTCCGTCGTGGGGCTTGTGGGAAAAAGCCGCGCCGGCGTTGCTGTCCGGCGTGCCTGTCATCGTCAAGCCCGCCACGGCGACGGCCTGGCTCACCCAACGCATGGTCGCCGATGTGGTCGACGCGGGCATTCTGCCGCCCGGCGCGCTCTCGGTGATCTGCGGCAGCTCGGCGGGCCTGCTCGATCAGATTCAGTCTTTCGACGTCGTGTCGTTCACGGGCTCGGCGCAAACCGCCGCCACGTTGCGCGCGCATCCGGCCTTCGTGCAGCGCGGCGCGCGTCTGAACGTCGAAGCCGATAGCCTGAATAGCGCGATTCTGTGCGCCGACGCCACGCCCGACACACCCGCCTTCGATCTCTTCATTAAAGAAGTGGCGCGGGAAATGACGGTGAAATCCGGGCAGAAATGCACAGCGATCCGGCGCGCGTTCGTCCCCGAGGCCGCGCTTGAGGCCGTGCTCGAAGCGCTCAACGCGAAGCTCGCGAAAATCACCGTCGGCAATCCGCGCAACGACACCGTGCGCATGGGCTCGCTCGTGAACCGCGAGCAATACGAGAACGTGCTGGCCGGCATCGCGGCGCTGCGCGAAGAGGCCGCGCTCGCTTACGACGGCTCCGCTGTGCCGCTCATCGACGCGGACTCGAATATCGCCGCTTGCGTCGCGCCGCATCTGTTCGTGGTCAACGATCCGGATAACGCGACGCTGCTGCACGATGTCGAAGTGTTCGGACCGGTGGCGAGCGTCGCGCCCTATCGCGTCGCCGCTAAAGGGGCTATGTTGCCCGAAGCGCACGCCGTCGCTCTCGCGCGACGTGGCCAGGGATCGCTCGTCGCCTCGATCTATTCGAACAACGAAGCACATCTCGGCTGCCTTGCGCTCGAACTTGCGGATTCGCACGGCCGCGTGCATGCCATTTCGCCTTCGGTGCAGCAGAGTCAAACGGGTCACGGCAACGTGATGCCGATGTCGCTGCACGGCGGCCCGGGCCGCGCTGGCGGCGGCGAGGAACTCGGCGGCTTGCGCGCGCTGGGTTTCTATCACCGGCGTTCGGCCATTCAAGCAGCGAGCGCGGCAATCGACTCGCTGACGCAAGCGACTTATTTGCCCACGACGTGACCGCGCACGAGTCGAACGATAAGGACCGGGCAAGCACATTAGCCTGACAGCATCGAGCGGATCATGAGCACAGAACAGCCGGACCGCGCCCACCCGATGGAGGAGACACATGGAAGCCCTGTTGGAAAAGGCCGCGAATCAGCCCGCCGCGACAGTCGAAGCGCCGCCCGCGCTATTCAATTTCGCGGCCTACCTGTTTCGACTGAACGAAACACGCGCCGCCAAGACCGCCTATATCGACGACACCGGCAGCATCACCTACGGTGAACTGGAAGAGCGCGCGCGGCGTTTTGCGAGCGCGCTGCGCACGCTCGGCGTGCATCCCGAAGAGCGCGTGCTGCTCGTGATGCTCGATACCATCGCCCTGCCGGTTGCCTTTCTCGGCGCGCTTTACGCGGGCGTCGTGCCGGTCATTGCGAACACGCTGCTTACGCCCGCCGACTATGTGTATATGCTCACGCATAGCCATGCGCGCGCGGTGATCGCCTCGGGTGCGCTGGTGCAGAACGTAACGCAAGCGCTAGATTCCGTCGAACATGACGGTTGTCGGTTGATCGTCTCAGAGCCGTGTGAAGGCGAGCCGCTTCTTACGCCGCTGCTCGAAGAACTGATCGACGCCGCCGCGCCAGCCACCAAAGCCGCGGCAACCGGTTGCGACGACATCGCCTTCTGGCTGTATTCGTCAGGCTCGACCGGCAAACCGAAGGGCACGGTCCATACCCACGCAAACCTGTACTGGACCGCCGAGCTGTATGCCAAGCCGATCCTCGGTATCGCCGAGAGCGACGTGGTGTTCTCCGCGGCCAAGCTGTTCTTTGCGTACGGTCTCGGCAACGGCTTGACGTTTCCGCTGTCGGTCGGCGCCACCGCGATCCTGATGGCGGAGCGTCCCACCGCCGACGCGATTTTCACGCGCCTCGTCAAACATCGCCCCACTGTTTTCTACGGCGTGCCGACGCTCTACGCGAACATGCTGGTCTCACCCAACTTGCCCGCGCGCGCCGATGTCGCGATACGTATCTGCGCCTCGGCGGGCGAAGCGTTGCCGCGTGAAATCGGCGAGCGTTTCACCGCGCATTTCGGCTGCGAGATTCTCGACGGCATCGGCTCGACTGAAATGCTGCATATCTTCCTGTCCAATCGCGCGGGCGCGGTCGAGTATGGGACTACAGGGCGTCCTGTGCCGGGATACGAAGTCGAGTTGCGCGACGACGCCGGTCATGCCGTGGCCGATGGCGAAGTCGGCGATCTGTATATCAAAGGGCCGAGCGCAGCCGTAATGTACTGGAATAACCGCGAGAAAACGCGCGCCACCTTTCTCGGCGAATGGATCCGCAGCGGCGACAAGTACTGCCGGCTGGCGAACGGCTGCTATGTCTACGCGGGCCGCAGCGACGACATGCTCAAAGTGAGCGGCCAGTATGTCTCGCCGGTCGAAGTGGAAATGGTGCTGGTGCAGCACGGCGCGGTGCTCGAAGCGGCGGTGGTCGGTGTCGATCACGACGGCCTCGTCAAAACTCGCGCGTTCGTGGTGTTGAAGCGTGAATTCGCGGCCTCTGAGATACTCGCGGATGAGTTGAAGGCTTTCGTGAAGGACCGCCTCGCGCCGCATAAATATCCGCGCGATATCGTGTTCGTCGACGATTTGCCGAAGACGGCCACCGGAAAAATTCAACGCTTCAAACTGCGCGAGCAGTCATAAGGTGATTTATGCAGAACCCCGCCATTGGCAACGTTGCAGCGACGACCGTCAGCGAGTTCGCCGACTTGCCGGCTACCGCGTCGCATGGCCCGTTGCGCATCGAGTATCGTTGGCTCAATGAAGCGGCGGGCGACGCGCCGATCGCTGTCTTCCTGCACGAAGGTCTCGGTTCGATCGCGATGTGGCGCGACTGGCCGCAGACGCTGTGCGAACGGCTCGGCATGCGCGGGCTGGTTTATTCGCGCCCCGGCTACGGACTTTCCACGCCGCGTCCGCATGCAGTGAAATGGCCCGTCGATTTCATGACGGCGCAGGCGCGCGACATTCTGCCCGCTTTGCTCGACGCACTCGATATCGATAGGCGCGAACGGCGGCGCATGTGGGTGATCGGCCATAGCGACGGCGGCTCGATCACGCTGCTTTATGCAGCGCTACACCCGGAAGAACTGGCCGGCGCGGTGGCCATTGCGCCGCATGTCTTCGTCGAAGATATTTCAGTGGAGAGTATCGCGCAGACCAAACAGCTCTACGAAACAACGGACCTGCGCAGCAAGCTCGGCCGCTATCACGCGGACGTCGATTCCGCGTTTTATGGCTGGAACGACATCTGGTTGAATCCGGCATTCAGGCAGTGGTCGATTGCGGAAGAACTGGCGTCGATCCGTAAGCCGTTGCTCGCGGTGCAAGGCCACGACGACAACTACGGCACGATGGCCCAGATCGATACGATCGCCTTACACGTGCCGCATGCGCAACTGGTCAAGCTCGACGCTTGCGGGCACTCGCCGCATCGCGACGCGCCGCAACCGCTGAACGAAGCCATTGCGGCATTCGTGTCGAGCGCGGCGCTTATTGACCGTTGAAGTCATGAGCGCTGGTGAACTTGAAGATCTGGTCAAGATCTAGGCCATCGTCGCGATTCTGGATTGACAGTCGCGCAGTTTTCAACAAATACCCAAATTTCCACATCTTCACAAAAGTTACACAGGTAAGCGACTATTCTTGCGCATCGCTGACCTGGGCACATGGATGCCCTGGCGCAACTTCCCCGTGCCGGAGACATTGCCATGTCTATTGTGTCGAAACCGTCGATTGCCTTGCATCGCAAACGTTTGGCGGCCGCACTGGCCGCCGTGTCGCTGTGCATGCTGCTCGGCGCGTGCGGCAACGACGACGACAAAACCCCGGACACGCGCGCGGTTAGTTCCACCGTGAGTTCCGCGGGCGACAGCAACGCCGCTGTCGTGTTGCCGGCGAATCCGTCATCCGCCTCACCCGCGCCCGCTGCCGTTACGGTTCAAACCCCCGCACTACCCGCATCAAGCGCCGACCCGGCATTGTCCGCCGCCGCGCCGGCGCCGCTCGCCACACCCGTTATCCACACCGTCGACTGAGTTTCGCGCGTCACGCGACGCGCGGGCGAGTCTCGCGTGCTGCGTGCATCGTTCCTTCACCGAAGATCGAAAGCCAATACCATGACCTCAAAAAATCGCCGTGATTTTCTGCGCTCCGCCGCGCATGCAGCGGGTTCCGCCACCGCGTTGAGCATGCTGCCGCTGGGCATTTGCAATGCACTCGCCATTCCCGCCAACAACAAGACCGGCACCATTCGCGACGTCGAGCACATCGTCGTGCTGATGCAGGAGAACCGTTCGTTCGACCACTACTTCGGCACGCTCAAGGGCGTGCGCGGTTTTGGCGACACGCGCGCGATCAATCTGCCGAACGGCAAGCCCGTGTGGTATCAGCCGCTCGCGGCAGATGCCGGTTATGTGCTGCCGTTCCGCCCGAGCGCGCCGAATCTGGGTCTGCAATTCCTGCAGGATCTCGCGCACGACTGGACCAGCACGCACGCAGCCTGGAACGGCGGCCGCTACGATCAATGGGTGCCCGCCAAGAGCGCCACGACAATGGCCTATTTCACGCGCGAGGACATTCCGTTTCACTATCAACTCGCCGACGCCTTCACCATCTGCGACGCGTACCACTGCTCGCTAATGGGACCGACCGATCCGAACCGCTATTACATGTGGAGCGGCTGGGTCGGCAACGACGGCAGCGGCGGCGGCCCGGTGATCGACAACTCCGAACTCGGCTACGGCTGGTCCACGTACCCCGAAGTGCTGCAGAACGCGGGCATTTCGTGGAAGATCTATCAGGACATCGGCACCGGTCTCGACGCCAACGGTTCGTGGGGCTGGACGCAGAACCCGTACATCGGCAACTACGGCGACAACTCGCTGCTCTACTTCAACCAGTACCGCAACGCGCAGCCCGGCAATCCGCTTTACGACAACGCGCGCACCGGCACGAACGCCGCAAAGGGCGACGGCTACTTCGATATCCTCAAGCGCGACGTGCAGAACAACACGTTGCCGCAAGTGTCGTGGATCGTCGCGCCCGAAGCCTACTCCGAACATCCGAACTGGCCGACCAACTACGGCGCGTGGTACATCGACCAGGTCTTGCAGATTCTCACGTCGAATCCCGAGGTGTGGAGCAAGACGGTGCTGCTGATCAACTACGACGAGAACGACGGTTTCTTCGATCACATGGTGCCGCCGTTCGCACCGTCGTCGAACGCCAACGGTCTGTCCACCGTCGACACCAGCAACGAAATCTATCCGGGCGATGCGAAGATTCCCGCCGCCCCGTACGGACTCGGACCGCGCGTGCCGATGCTGGTGGTGTCGCCGTGGTCGAAAGGCGGGTACGTGTGCTCGGAACTGTTCGACCACACGTCGGTGATCCGCTTCATCGAAAAGCGTTTCGGTCACGAGCACAATCTCGGCGAATCGAACATCACGCCGTGGCGTCGCGCGGTGTGCGGCGATCTGATGTCGGCGTTCAACTTCAGCAATCCGAACGACGCTTTCCCGACGCTGCCGGGCACGAGCGGCTACGTGCCGCCGGATCAGAACCGCCATCCGGATTACGTGCCGCTGCCGCCCGCGTTGCAGGCCGTGCCGAAGCAGGAACCCGGCGTGCGCCCCGCTCGCGCGCTGCCCTACGAGTTGTTCGTGCGTGTGCATGGCGAAGGTTCGGCCAACCAGCTCACGATGCGATTCGTCAACACGGGCCGCACCGGCGCGGTGTTTCTCGTCTACGCCGCTCACAGTCTCGACGCGCCGCGCACCTATACGGTCGAAGCCGGCAAGCGCCTGCAGGACGTGTTGCCGTTGAATGCCGACGGCAGCTACGACTTCACCGTGTACGGCCCGAATGGCTTTCTGCGCCGCTTCGCGGGCAAGCCGGTCGCGCGCAGCTGGTGGAACGGCTCCGACATCGCGCGTCCCGAAGTCGAGGAAGGTTACGACGTCGCGAACGGCAATCTGCAGTTGCGCCTTGAAAACGTGGGCAGCGCGCCTTCCCAATTCAAGATCATCAACGCGTACGACCCGAACAACGTAATCCGGCATACGGTGCGCGGCGGCGACACCGACCAGATCTACCTCGATCTGCGCAACGCTCACGGCTGGTACGACCTGGCGATTACGGTCAATACGGATCCGCTGTTCGCGCGGCGGTTTGCCGGACACGTGGAAACCGGCAAGAGCAGCATGAGCGATCCGGCTCTGGGTAGCTAAGCCTTAGCCGAACGTCTCGGTGAAATACAGCGGCCGCTGCGATGAAAAACGCAGCGGCCGTTTTTTCTTGCAACATGCCTGGCAATGGCGTCGAGCAACGCCACGCTACCACGGCAAGCCGTCGAAATACAAACCGTCGGTCGGCGTAAAGTCGCGCGTATGCGCCGGATAACCGCGACCGTTGAGCACGGGCGCGTCGAGCCAACTGAAGTCCGGCGTAAAACCGATGCACCAGATGATCGCACCACGGCGTATCGCGAGCGATCGATCAGCGCGCGACGACACGCTATTTCCGTGCGCATTGAAAAAGCCAAAGCGCAAGAAGAATTTCGCGCGCACCCGACACGCCGCCCCGCACCGCTCACCCGCCGTTGGTGAGCAATTGAAAGCATTCCCTGCTCAAGTCCCACTAATTGGAGCCGTATACAGCTTGTGAGGCCACCGCCTCGCCGACTCTGACTCCGATTCCGACTCCGACTCCGGTTCACCGCTCACTCCGAAAGACTCCCGACATGTTCACCTCCATTCGCGCGCGCATCGTCGCCCTGTGCGTCGCTATCGTTGTGGTCGCGCTCGCCGCCAACGCGGTTCTCAACTACGTCGTCGCCAACTCGTATAACGCCGATGCCATCGACAGCAGTCTGAGCGCGGTCGAAAGCGGTCACGCAGGCGGCATCGCTGACTGGGTGGCCGCCAACAGCCAGATGATCAACTCGCTGCAAGACGCGGTGCTGCAAGCGGATCCGTCCGCCGCGCTGAAGCAGATCGCCGCAGCCGGCAAATTCACTAACGTCTACGTCGGCTATGCGGACAAGACCGCGAAGTTCTCCGATCCGACCGGCATTCCGCCCGACTACGATCCGACCGGCCGTCCCTGGTACAAACAGGCGGCGGAAGCGGGCAAGCCGGTGGTCACGCCGCCTTACGTGGACGTGGGCACGGGCAAGCTGGTGGTGGCGTTCGCCGCACCCGTGGTACGCGACGGCGCGGTGAAAGGCGTGGTCTCCGGCGACGTCGCGATGGACAGCGTGATCGCCAACGTCAAGGCGATTCATCCGACACCGGCGAGCTTCGGCATGTTGATCGATGCGAGCGGCCATATCGTTGCGCACCCCGACCCGAAACTGACTTTGAAGCCAGTCTCCGATGTCGCACCGGGCCTGACCGGCGACAAGCTCGCCGCCCTCTTCAGCGCCGAGCGTCCGCTCGAAATGGACGTGAACGGCAGCACGAAGCTGCTGCGCGCACAGGCGATTCCCGGCACCGACTGGTACGCGGTCGTCGCGCTCGACAAAGCCGAAGCGACCGCCGGTATGCGTTCGCTGCTGACCGCTTCGGTGATCGCGCTGATCGTGATCGCGGGCATCGCTGCCGCTATCGTGGCCGCGGTCACCGCTGTGTCGTTTCAGCGTCTGTCGAAAGTGCGCGATGCGATGGATGCCATCGGCTCCGGTGAAGGCGACCTCACGCACCGCCTGCCCGCCGTCGGCAATGACGAAGTCGCGCAGATCGCGCGTTCGTTCAACACTTTCATCGACAAACTCAGCCACGTGATGCGCCAGATTCGCGACGCCAGCGAATCGGTGCGCGTGGCCGCGAATGAAATCGCCGCGGGCAACGTCGATCTGTCGGGCCGCACGGAGTCCGCGGCGGCGAGCTTGCAGCAAACCGCCGCGTCGATGGAAGAAATCACCTCGACCGTCACGCAATCGGCAAGCGCCGCGAAGCAGGCCGACGATACCGCCGTGTCCGCCTCGCAGGTCGCCTCGCGCGGCGGCGTCGTGATCTCCGAGGTGATTGCGACGATGGGCGAGATCCAGCATGCGTCGGTGAAGATCTCCGACATCATCGGCGTGATCGACGGCATAGCGTTTCAGACCAATATCCTCGCCTTGAACGCCGCGGTGGAAGCCGCGCGCGCGGGCGAACAGGGTCGCGGTTTCGCGGTCGTGGCCGGTGAAGTGCGCAGCCTCGCGCAGCGCAGCGCGCAGGCGGCGAAGGAAATCAAGGCGCTGATCGAATCGACGGTGGCGAGCGTGACGTCGGGTTCGGGCCAGGTGCGCCAGGCCGGCGAGACGATGACAGAGATCGTCAGCAACGTCGCCAACGTGACGACCATCATTTCCGAAATCACCCAGGCGGCCAACGAGCAGACGCGCGGCATTCAGGAAGTGAACCGCGCGGTCAGCCAGCTCGACGAGATGGTTCAGCAGAACGCCGCGCTGGTCGAGGAATCCACCGCCGCAGCCGCCGCGCTGCAAAGCCAGGCGGTGAGCCTCGCCGGCGCGGTGACGCAATTCAAACTCGATTAAACGCCTTTGCAGGGACACCGCAGTGACGTTCTATAGAAATCTGAAGATCGCCGTCAAGCTGGCCTTGCTCGGCGCGGTATTGCTGGCCGCGACGATGATCGTGGGCCTGGAAGGCTGGCACGCGTTGTCGAAAACGCATGCGCTGCAAATCGAGTCGGCGCAATCGCTTAGTCGGTATGCGCAAGCCGCCGACACGGCGCGCGTCGCGCAGGTCGAGTTCAAGAAGCAGGTGCAGGAATGGAAAGACCTGTTGTTGCGCGGCGCCGATCCGGCCGCGTTCGCCAAATACCGTGATGCCTTCAGCAAGGAAAGCGGCACGACGCACGCCGCCCTGCTGCGCCTGAAGGATCAGTTGAGTGCGTTGGACGCGAACGTGGACGGTGTCGACAAGGCGCTTGCCACGCACGCTTCGTTGCAGGACAGTTACCTCGATGCGCTCAAGCGCTACGACGCCACCGATCCGAACACCGCGCACGTGGTCGACGGTCTCGTGAAGGGCATCGACCGCGCGCCGACCGCCGCGATCGACGACATCGTCGCTTCCGTCATGCAACAGGCCCAGGATTCCAGCGTGCGCACGAACGAAGCGGCGGAACGGTCCTATACGATCGCCGCAGTGCTGTTGCTGTCGGTCGTGATCGGTTCGCTCGGCGTCGGCGCATTTGCGGTGTGGTTTCTCAGCCGCAGCATCACGCTGCCGGTCAGGCAGGCCGTGGGCGTCGCGCAAGCGGTGGCGGCAGGCGATCTGCGCGCGGACGTGGCGGTGGTGAGCCGCGACGAAACCGGCCAGTTGCTCATCGCGCTCAACGACATGAACCAACGCCTGCGGCATATCGTCAGCGAGATTCGTGAAGGCGCGACGACGATTTCGTCGGCCACGCAGGAAATCGCCGCGGGCAACCTCGACCTGTCCGCGCGCACCGAACAGCAGGCGGCCTCGCTCGAAGAAACCGCCGCGTCGATGCAGCATTTCACCAGCTCGGTTCAGCGCAACGCCGCCAATGCGCGCGAGGCCACCACGCTCGCGCAAACCGCCGCGCAAGCCGCACGCGATGGCGGCGCCGTGATGAACGACGCGGTACGCACGATGGGCCAGATCGATGCGGCGTCCAGACGTATCGTCGATATCATCGCGGTGGTGGAAGCGATCGCGGCGCAGACCAATATTCTCGCGCTCAACGCCGCGGTCGAAGCGGCGCGTGCCGGCACGCAAGGGCGCGGCTTCGCGGTGGTGGCGAGCGAAGTGCGCAGTCTCGCGCAACGTTCCGCCGATGCCGCGCAGGAGATCAAGGCGCTGATTCGCGAGTCGGTCGCCACGATCGACGCCGGTACGCAACTGATCAATCACGCGAGCAATACGATGGACGGCGTGGTGGCCAGTGCAGGCAGCGTGACGCGCATCGTCGAATCGATCGCGACGGCAAGCGTCGATCAGGCAGCGGGTATCGCGGAAGTCAACGATGCAGTCACGCAGATGGATCAGGTGACGCAAAGCAACGCGGCGCTCGTCGAGCAGGCGGCCGCAGCAGCCGATGCGGTGCAAAGCAAGGCATCGGGGCTCGTGCAAAGCGTGAGTTTCTTCAGGCTGGGCGCTGCGGCTTGAGGGGGCGGCGCCCGTTGTATGCAAGGGTGAAGCGGCGCGCAATGCGCCGCTTACGATTCGAAATCGAGTCCGCCGATCAACACCAGAGGATCGGCCTGCGTATGCGAGAGAAAATCCAGTTCGCGCGCATGATTCCAGGCTGCGAGCTTGCGCGGCAATGCGGCCAGATAGCCGGCGAAACGCACCGGCCCTTCCGCGCCCATCAGTCGCTCGATTTCGTCGCTGTCCCAGGTGAGATACAGATTCAGCGGATACGGGTACTGCCCCATGTTTTCGATGGGCGCTACGTGAATCCGCACGCGAGTGGGATGCCCATGGCCGCCGTACGGCAGCACTTTGGTCTGCACGGTTGTCGCGAAACAGGCGGCAATAGCCTCGGCGATGCGAGGCGCGAACTCTTCATCGAAACGGGCGGCACTCTCGGGACGCATTCAGGTCTCCAGCTTATGCGTGATGAGCTGGATATCGTAGCATGCGGGTAGGCGTGCCCAACCGCAGTAGCGGCTTCGCGTCGGCCCGCCCGCCTCAAACCGTCTTCAGAATCCGCGGCTTCGCTTCGCTCACTGCCAATGCCAGTTCAGGCAACGCATCGGGCGCGCCGGCGCCCTTCTCCGTGCGCATCGACAGATAGCGCAAACAGCACACCCGCAAAAACGATGCGAAGTTGGTCGGCATCTCGCCGCGCAACGCGATCAGTTCGTCGTAGAGCTTCACGGCGAACTGGCTGGTCGTCATGCTCTCGCGCGCGGCGATTTCGTGCAGCACGTCCCAGAACAGATTCTCCAGCCGCACCGTGGTGATCACGCCGTGAATGCGCAACGAGCGCGTGCGCGACTCGTACAGGATCGGATCGGCGTTGATGTATATCCCACACATAACGTTGGCTCCTTAATTACAAGCACGCGCGCCGTGGCGCTTTTCATGCAGCCACGGCACGCCACCCGCGTTCGTCAACATACGCCGGCATTCGCCGCCCGACAATCGCATCGAACCCGAACGCCGCGTCTGCCCCGTCGAACCGCTTTACACATTTACACCGCGCGTTTATTCATCTGCCCCGCGATGTGATCCGCCTGACGAATCGCCAGTGTGACGATCGTCAAGGTTGGATTCTCCGCCGCGCCGGTGGTGAACTGGCTGCCATCCGAAATGAACAGGTTCGACACTTCATGCGTCTGGCCGAAGCGGTTGCACACACCGTCTTCGGCGCGCGCACTCATGCGGGCGGTGCCGAGATTGTGCGTGGACGGATACGGCGGCACGCGATACACCGTCTTCGCGCCCGCCGCTTCGTACACTGCCGTGCCCTGCTTGTACGCGTGTTCGCGCATCGCTTCGTCGTTCGGATGATCGTCGAAATGTACGTTGGCGACCGGCTGGCCGTACTGATCCTTCACGTCCGTATTCAAGGTCACACGATTGCTCTCGCGCGGCATATCCTCACCGACGATCCACATGCCCGCCGTGTACGCATATTGATCCATCGCCTGGCTGAAGGTCGTCCCCCATGCGCCCGGATCGAGAAAAGCCGCGTAAAACGGCAGGCCGAGCGACACGGTCTCCATGTGATAGCCGCCCGCGAAGCCGCGTTGCGGATTGAACACCGCTTCGTCCTCGATGATGCCGGCCATCGTGGTGCCCTTGAACATCTCCACCTTGTCGTTGAACACCGCATACACCGAGCCCGTGGTGTGACGCATGTAGTTGCGGCCCACCTGGCCCGAGCCGTTCGCGAGCCCCTGCGGGAATTTGCTCGAATGCGAGTTCAGCAAGAGCCGCGGCGTCTCGATCGAGTTGCCGGCCACCGCGACGACGCGCGCCTTCTGCCGCTGTAATTTGCCGTTGCCGTCGTAATAGAGCACCTCCTTCGCCTTGCCGCGCGCATCGGTTTCAATACGCACCACATGGGCCTGCGTGCGCAACTCCATATGGCCGGTTGCCTGGGCGCGCGGCAATTCGGTGTAGAGCGTCGACCACTTCGCGCCCGTGCGGCAGCCCTGAAAACAGAAGCCGCGCTGGAAGCAATGCGCGCGGTCGTCGCGCACCACACTATTGATCGCCATGTGGCCGGTATTGCAATCCTTGTAGCCGACTTTCATCGCGCCGGCCGACATCACCTTGAAGTTGTTGTTGCCCGGCAGGCCCGGCAAACCGTTGGTGCGCGTCACGCCCATTTTCTGCGAAGCGCGGTCGTAGTACGGATCGAGTTCTTCACGCGTGACCGGCCAGTCGAGCAGATTGGCCTCCTTGATATCGCCGTAGGTCGTCTTTGCCTTGAACTCGTATGGCTGGATGCGCAGACTCGCGCCGGCCCAGTGCGTGGTCGTGCCGCCCACCGTCTTGCAGATCCACGCGGGCAGATTCGGGAAGTCCTTGGCGATGCGCCAGCTGCCCGACGTGGTGCGTTTGTCGAGCCACGACAGCATCTGGAACGCGCCCCATTCGTCGGTCGTGAAATCGCCCTGCGTATGCAGCTTGCCCGCTTCCAGTACCACGACGTTGACGCCCTTCTGCGCCAGCTCGTTGGCGAGGGTGCCGCCGCCCGCGCCGGAGCCGATGATCACGACGACCTTGTCGTCGTTGTGCGAAAAACGCACCTTGTTGTTGTCCTGATCCATTTCTTTCTCCACTGTCGACAAGAGTTGGCGCTTCAGCGTTTACTCTTGTCCCATGCACCGCTGTCGGCAGGAGTTGGCGCTTTAGCGCTTACTCCTGCCCCATGCAAAGCTCTCGTCGCGATTAGCTATCCGTCGGGATCGGGCCGCTCGCTGCAGGCGGCGGATTGGGCAGCCACGAAAGGCTGTTGAACCCTTTGTTCAGGTAGCCGCCGTCGCCCTCCGAAGCGCCGTAGCCGAAGTGTGCATACGCCATCGTGTTGGCGTACAGCGACACCACCGCGGTGCTGCGTATCGTGTTGAAGAACGGCGTGCCCGCGAGCGCTGCGACGTCTTTCGCCTGGTCCGCCGGTGCGCGTTTGAGCCAGTCGGAACCGGCTTGCGCGTCGAGTTGTTTGACACCGTCCGCAAGTTGCTGGCGTACCGCCGGATCGGCTTTCGCTTTCGCGTCGAGGTCCTTGACCACCAGCGCGTAGACCGCGTTGTCGAGCGTGGGGTGCGGATAGAGCTGCCGCGTAAAGGCCAGAATCACTTCGCCCTGGTGCGTGTCGAGACCCTGTAGTTCGAGCGCCCACGCGCGGCTCGGCGCCAGCGTCGACAGTACCGACGAGAACGCCAGCGTGCCCACCAGCACACCCGTGCCTCTCAATAGCTCGCGGCGCGTGAGCGGAATGCGCAACGCGACCGCGGCAGCCTTCGCCGCGTGATGTTCGCCGCCGTGCTCATGATCGTGTTCATGAGGATGCTCATGACGTGCGTGATCGGACGCGACGATCGGGATGACCGTTGTCTTCATGGTTGTCTCCTGTCGACCGGAGTTGGCGCTTTGACGCCTTATTCCGGTCCCATCCAAGATGGTTGCTTGTGGGGTATTGCAACTACGCGCGGCGGCCGCCGGGTGACTTTTACTATTGATAGTGGCCGTGGCGTTCCAACACTTCAATCTTGTAACCGTCAGGGTCCTGAATGAAAAAATAACGCGCCAGCAACTCGCCGTTATCGTTGTGAAACTCGCGCAGATCGTTGGGCGTCATACCGAGATCGAGCAGACGCTGCCGTTCGTGTTTCGCATCGTCGACCACGAAAGCGACGTGACCGTAGCCATCGCCGTGCGAATACGGTTCCTCGCGGCCTTTGTTCCAGGTCAGTTCTATTTCGGCGTCGGCCTCCGCGTTGCGCAAATAGGCGAGCGTGAAGTCCGGAAAATCGAGCCGGTGCGCTACGTCGAAATTGAAAGCCTTTTGATAGAACGCAAGCGAGCGCGGCAGATCGTGCACACGGATCATCGTGTGGATGAGTTTGGCCATCGGTGTCCCCTCCTGGTTGAATCAAGTTTAGGAGTCGGCACACGCGAGTGGTAATGCACGGCTAAATTGCGCCAGGGACTTGCCCTATGTTGCAGCAGCGTCGATTGCGCGGAAATCGCTCGCGCGTCGGCGGCGCTAACAGCGATGGACGCGGCGCCACGTCAGGTTGCATTGCAGCACGCCGGTCTGTTCAAGCGAGCATGCGCTGAATTGGCATTAGGCAAAGCCCGACGCCGACGTAGTGCTCACGCACATCCGTTGAGGGCCATTCGTTTTTGCCCGACTGCCATACACATGCGCGCCGAGTTTCCATAAGATCGGGTTTGGACGTCTTTCTGAATGTGTGGAGCGTAGTGCGTGATGGAATTCGATACGAAAGTCGCGATCATCGTGCTGGACGATCTCGCTGTCTGGCAAAAACTCAATGTGACCGCGTTTCTCGCGACGGGGATCGCGGGCGCCGCACCGGAGGCAATGGGTGAGCCGTACGAGGACGCGGCGGGCCGTCGGCATGCGCCGCTGCTCGGCCAGCCGATGATGGTGTATCAGGCGGACAACGCGGGTTTGCTGCGCGCGTTCCGCCAGGGCATTGAACGCGAATTGACGCGCGCCGTCTATGTGCGCGCGATGTTCGCGACCGGTCACGATCAGGCCAACCGCGAGGTGTTCCGCGCCGAACCCGCCGATGCGCCCGACCTCGTCGGCATTGCGGTGCGCGGGCCGAAGAAGGCGGTGGATAAAGCCGTGAAAGGTCTTTCACTGCATGCATGACACGCAGCGCTTCGGTCGGACTCCGGACCCAAGGCTCAGAGTTCGGGACTCGGGCCGCGCTCCAGATAGGTGGTCAGCGCGATATAGCTGCGCGTGCCGGTAAATCCTTCGATCTCGTGAATACGCGCGAGCAGTTGTTCGAGCGATTGCGTGTCGCGCGTGCGGATCTTGAGCAACATCGCACTCTCGCCCGTCACGGTATGAATCTCCTCGACATCGGGTAGCTCCTGCAGCGCGAGAAGTTGCCGCGTCACCGCCCAACTCGTCGTATCGACATGCACGAACGCAAGCAACGGGCGATTCAGCCTCGCGCCGTCGAGCGCGGCGACGGTGCCCTTGATCACGCCTTCCTTCTTCAAACGCCGGGTGCGTTCGTGGACAGCGGGCGCCGACAGGAACAGCAGCTTGCCAAGTTCGGCATAAGTGCGCGTGGCGTCTTCGGCGAGCAGCGCGAGCAACTTGCGGTCGGTGTCGTCGAGCGAGGCCGCGCCCGGTTGGGTGCCCGGCGTCCGGAACGCCCTGCCGCTGCGCGTGGAAGGTGGGCGCGAACCCGTGCTCATGGTTTTGCCGCGGCTTTGTCCCCGTCTTGTGCGAGTCCCTCGCGCAAGGCTTTGCGGATCACCTTGCCGGTCGGCGTCAACGGCAGGCTGTCGACAAAGCGGATCTGGCGCGGATATTCGTGCGCGGCGAGCCGCGTTTTGACGTGATGCTGGATCTCGCGCACGAGCGCCTCGTCGCCGACAAAGCCGGCCTTGAGCACCACGAACGCCATCACGATCTCCGTGCGCTCGGGATCCGGCGCGCCGATCACGGCCGCCATCGAAACAGCCGGATGACGCAGCAATGAATCTTCGATCGAAGCCGGTCCGATTCGATAACCGGCGCTCGTGATCACGTCGTCGCCACGGCCGACGAAACGGATGAAACCGTCCGCGTCGCGCGTGCCGAGGTCGCCGGTCAGCAGAAACTTGCCGCGGAATTTGTCGCGCGTAGCGGCCTCGTTGCCCCAGTAGCCGAGGAACATGACCGGATCGGGCGCGGCCACCGCGATATCGCCGATTGCGCCTTGCGGCAGTTCGTTGCCGTCCATGTCGACGATCGCGACATGATGCCCCGGCACCGCGCGGCCAATCGCGCCGAAGCACGGCTCGAACAGCGCCGCGCACGACGACACCACCACGTTGCACTCCGTCTGCCCGTAGAACTCGTTGATCGTCACGCCGAGCGCCGTGCGGCCCCAGCCGATCAATTCCTCGCCGAGCGATTCGCCCCCGCTTGCCACCGAGCGCAACGCGAGGCTCCAGCGTTCGGGATGCTCGACGCCGCGCATCATCTTCAGCGCGGTCGGCGGCAAAAACGTATGCGAGACCGCGTGGCGAGCCATCAGATCGAACGCGGCCTCGCCGTCGAACTTCGCAAAGCGGCGCGCCAACACCGCGACGCCGTGATGCCACGATGGCAGCAGCACGTCGAACAAACCGCCGATCCACGCCCAGTCCGCGGGCGTCCACATCAGCGTGGCGTGCGCGGGAAAGCCCTGTTGCGACATCTCGACGCCGGGCAGATGGCCCAGCAACACGCGATGCCCATGCAACGCGCCCTTCGGCTTGCCGGTCGTGCCCGAGGTATAGATGATGACGGCGGGATCGTCGGCGCCGGTGTCGGCGGGCGTGAAGCTGGCGGGTGCGCCGTTCAGCGCCTGCCAGAATGAACGCACGGGCGCTTGCGGATCGACGTTGTCCTGATCGATATCCACGCTGAAGACATTGCGCAATGCCGGCAACGCCGCGCGGATTTCGTCGACCTTCCGCACGCCGGCTTGATCGGTGATCAATGCCACCGCGCCGCTGTCGCCGAGCCGGTGTTCGATTGCGTCGACGCCGAACAGCGCGAAGAGCGGCACGGCCACCATGCCGGCCTTATAAGCGGCGAGGTGCGCAAGCGCCGTTTCGATCGATTGCGACAGGAAGATGCCGATGCGGTCGCCACGTTGCGCGCCCGCCGCGAGCAGCGCATTGGCGAAGCGGTCGGACAACGCCTTCAACTGGTCGAACGTATAGCGCGTGGCGTTGCCCTCGGCGTCCTCGTAGATCAGCGCGAGGCGGCCCGAACCGTCGGCCCATTTGTCGCAGACGTCGACGCCGATGTTGTAGCGCGCCGGGATGTCCCAGGCGAAGTTCGCCGCCAGCGATTCGTAGGTCTGGCCGTCGAGATTCATCGTATCTGCTCCTGCAAGCCCGTCGGCGGTTGATAGCGCGGGAAGCCGTTATATTCGATCGTACGCTGCGCTTCAGCAAGCGGCCATGAATGGCGCGCGTTCGGCACGCCGCCGTCGACACGAATCACCGTACCGTTGATGAACGCCGACGCCTCCGACAACAGAAACACCGCCGCGCCGGCGAGTTCCGATTCCGTGCCGAAGCGCTGCAACGGCACCTTGTGCTTCAGCGTGCGCAGCAGCGCCTGGTACTCTTCGTTGTAGCTGTCCATGCCCGCGGACGCAATCCAGCCGGGCGCGACCGCGTTGACTCTGACGCCCGCGTGGCCCCATTCGCAAGCGGCCGTTTCGGTGAAGTTCCATACGCCCGCGCGCGCCGCGCCGGAGTGCCCCATGCCAGGCATGCCGCCCCAGATGTCCGCCAGCATGTTGACGATCGCGCCGCCGTGATGCTGCATCCATTGGGTATAGCACTCGCGGGACATCAGAAACGTGCCGTGCAGATTGTTGCGTACGACCGCGTCCCAACCGTTCAGGGAGATGTTTTCGAGCCTCGCGGGGAATTGGCCGCCCGCGCAGTTGAAAAGGCCGTCCACGTGGCCCAGATCCGTGATGATCGAAGCGATCGTTTCACGCACCTGCTGCTCGTTGCGGATGTCGCAGGAGTAAATCTCGTGGCCGCCAGCGGATGACGGATGATCCGCGGCCAGTTCGGCTTGCACCGCTTTCAGCTTGTCTTCGCTTCGGCCGACCAGCGCAAGGGTCGCCCCCAGGGATGCGAGTTCGTGAGCCGTGCATCGGCCGAGCCCGCTGCCCGCGCCGGTGACGATGACCACCTTGCCGGTGAAAAGACCCTCGCGAAAAACAGAACAATAGCCGCTGGAGAGCGGCGAGCTACTCGACGAAGCTGCGGGCATTCGGGTGTCTCCTTCATGTGCTGCGCTTTCGATGTTTTCTGAGTTTAGCTCATGTTTCGTTTGCGCGTTGTTGTCGCCGACACTTTTCTTTCTATTTTTTCGCGCTGGGCGTTTCGGTAGTTTTTGAGCCAGACTCAACTTCTGACCACTCAACTTGCCGCGCGGCAAGAAATCGGAGACGGTGAAGGCGGACGGTCCGCTAAGCAGCAACGACGGTAGCGCCGTGCTGAAGTGGGCGCTCGACGGCCGCGGCGTGGCCGTGCGTTCGGCGTGGGAAATCGCGGGCCATCTACGGCGCGGCGAACTGGTGCCGCTTCTCGCCGACTGGACGCTGCCGAACGCGGACATTCACGCTATCTATCTGGAGCGGCACCGCTTGTCGGCCAAGCTGAGGACGTTTATCGAGTTTCTCGGCGACGAGTTGCGCGAGAGCGTTCAGGCCGCATAGCTAGACGTACGCTCAACCTGCCCGCTTATTACGCTGTTGAGTCCGGCTGGCGCGCCAGCGCAGCAGAAACCCGATGAGCGCGGCAAAGGCGGCAGTCGCCATGTAACCGCCGAGACGAATTGCGTCTTCGTCCGGCAAGCAGGAGATCAACAGAACGACTACGGCGAGCGCCGGCACGGCTAGAAGTCCGATGATCCATTTCATCTCTTGTCTCCGCTCTTTTTTGCGTAGCATACCTGCGCGAGATGCAAGATGAATCTCGTCGTTTACGCGGGCAAGCCACGGCCCGTGCCATGTGCCTGCTGCAAAATGAAATCGATGAACGTCGACGCCGCGCGCGTGTGATGCCGGTTCGGCATATACAGCATGTACATGTGCGTGCCGAAGATGCTCAAGCGCCATTCGTCGAGCGTGGTGAGCACGTCGCCGCGGCGCAGATCGTCCTGCACCACATAGTCCGGCACGAGCCCCACGCCGAGTCCGGCGAGCACCGCCTGGCGCAAGAACAGAAAGTTCTCGGAGATGATGCCCGGCTCGAGCAGCACTTCATGCCGTTCGTCGCGCAAATAAGCGGCCACCCGCAATTGCCGGCCGACCACTGCCGCTGTAATCAGCGGCGTCGTGCGCAGGTCGTCGAGTTGCCGCGGCATGCCGTGCCTGTCCGCAAAATCCGGCGACGCGCACGCCACATAGCGCACCGGCCCCATGTCTCGCGCCACGAGGTTTTGCGGCGGCTCGGACATCACGCGCACGGCGATATCGACTTCATCGCGCATCAGGTCCTCGACGCGGTTTTCGAACATCACATCCAGCACGATGCCCGGATAAAGCCGCTTGAACGCGATCAGCCAGTCCGACATGACGAGTTGTCCGTAACCGCTCGGCACGCTCAGCCGCACGCGCCCCTGCAGGTTCTGCCCGAGCGTGGTGACCGATTCGCGCGCCGCGAGCAGCGCGTTCTGGATCGTGCGGCCGTGTTCGTAGAGTTGCAGGCCGATCTCGGTCGGCTCGACGCGGCGCGTGGTGCGCCTCACCAGTTGCAGCCCGATGGAACGTTCCAGCTGATTCAGGTGGTAGCTCACGTTCGCGCGGCTCATCTTTAGCCGGCGCGCGGCTTCGCTGAGATTGCCGGCGTCCAGAATGTCTACCAGCAGGGTCAAAGAGTTGACGTCCATGGGGGCGCCTTTGTCAAAGAAACTTTGACAGTCTGTCAACCGTCCATGTGATTGTCAATAAACCTTGACCGACCCACAATCAGGACAATTCGCCAGACCCGGCATGCTTTGCCATGCGACCCATCACATCAGGAGACGCCATGCCCCCCAATCCCTCGGCCGATGTTGTCACGCGCGAATTGCGCGGCAAGGTGCTGCTCGTGACGATCGACCACGCGCCGGTCAACGCGCTGTCCGCCGGCGTGCGGCGCGGCCTGCTCGCCGCCATCGAAGCCGCGGATGCCGACAAGGCCGTGGAAGCGGTGCTGATCGTCGGCGCGGGGCGCAATTTCATCGCCGGCGCGGACATTCGCGAGTTCGGCAAGCCGCCGGTACCCCCGTCGCTGCCGGACGTGTGCAACCGCATCGAGGCGTGCACGAAGCCGGTGGTCGCTGCCATTCATGGCGCGGCGCTCGGCGGCGGCCTGGAAGTGGCGCTCGCGGCGCACTACCGGATTGCCGTCGACGGCGCAAAGCTCGGCTTGCCTGAAGTGCAACTTGGCCTGTTGC
Source organism: Paraburkholderia dipogonis (assembly GCF_042680985.1). Lineage (NCBI taxonomy): Bacteria > Pseudomonadati > Pseudomonadota > Betaproteobacteria > Burkholderiales > Burkholderiaceae > Paraburkholderia > Paraburkholderia dipogonis. The sequence continues at coordinate 26,869 of NZ_JBHUFR010000016.1, read as the reverse complement.
CGGGTGCGGGCGGCACGCAGCGCACACCGCGTTTGATCGGCGCGCAGGCCGCGCTCGATCTGATCCTGAGCGGCCGTCACGCCAGCGCGAAGGAAGCGCTGGCGCTCGGTTTGATCGACCGCCTCGGCAGCAGCGACGACATCCTCCCCGAAGGCCTCGCCTACGTGCACGAGTTGCTGGCCGCCCACGCGCCGGTGCGCCGCACGCGCGACGCCGCGGCACTCGGCGACCGCGCCGCGAGTCTCGCAGCGGTGGCCACGGCGCGAGCGGAAACCGCGAAGAAATCGCGCGGCCTGTTCTCGCCGCTGAAAATCGTCGATGCCGTCGAGGCCGCCATCGAACAGCCTTTCGATGAAGGTCTGCGGGTCGAACGCAAGCTGTTCCTCGAATGTATCGACAGCCCGCAGCGCGCCGGTTTGATTCACGCGTTCTTTGCCGAGCGCGAGGTGCTCAAGGCGCCGGAAACGCGCGACGCCAAACCACGCGCGCTGAACACGATCGGCGTGGTGGGCGGCGGCACGATGGGCGCGGGCATCGCCGTCGCGGTGCTCGACGCCGGTTTGCCGGTGACGATGATCGAACGCGACGACGCGTCGCTCGCACGTGGCCGCGCACACATCGAAAAAGTCTACGACGGCCTGATCGCCAAAGGCCGCCTGAGCGCGGAGAAGAAAGCGGCGCTCATGGCGCGCTGGAGCGGCAGCACGTCATATGATGCGCTCGCCGGCGCCGACGTCGTGATCGAAGCCGTATTCGAAGACCTCGCCGTCAAACAGGCCGTATTCGCCGAACTCGATCGCGTCTGCAAAGCGGGCGCGGTGCTCGCGACCAACACCTCGTATCTCGACATCGACGCGCTCGCGTCGAGCATTTCGCGTCCCGCCGACGTGATCGGCCTGCACTTCTTCTCGCCCGCCAACATCATGAAGCTGCTGGAAGTGGTGGTGCCGAAACAGGTCAGCGCCGACGTGGTCGCCACCGCGTTCGAGCTGGCGAAGAAGTTGCGCAAGACGCCGGTGCGCGCGGGCGTGTGCGACGGCTTTATCGGCAACCGCGTGCTGGCCGTGTATCGCAGCGCTGCGGACGCCATGATGGAAGACGGCGCCTCGCCCTATCAGATCGACGCGGCCGTGCGCGCGTTCGGCCTTCCGATGGGACCGTTCCAGGTGGTGGATCTGGCGGGCGGCGATATCGGCTGGGCGGCACGCAAGCGGCGTGCGGCCACTCGCAATCCTGCGGCGCGCTATGTGCAGATCGCCGACCGCCTGTGCGAGCGCGGCTGGTTCGGCCAGAAGACCGGACGCGGTTTCTATCTGTACCCCGAAGGATCGCGCAGCGGCACGCCCGATCCGGAAGTCGAGGCGATCATCGATGCCGAACGCGTACGTGCCGGCATCACGCCGCGCAGCTTCACCGACGAGGAGATCATCCGCCGCTACATGGCCGCGATGATCAACGAGGGCGCCAACGTCGTGCATGAACGCATCGCGTTGCGGCCGTTGGACGTCGACGTGACGTTCCTGTACGGCTATGGCTTTCCGCGTTATCGCGGCGGTCCGATGAAATATGCGGACATGGTCGGCCTGCCGAAGATTCTCGCCGACATCCGCGAGTTCGCCAAACAAGACCCGCTCTTCTGGAAGCCCTCGCCGCTGCTCGTCGAACTGGTGGAACGCGGCGCCGATTTCGCGAGCCTTAACCAGAGCGTCTGAAACGGCGCATCACCGTCGACGTGCATCGTCATGACCGGCCGCGCCCAGCGCGCGCCGGTCGCTCAACCCAATCCGGAACACCCGCCATGGATCTGAACTTCACTCTCGAGGAAGAAGCCTTCCGCGCCGACGTGCAGGCCTTTCTGCGCGACAAGCTCCCGCAGCGTCTCGCCGGCAAGGTGCACGGCGGACGCCGTCTCACGCGCGACGACATGGCCGAGTGGCACGCGATTCTCAACGCGCAAGGCTGGCTCGCCAATCACTGGCCGAAAGAGTACGGCGGCCCGGGTTGGAACCCGGTGCAGAAATTCATCTTCGAAAACGAATGCGCGCTGGCCGGCGCGCCGCGCGTGGTGCCGTTCGGCGTCAACATGCTCGGCCCGGTGCTGATCAAATACGGCAGCGAAGCGCAAAAGCGCCATTGGCTGCCGCGTATTCTCGACGGCTCGGACTGGTGGTGCCAGGGCTATTCGGAACCGGGCGCCGGCTCCGATCTCGCCTCGGTCAAAACCGCCGCCGTGCGCGGCGTGGATACGCAAGGCGAGCATTACCTCGTCAATGGACAGAAGACGTGGACCACGCTCGGCCACTTCGCGAACATGATCTTCTGCCTCGTGCGCAGCGCGACCGACGTGCGCAAACAGGAAGGCATCAGCTTCCTGCTGATCGACATGGAGACGCCGGGCGTCGAAGTGCGCCCGATCATCACGCTCGACGGCGAGCACGAAGTCAACGAAGTGTTTTTCACCGACGTGCGGGTGCCGGTCGAGAACCTGGTCGGCGAAGAGAACAAGGGCTGGACCTACGCCAAGTATCTGCTCACGTATGAGCGCACCAATATCGCGGGCGTCGGCTTCTCGGTGGCCGCGTTCAATCGCCTGCGCAAGATCGCCGCGAAACAGCGGCGCAATGGCCGGCCGCTCGCGGAAGACCCGGCGTTCGCGGCGCGCATGGCGCGCGTCGAGATCGATCTGGAAAACATGAAGACCACCAACCTGCGCGTGATCGCGGCGGTGGCGGGCGGCGGCGTGCCCGGCGCCGAAAGTTCGATGCTGAAGATTCGCGGCACCGAGATTCGTCAGGAAATCTCGTCGCTCACGCGGCGCGCGATGGGTCCGTACGCGCAGCCGTTCATCGAGGAAGCCTTGCATGACGGCTTCGAAGGCATGCCGGTCGGTCCCGACGAAGCCGCGAGCGCTGGGTCGCTGTATTTCAACAATCGCAAGCTGTCGATCTTCGGCGGCTCGAACGAAATCCAGAAGAACATCATTTCCAAAATGATCCTGGGACTGTAAGGGGCGCACCTCATGAATTTCCAGCACACCGAAGACCGCCGCATGCTGGCGGATACGCTGAACCGTTTTGTCGGCGAGCAGTACGGCTTCGCGACGCGCGACCGGATCGCGCAGTCCGACCAGGGCTATAGCGGCGAATTGTGGCGCCGCTTTGCCGAGCTCGGCATTATTGGCGCACTGTTCGAAGAAGCAAACGGCGGTTTCGGCGGCGGCGGTTTCGATATCGCCGTGGTGTTCGAGAGCTTGGGCCGCGGTCTCGTGGTCGAGCCGTTTCTCGACACGTTGATGGTCGGCCACGCCATTGCACGCAGCGGCAATGAAGCGCAAAAAGCCGCGCTCGGTGAATTGATCGACGGCTCGCGAATCGTCGCGCTCGCGCATGGCGAGCCGGACAGCCACTATGAACTGTCCCGCGTATTGACTCGTGCGGAGCGAAGCGGCTCGACGTGGCAACTGAACGGGGCCAAGGCCGTGGTTCAGCACGGCGAGCACGCTTCGCTTTTTCTGGTCTCGGCGCGCACCGGCGGTGACGACGATAGCGACGCCGGCATAACGCTCTTTCTCGTGCCACGCGATGCAGCCGGCGTCAGCGTGCGCGGCTATCGCAAGATCGACGGCGGCCGCGCTGCTGAAGTGACATTCGACAACGTCACGCTCAGCGACGACGCATTGCTCGGCACGTCCGACGCGGGCTTCGCGACGCTCGAATACGCGATTGGCTGCGGCGTGCTCGCGCTGTGTTCCGAAGCCGTTGGCGCGATGGATGTCGCCAAGGACTACACCCTGGAGTATCTGCGCACGCGCAAACAGTTCGGCGTGCCGATCGGGAGCTTCCAGGCGTTGCAGCATCGCATGGCCGATATGCTGCTGGAGATCGAGCAGGCCCGCTCGGCGGTGATCAATGCAGCGGCGGCGCTCGGTGCCGAGCGCAAGGTGCGGGAGCGCGCGGTGTCGGCGGCCAAGTACAGCATCGGGCGAATCGGCGCGCTAGTCGCGGAGGAATGCATTCAGTTGCATGGCGGGATCGGCATGACGTGGGAGCTGCCGCTCGCACATTACGCAAAGCGCCTCGTGATGATCGATCATCAACTCGGCGACGAGGACCATCATCTCGAACGGTTCGTCGCGCTGGGCCGTTGACCTTGACATGACTTTCCATGGAAACCACAATGATTTCCATGGAAGCCAATCATTAGCCGAGGGAAAGGTCATGCGCAATCAGAAGAAAGGGCTGCCGTCCCCGCCTGCCCTCGAAACGCATCTGGGTTATTGGCTGAGGCTCGTATCCAATCATGTCTCGGGCAACTTCGCTCGTGCTTTGCAGGAACGCAGCGTGTCCGTGGCCGAATGGGTCGCGCTCAATCAGATTCAAAGGTGGACGGACATGACGCCCGCCCAACTCGCCGACGCGATGGGCATGACGCGTGGTGCGATCTCCAAGGTGCTGGACAAGCTGCAAGAGAAGAAATGGATTTCGCGCGCGACGAGCGATGAGGACAACCGCGTGCAGTTCCTTTCGCTGACTCCGCAGGGAAAACGCGCGCTGCCCGATCTCGCGTCGATTGCCGATGAAAATGACGACCACTTCTTTAGCGCGCTGGACGCCGATGAGCAGAGCACGCTTCGAAGCCTGTTGAGCAAGCTGGCGGAGTTGCACCGGATCAGCAACGTGCCGGTGGATTGAGACTCGCCGGATCCAGCATGATTGTTGCTAACCTGCGTGGGCGTGCGCTCGATGATGGGGCGTTTCACGCTTAAGGCGGTCTGCCGCCGTTCAGTTCGCCGTCCCGTCAGCCATTCACTAAAGCGAATTCACTCCGGCGCATCCATTCCCGATTGCAGATAGTTCTGGATGCCGACCTTGTCGATCAACTCAAGATTCGTCTCGAGCCAGTCGATATGCTCCTCGGTGTCGTCGAGAATATGGGTCAGAATCTCTCGCGAGATGAAGTCGCGGACCGACTCGCAATAGACGATGGCCTCCTTGCAGGTGGCCTGCGACATCTGTTCCAGCTTCAGATCGCACTCCATGATCTCTTTGGTTTCTTCGCCGATCAGCAGCTTGTGGAGGTCTTGCAGATTCGGCAGGCCGTTCAGCAGGAAGATGCGCTCGATCAGCAGATCCGCATGCTTCATCTCGCCGATGGATTCGTCATATTCATGCTTGCCGAGCTTGTCGAGCCCCCAGTGCTTGTACATGCGGGCATGCAGGAAATACTGATTGATCGCGGAGAGTTCGTTCTTCAGTTGCGCGTTCAGGTATTCCAGGACCTTTGGGTCGCCTTGCATGTTACCTCCCTGTTTCGTATGCGAAGACCCCGGCGCCGGCGAAGGATAGGGCATCGGGGCAGGATTTCGATGGCATTGCACCAGCACGGAATCTGCCTTGCGCACTTTATTTTTTAGCCGTTATCCCAGCATAGCGCATCGAGTCGGCAAGGCAAAAAATGATAACCGCTCCCAAACGTCTGACAACAGGCGTAAGTCAGCGCGGACGACGCAAGGCAAGCATCATGCCAGACGCCCGCGATCCGGAAACCGAAGGCGTGTTCGCGGAGCCGCCGAAAAGGCGGCACGACACTAGATAGAGTGCTTGGCTCGCTTCGATAAACGACTAGTATGGTTTGGTGAGCGCCCTCCTCGAATCTCGGGGAATACAGCATGGCTCGCGACTCATCTGTCGCACAGACCCGGCACAGGATTGCGCCTGATGCCCGCTCACGACGCCAATTAAATGCGGTGCGTCATGAATTGAATGCGCCCGCTTCCTCACGCCGCGTAAGAACCTGTTTGCACGCTGCAACGCAAAAGCGTTCGCCGTCGACAAGACGCCGGACCGTCTCTTGTGTTCGCGCGATTAATGAAAAACGATGGCTGTCCGGCGCGAAGGAGCGACAAGATGAACGCGAGTCTTCAGGCAGTGCGTTCGGATTCCCCGGACACGGTGGTCATAGCGCGCACGAAAGAACTCGAGGACGACGGCATCAAGGCGGCGAACGTCGACGGAATCGATCTAATCGTTCTGCGCCACGACAACGCCATTTCGATTTTTCAGGGCCGCTGTCCGCATCAAGGCACGCTCCTGTCTGAAGGAACAGTAAAAGATGGCGTGCTCACCTGCCGGGCACACGGTTGGCAGTTCGACTGCTCGTCAGGCTGCAAGCAAGGGCCGAGTAGGTCGAATCTGAAGCGCTTCGACGCCATTGTCGAGAACGGCGAAGTTAAAGTCGATCGCAACGACGTGCGCGCATGGAATGCGCAGCGCCCCGCTCCGCCCGTGATAATGCCGTGCCGCGAATCTCCCGTGAGATCGCTTGCCCAGCTCCCCGGCCCCAAGCGCGTTCCGTTTCTCGGCAATACGTTGCAGCTACGTCCCGAGAAGCTGCACCTCGTACTCGAAGAGTGGTGCAGGGAATTCGGCCCCGTGTACACGTTCCGATTGATCGGACGCCCATTCGTGGCGATCGCCGATCCGGCTCTCATCAGTCAGGTGTTGCGCGATCGTCCTGGCGCTTATCGTCGCTGGAACGTGATCGAAACCGTTGCGCGCGAGTTGGGCATCAACGGCGTTTTCTCCATGGAAGGCGAGGCCTGGCGACGGCAACGGCAACTCGTCGCCAAGGCACTGGACCCGTTGCATCTGCGCGCCTTCTTTCCGTTGCTCTGCGAAATGACACGTCGACTGCTGCAACGCTGGGAGAAAGCGGAGCGCGAGCAGCAATCCATCGATATCCAGAAGGACCTGATGCGATACACGGTGGACGTCACCACCAATCTCGCGTTCGGATATGACATGGATACCATCGAAAGCGAGGGCGAGGTGATCCAGCGGCATCTCGAAGTCGTGTTCCCGATGATCAACCGGCGGATCAACGCGCCCTTCCCCTATTGGCACTACGTCAAGCTACCCGCCGACAAGACGTTGGATCGCGCCTTGATTGCAGTTCAGGCGCTCACGAAGGACCTTATCGCCGCCAACCGCGCGCGGCTCGCGCAGCGCCCGGAAACGGACGCGATGCCCACGAATCTGCTCGAGGCGTTGCTCATGGCGCAACACGACGGAGAAGCGCCGCTGACAGACGACGAAGTGCTGGCCAATGTGTTCACCATCCTGTTGGCCGGACAGGACACGACGGCGAACACGGTCGCCTGGGTGGCGTACTTCATGGCGTCTCTGCCTGACGTCCAGCGAAAAATGCAGGAAGAAGTCGATGCCGTTATCGGATCCGCGGCCATGCTTGAAGATTTTGATGCAGGCGACGCGCTCCTCTATCTGAACGCGGTCATCAGCGAGTCCATGCGGCTCAAATCGGTGACGCCCGTTCTCGCAGTCGAGCCGAATTATGACGTGCAAGTGGGCGACATTGCGATCCCGAAGGGCGCGGTGCTGTCGCTATTGACGCGCGAGGCAGGACTGCAGCAAGGCGGCCATTCGGCGCCCGACGTATTCGATCCGGACCGCTGGCTCACCGGCGAGAGTGCCGCCAGCCATCATCGCGCGGGGTTCATGCCGTTCGGCTCGGGACCGCGCCTGTGTCCGGGACGCAGCCTTGCCTTGATGGAAGTGAGATCGGCAGTGGCCATGCTGTGCCGCAACTTCGATCTGTTGCTGGTCGACGGCGAGTCCGAGGTGGAGGAAGTGTTCGCGTTTTCGATGGTGCCGCGAAACCTGCGCATCGAATTGCGTCGACGCGGCTAGTCGATCCCTTCAACGACTACGAAAGCGAGGACATCATGAGCTTTTCCGGCATCCTGCATCACGCGCGCACGCCGTTCGAGAATGGTGTCGGCCCGGGTTATCTCGGCGATGTTTCCCGAGCCGATATCGAGCGCGCATCGGAGACGATCCGAGGGACCGTCGTTCGCACACCGCTGTTGCCCTACGCGGCCGCCACGGATCGAAGCGTGTTTCTCAAACCGGAGAACCTTCAGCCACGAGGATCGTTCAAGATACGCTGCGCCCTGAATGCGGTATCGAGCCTTACGCCCGCTCAACTGGCGAACGGTGTCTATACCGCGAGCACCGGCAACTTCGCGCTTGGCGTGACCGAAGCAACGAGGGTTCGCGGCGCGGACGTCAGAGTGTATGTCACCGATACCGCGGCAAGGAGCAAGATCGAGGCGCTTCGCTCGCTAGGCGCCGAGGTGATCGACGTGCCCTACGAAAGATGGTGGGCAATACTCTGCGGTGAAATACCGGCCGGCGAAACCGGCACATTTCTGCATCCTTGTGCGTGTCGCGATGTGGTCGTCGGCGACGCTTCGATCGGACAGGAGATCCTGGAAGATCTGCCGGATGTCGACGTGATCCTCGTGCCCTTCGGCGGCGGCGGGTTGATCATGGGTATTGCGCTGGCGTGCGCGCATTGGGACTCGCGCGCAAAATTGTATGCGTGCGAAAGCGAAGCGGCGGCACCGTTTCATTCTTCTCTCGCGGCCGGCGCTATCGTCGAGGTACCCGTCGACTCGACGCCCATGGTCGCTGGCATCGGCGTCTCGACCGTACTCGACGCGAATTGGCCGTACCTCAATGCGTTGGTGGACGGCGTCATTGTGTCAACGCTCGAGGACACGGCCGAAGCTATCCGCTGTCTGGCGAAGCACAATCATCTCGTTGTCGAAGGCGCGGGCGCGGTTGCGCTTGCCGCGGCCCTCCACCCTTATTTTGCCGGTAAGCGCATTGCCGCTGTACTAACGGGAGGCGGCATCGATATGCATGTTCTGGCTTCAGTGCTGAATGGCGACCGGTCGGCGTATCTCATGCCGTCGCGGCTTCGTGACTATGAATAGAACATCACTGCGCCGCAGGCGGATGCGCAAGCGCGGCTGGCGCACGCGGCGATCGATCGCGCGCGCCCGGAGGCGCACGACAGTGCTCACCGTCGCGTGACGGTGCTCGCATCCTGTTGACCTGGAATCGAAGAAGCCGGCGGAAACGCCATCCCTCCTTCGGCCTCGCTCCAGCGCGCGACCCATTCGGGCAATACGGGCGATGACTGCGTCACGCCGGACAGTTGCATCAGCTCGGCGGTCGTCACGACACCACCGCTTCGCTTCAGAAAGCGTGCTCGCACGACGGCCAGCGCGACCTGTGCATCGTCGCGCACGAAGCCTTGTTCGATGAAGATGTGCTTCTCATCCCAGCCGATCACGCGTGTGCGGACGTCATAGCGATTGCCGAGTTCGAGCGAGCGGTGAAAACGCATCGTTTCCAGCGTGACGACCGGATACCAGCCTTGTGCCTTCAATTGACGCCACAAGCCGCTGCGCATCATCAGATCGACGCGTGCCAGATCGAGGATTGTGAAATAGCGGCCGTTGTTCATGTGAAGCAATACGTCGAGGTCATTCAACCAGACGCGAAACGGCGTGACGCACGTATCGAGCACATGCAGCCGGCTGCGGCGCCGGCTGGTGAATATCAGAAGCAACAAACGAAGTAGCAGACTCATGCGAACACCCGTTGATCATGACGCACCGCACGCGGCGGGCAAACGTGCATGGTAGACGCGCGCGTGGGATACGGGACACGGGTGATAGACAAATCTATAGAGCGCTTATTCGAAAGCGAGCGGCTGTGGTCGAACCGCTCGTCGCGGCTTCACGCTCCGGCTTGCGCGGGATCGAGCGAGCCGGGGCCAAGCCTGCGCCTCAATCGTCCGCCAAAGGGCTTCGCGAGGTCTCCTTGCTCGCCAGCATCGCAACGAGTGCGACGCCCGCCGCGCCCACCAGATACCATGCCGGCGCCAGCTTGCTGCCGGTTGCGCCGATCAACCACGTGGCCACGAGCGGCGCCGTGCCGCCGAACAGCGCATTGGCCGCGTTGAAGCAGAACGCAAAGCCGCTGTAACGCACGCGCGTCGGAAAAATTTCCGCTAGAAAGCACGGCAGCGTTCCGTCGTTCATCGTCAACAACGCGCCGAAAGCAATCTGGATCATCACGATGGTCACGAAGCTCGCGCCGACCAGTCCCTTGAAGAGCGGCACCGTCAGCAGCGCAAACAGAATGGACGCGCCGATCAGCATCGTCTTGCGGCCGACCCGGTCCGAGAGTTTCCCCATCAGAAAGATGAGCCCGATATAAGCGGCAAGCGAAATCGTCGCTGCAATGAAGGATTCCGTTTCACCCATGCCCATTTCCGTCGACAGATACGTCGGCATGTAGCTAAGCACCAGATAGAACGCCACCGCGTTCAGGCACGTCACGCCGAAGGCGATCAGCATCTTGCCGCGGTGCACGCTCATCAGTTCCTTCACCGGTGCGCGCGGAACGTGATGCGACGCTTCCAGCGCCTTGAATTTCGGCGTGTCTTCCAGACGCACGCGAATATAGCGGCCGATCAGTCCGAATGGCGCGGCCAGCAGGAACGGCAAACGCCAGCCGAATGAATGAAGCTGTTCCGTCGTCAGCGCGGCATGCAGCACGGCGACGAACACGGAGCCGAACAGAAGTCCCGCCGCCGTACTCGCCGGCACGATGCTGGTGTAGATACCGCGCTTGCCCTCTGGCGCGTATTCCGCTAGAAAAGCGGACGCGCCGGCATACTCGCCGGAGGCCGAAAAGCCCTGCACGACCCGAACCAGCAAAAGTAGAATCGGCGCGAGTACGCCAACCTGCGCATAAGTCGGTAAAAACGCGATGACGAATGTCGAGCAGGACATGATCAGAATCGACAGCGAGAGCGCTGTCCTGCGGCCTATCTTGTCGCCGAAGTGGCCCCACACGATGCCACCGATCGGCCGCACGATAAACGAAATCGCGAACACGCCATAGGCGGCGAGCAGACCGGTCGCTGAATCCGTCCGCGGAAAGAATACGACCGCGATGATCGTGGCGAGATAACCGTACGACGCATAATCGAACCACTCGACGAAGTTGCCGATAAAACTGGCCGTCGCCGCGCGTTTGAGCAACCGGCCATCAACGCGCGAGTGCCCTTGCTCCGCAGCGGCTGCGTGCATGAATGCGCCGTCGTCCGGTGCGATCACGCCGGCACCTGCGGAACTGCCTGAAACAGCTTTTCTGGTACTCATCTACGATCTCCAAACGTGAAAACGTGGGACTGCCAGGTTGTGGTGACGGCTGGTGTGGCCGTCTGTCCAGGATCCGCTCTATGCGCGCGGGTGTGTGTCGTTTCGGCAAATAGTAGAAGCTCGGTCAGGCGGAAGATTTCCGGTCGCGACAGAACACTTTCTTATTTCGACATCGCGGGTTTACGCGAAACCGGCTGCGAAATGAACCGAAAAAAAGCCAAAGAAAAAGCCCGCGTCAGGCCCAACGGCATTCGTCTGCCGTCGAGCCTCGACGCGGGCAACTCTGGAAGTTTCAGGGACCACAGGAGAGCGACCAGTCCACTACATGCGCTACGGTGTCGGTCGTGGTCCGGAAGCGCGGACTGCGGCGGGCGTGCATTTTCGGGCCACGCCAACTCGCCTGTTACCACGCTCTTTTGCATCGAAGACGTCTCCTGGTTGTTATTCAGCTTGGGGGGTGGCTCGCTTTATCACTCCCGTAGACCCGAAGCCATCGTCTGGGCCTAATATTGTGGATATGTTTTCGTGTCTGCAGCGCTTTGATCACGACATCCCACTTGATCGCGGGAACACCTCGTATCGTATTCATCGGAACCTCGTCGCGGCGAGGCGGCTGGTCAAAAGCCCGCGTACACGGGAAAGCGGGCGCATAGCTGCGAGACCTGCTCGCGTACGTGGTTTTCCATCTTTGCGTCACCGAGGTGGTCGAGTACGTCGCACATCAGCGTCGCCGTCAGTGCCGCTTCTGCTTCGCCGAAACCACGCGTCGTAATCGCCGGTGTGCCGATTCGAATGCCGCTGGTGACGAACGGCGACTGCGGATCGTTCGGCACCGTGTTCTTGTTGACCGTGATATGCGCGCGGCCCAGCGCGGCGTCGGCGTCCTTGCCCGTGATGCCCTTCGCGATCAGGCTCACGAGGAACAGATGATCGTCTGTTCCGCCCGACACCACGTCATAGCGGCGTTCGTTGAATACGTTGACCATGGCGCGCGCATTCGCGAGCGTCGCCTGCTGATAGGCCTTGAAGTCCGGCCCCGACGCTTCCTTGAACGCCACGGCTTTCGCCGCGATCACGTGCATCAGCGGGCCACCTTGCGTGCCGGGAAACACCATCGAACTCAGCTTCTTTTCGATCGCCTCGTTGGCTCTGGCGAGAATCAGGCCGCCGCGCGGGCCGCGCAGCGTCTTGTGCGTGGTCGTCGTGACGATGTCCGCGAGCGGCAGCGGATTCGGATACAGGCCAGCCGCGACGAGTCCCGCCACATGCGCCATATCGACGAACAGCAGAGCGTTCACGCGATCCGCTATCTCACGAAAACGCGCGAAGTTCAGCACACGCGAATAGGCGGAGAAACCCGCCACGATCATCTTCGGCCGATGTTCGAGCGCGAGGCGTTCGATTTCGTCGTAGTCGATCAAGCCGGTCCGCGGATCGACGCCGTACTGCACCGCGTTGTAGAGCTTGCCGGAGAACGATACTTTTGCGCCGTGCGTGAGGTGGCCGCCATGGGCGAGACTCATGCCGAGAATCGTGTCGCCCGGCGTGAGCAACGCGAGATAAACCGCTGCGTTGGCCTGCGAACCGCTGTGCGGTTGCACATTCGCATAGTCGGCGCCGAAGAGTTGCTTCGCCCGCTCGATAGCCAGCGATTCGACCACATCCACATGTTCACAGCCGCCGTAATAGCGCTTGCCGGGATAGCCTTCCGCGTATTTGTTCGTGAGCACCGAGCCCTGCGCTTCCATCACGCGCAGGCTCGTGTAGTTTTCCGATGCGATCAGTTCGATATGCGCTTCCTGACGCTGGCGCTCGCGGCGCATGGCGTCGGACAATTCCGGATCGAACCCGGCGATGGTCTGTTCTTTTGAAAACATCGAGACGTCTCCTGCAACATCATGTTTATGCCTGCGGCCGCAGCCGCAAGATCAGGTCGCGCTTGGTCCGGTTCAAACTCTGAATCAGGCCTTGATGATGTTGTGTTCCGGGCCGTATCTGAAACCGGTGATGTTGGTCGCACTCTTCTCACCGACCACGAGAATGTCGTGTTCGCGATAGCCGCCCGCACCGGGCAAACCTTGCGGCAGCATGATCATCGGCTCCATCGAAACCACCATGTTCGGTTCGAGCACCGTGTCGATGTCTTCACGCAGTTCAAGCCCTGCTTCGCGGCCGTAGTAATGCGAGAGCACGCCGAACGAATGGCCGTAGCCGAACGTACGGTACTGCAGCAGGTTGTACTCCGCGTAGATCTTGTTCAACTCGTGAGCGATGTCGCTGCAGCGCGCGCCCGGCTTGATCAGCTTCAGGCCCGCTTCATGTACTTCGACGTTGACCTTCCACAAGCGCAGGTGCTCGTCGGAACAATGATCGAAGAACATCGTGCGTTCGAGCGCGGTGTAATAGCCGGCGATCATAGAGAAGCAGTTCAGGCTCAGAATGTCGCCCTTTTGCACTTTGCGTGTGGTGACCGGATTGTGCGCGCCGTCCGTGTTGATGCCGGACTGGAACCATGTCCACGTGTCCATCAGTTCGGAATCGGGGAAACGCCTGGCGATTTCGCGCACCATCGCTTGCGTCGAGGCCAGCGCCACTTCGTGTTCGGGCACGCCTTCGTGCACCGCCGCCGCGAGCGCCGCGCCGCCCACGTCGCACACGTTCGCACCGTGTTTGATGACTTCGATTTCCTCGGCGGACTTGATCATGCGCATGCGCATGGTCTGCGCGCCGATGTCGACGAATTCCACCGACGGCAGCGCCGCTTTGAGCTTCTCGAGCACCTCTACCGGTACCTGATCGAACTCGAGACCGACGCGTCCTTTGTTGTCGATTTCCTGCTGCACGCCGCGAAAGAAGTTGTCGCGCTGCCAGTCGGTATAGACCACGTTGTAGTCGCCGACCGTGCGACGCCACGGCTGGCCGCCGTCGATATTCGCCGAGATGGAGACCACTTTGTGCGGCGTGACGACGAGCCCGTATTTACGACCGAACGAGCAGTACAGGAAGTCCGCGTAGTAGTTGATGTTGTGATACGAGGTGAACAGCACGGCGTCGATATTGTAATTCGCCATCAATGCGCGAAGCTTGCCCTGACGGCTCGCGTACTCCGCATCCGAGAAGGTGTGCTTCACCTTTTCGCCGTTCTCGATTCGAATCAGATTTTCCATTTTCATGCGCTCGCTCCTTGGTGAAAAGGCCAGTAGGTGAGAGCGAATGGTAGGAGTTCGGTGGTTTCGAACGTTTTCCGAAGCGACACTATACTTTTCTATTTCGACATCGAGGGTTTACCACGGCGCCGCGTTTGCGTTGTCGGTTTGCGTTGTCGAATCGATGTTTGGAAGAGATGCAGGCGGCCACGCGCGGCGATTGCGCGCGGGCATCGGAACACGGACGGTGCGCTTTTAAAGCGCGTTCTGATAGCGCCGACGATCCGCCATGGGCGAGATCTGGAATTGCGCCTTGTAGCGCGTGGCGAAGTGCGTCATCGAAGTGAAGCCTGTACGTGAGCACACTTCCTCGAGAGGTTTGCCGGTGCGATAGAGCAGTTGTCGCGCGCGCAGCAGACGAATCTCCAGGTAGGCCTGCGCCGGCGTCTTGCCCAGACGCTCGTTGAACCAGCGTTCCAGCTGGCGTTGCGAGACGCCCAGAAATGCCGCCACTTCCGCGACGGAAAGCGGTTCCTCGACGTTGCTCTCCATGATCTGCAGCGCCTCGTCGAGCTTCATATGTTCGGCGCCGATGTATTGCCGCAACGACGTGCGTTGCCGTTGCTCGTGACTGCGCTGCTCGGCCACCAGCAACTCGAGCACGCGCGCGGCGAGCGAGCGGCTGCCCGGCGGCATGGCCAGCAGGTGCACCATCAGATCGAGCGGCGCGACGCCGCCGCTGCATGTATAGCGGTCCCGATCGACTTCATACAGACGGTTGGAAACGATCAGCTTTGGAAACTGCCCTAGCATGACGTCCTGATCTTCCCAGTGGATCGTGCAGCGGTAGCCATTGAGCAAACCCGCGCGGGCGAGAAAGTAGCTGCCGGTGTCGAGGCCACCCAGCGCCGTGCCGCTGCGCGCATGCAGGCGGAGCCAATCGAGCACCGCACCGATGCCTTTGCGCGGGATCGGATTGGGGCCGACGACGAATACCGCATCGAAAGAACCGGGATCGGCGATGGTTGCATCGGGCAGCACTTTGATGCCGTCGCTCGATTGCGCGTACTCCCTGGCGGTTCCGATCAGTTGATAGTCGTACACGCGGCGCCCGACGATCATGTTGGCGATTCGCAGAGGATCGACCGCCGCGCCGAGCGCGATGAGGGAGAAATTGTCGAGCAGCAGGAACGCGTACTTTTTAACGCTCAGATCGTGCAGTCCATTCGGCGTGGGTTCTTCAGGCTTGGCCGCGGTGGTTGCCATAGACGGAGTTCGGATGGGACGGGACGATGGGAGATGCCGGATGATGCAAGTGTCATCATAACGGCGTTTGGTTCGGCCGCTGGAATGGGGCTTAAGGGCTCGTTGCGGGGTCGGTGCGGTCGCGGGATGTCGGGAAGGTGGCGGCCCCGAAAACGAAAAAGCCGCGACGCCTTACGGCGTGCGGCTTTTTAATCTTGGTCGGGGCGAGAGGATTTGAACCTCCGACCACCTGCACCCCATAACGGTATCTGATTGTCCACCAGCGTTCGCCAACGTTCGATCACCCACCTAACCCATTGAATTTTATCGAATCTTTATCATTAGATCGTTCGCTGAAGTTCGCAAAAAGTCCGGGTGAGTCGGCGCATTTTCGGGTAAATTTCGGGTAAATCAGGTACGGACCAATCGCGCCCGACGCGCGACCACGGAGACCCCCATGACCAAATTGACCGTGCGCGATATCGAGGCCGCCATCGCAGCACAGCGAGCCAATGGCACCAAACCGCGGAAATTGACGGCCGACACGGGGCTGCGGCTGCACATCGCGGCGAGCGGCAAAGCGGTCTGGTGTGTGCTCTATATGATCGATGGACGCGAGCGCGAGTATCGCCTCCCCGAACCCTACGGGACCGGCAAGGGGCAGTGTTCCCTGGCTAGCGCGCGCGAGCGCGCCGCCGAGATCCGGTCGCGCGCGCGCAGCGGCGTCGACATCCAGCAACAGATCGAGGACGCGCGGGCGGCAACCGAACGCGCCTCGCAGCGCGAGCGTGAGGCACAGGCCGCCCGCGAGCGACGCTTGACGGTGCGCGCACTCTTCGAACGGTGGGCGGCGCTCGAACTCGCGCACCGCAAGGACGGCGGCGCGGAGACGCGGCGCGGCCTGGAAAAGGACGTGCTGCCGGCGATCGGCGAGCACTACGCCGAGGACGTCAGACGCCGCGATGTGATGGACATCCTCGACACGGTGAAGGCGCGCGGCGCGAACCGGCTCGCGAACCGCCTGCTATCCGAGCTGCGCCAGATGTTTGGCTTTGCGCTCGTGCGCGAGATCGTTCCCTCGGACCCGACCTATGGCATCAAGAAGCGCGACGTCGGCGGCAAGGAGACCGAGCGCGACCGGGTCCTGGCCGAGGACGAGGTCCGACTACTGCCCAGCCGGCTTGCCGCCGCCAACCTGCTCGACTCGACCACCCACGCGGTATGGGTCATGCTCGCGACCTGCTGCCGCATCGGCGAACTCACCAGCGCAACCAGGGATGCCATCGACCTTCATGAGGGGACCTGGACTCTGCCAGACACGAAGAACGGCAAGTCCCACACGATTTACCTCAGTGACTTCGCAAAGTCTCACCTGCACGCCCTGCTCGCGCTGTCGGATGATCCGGTGCAGCTCTTTCCTTCCCATCGGGTCGACGGGGCGGTGACGCCCAAGTCCATCACCAAGCAGCTTCACGACCGGCAACGCGGCAAGGCAAAGACCAATGGGACCAGGCTGACCGACGCGCTGACGTTGCCCGATGGCAACTGGACGCCTCATGACTTGCGACGCACGAGTGCCACGCTCATGGGCGAACTGGGCGTGCGTCCGGACGTGATCGAGAAATGCCTCAACCATCTGGACGAGAACCGGATGCGGCGGATCTACCAGCGTGCAGTCAGGAAAGACGAGCAAATTGAAGCCTGGCGCAAGCTCGGCGATCGCCTTGACCTGCTCACGCGCGCGGACGCCGCGAACATCGCTATTCTGAGATCCGCCTGACGGGAGGCTCCCGTCCGGGCCGACCTTCTATCACGTCCCGATCGCCGGACACGTCAAGGAACCCTTTCGGCGTCACCCGGGCGAGCGACAACCTCCAACAGGTTGTCGCTCGCTTAACCGCTCCCGATGGACAAATACCGTCTGGCCCGTTACATGACCAGCAGCGCTGGCGCTGCGGCTCCCTACTGCGCGCCGGCGATACCCGCGGTCACTGTGCCTTGCTCAAGAGTCACCGGTTCGCCGGCTCCCAACGTCTGCCATATGATATTTCTGCCAGTACGTCTCCAGCGGCAGCAGCAGATGCTCTTTCCTCGTCCACCTTAGCCAATAGCCGAGCGTGCACCAGACGACGCGCACGCTTCCCTGCGACACGCCTTGCTCAAAGATTGCGGAAAAAATGACCTCGATGTGTCGACGTCCGATGTTTTCAGCTCGACGCAACTTGAATCCTCGCTCATAGAGGACATCCACGATGCGCGGCAACACGCTGTGATAGACCATGTGGCGGTCGCTGCCTCGGTCGCCGTCGAGCTCCGCAGCCAGCAGGCGCAGTTGTCGTTTCAGATCGCTTCCCATCCCCCTCCCGTTGGCGTAGTCAAACCGCGAGCCCCAACCGGGGCCCGCAATCTCGCATGGCAACTCAAACCGCGAGCCAGTTGCGGAGCGCCACACAAACACGGCGCTCCGCAGGCTGCTTTAACGCTCCTTCCCCTCCACGATCTTCCCGCCCACGGCCTTCACGCAGCGCGGAATCGGCCCGAAGTAGCGCTGCAGCGAGGCCCAATTCTTGAGGCCCAGGCCCTGCCGTGCGCGTTCAAGGCGAAAGTAAAGATCGGCACACTCGTTCACGTCAGCCGCGGTCACTTTGGCCAGGCGCTCCTGCAAAGACTGCGAGTTGACGTTCTGCACTTCGGCCCCTTCACGCGATCCATCCATGTTGCCGGTAGTCATTGCAAGTTTCTCCTTTGCGATTCCCCGCCGCGAATCGCTAGCGGGGTGGTCGCCACCATGGCGACACGAGTCAAGACTCAATCGAACCCCTAGGTCTGGTCAGGGGTGCGATCGAACCGGGTTCGCGGCCCGCAGTCATCAATGTGACCACTGCAGACGTCGCGCCTCGCCACCCCAAGGCACGAGCGGGGGCCCGCGGCTGCCCCCCAAGACACAACCAACAAACGGCAAACGACAGACGCCGGCCGATGCCGGCATCGAAAATCACTGCTGGATGAAGTTCATGCGCTCGACGCGAAGTGGACACGCGAGCTCGGCCGAAGGCCACCAAACGGGTACGAAGGGAGGACTGAGAGAAATTGCCGCCGCCGCGTCGCGCATAGAGGGCGAAGCGGGGAAAGATTTTCTGAGGGGGTTGCGACTGGAAATCGGCTCGGAGTGGACGCTGATAGCGTCCAAAACCGCGCGAGCCCAGCCCGTTGGGGTAATGCTTGCCGTACACAACGGCGGTGGCGAAAAAGTACCACAGGCGTCGCAGGAAAAGCAAGTGCCTTCCAACAACATCCTGGATCACGCGCACTCGGGTCTGCTTAGATTCGGATTGCCGAACCGGCAAGCCAAGATTCTCGCGCGCGAACGATCGCGCGGTCTCATTCATACCGGAGGACCCGATCTCGCCGCGGCATAGACGTCCGGGCAACAGACGTACCGATCGGGAGGCACTCCCAACCACTGGGGTCCGCGAGAACATGGACAAACTGGCTTAGCACGGGATCCAGCAGTAGTCGACATCTATCCCCCCTTCTGAATGCCGCTGATGCTCCCGCATCCGTGCGTGGCTTCGTCTCCGCCGGCCTTGCTCGACGATTCGCGGACATTGGCCACCAGAAAAACATGCTTGACGAAGAGCATGCGAATCCTTGCCGGCCCGCTCATCTCGCATTGATGCCGAAGCCGATATCTTTGGCGTCAATTTGCGTCTACGGGCCCACGTGAGAACCTGGTTCTGTCGCCGCGACACACGACGCGGCGATGGGATGGGTCGGGCAAGAGGCTGACAGACCAGTGCCTCCGCCCGCCCTATCTGGATAAACGGCGCACCAATGCGCACCGCCGACGCGTGCCTTCCCCGGCGGACAACCCTCCACGGAGTCTCTGATGAAACAGTCCCGCTTCCATCGCATACGCCGACACAGTTGCTTCGTACTGCGATTATTTTGGCACAGGCACCGTTCCTCCCCGGCGCCGAACATCGTCCGGCCGAGGCGTGTGACGGTCCATTCGACGTCATGGCTGGGGCCGACGACCGACTTCTGTCGCGAACGCCGCTTGTCACGCTTGACGAAGTCGGCAGCTCGCACCCACCTAGTACCTGCGTCCTCGACATTGAACAGAGGGGGTGGGCATCAAGGTCAGTCAACGCGAACCATGTTGCCCGCGCCCCGCAGCCGACATGGTTCGCGTATCGATGATCGCGATGTCGTCGCCCTTACCCGGACCCACGCGGCACCAGTACAACCGCCGAATGCGCTCCTTGCGAGGTCCTCCATTGCGATCACCGTGCGCAGTTACACAGCGTTCGTCGCATTGCGCGACAACGCGTGCACCCACCCGCCCCACAACGGCCGGCGTGCCCGCTTTCTTTCAACGGAGCAACAAAACATGGACCGATTTCGGCTTGCGAAGGTATTCGTAAATGAGTGCCGCGACTTCTTTCTTGAGTGCATCCAGCCCCTGATGCTGCTCATTCGCTGGATCAGGCAGCGTTGCAAATGAACCTTCGGGCCGCGGGATATCGCGGCCCCCCCTTTCCCAAGAACAGGAAGAATTCCCATGAAAATCCGCCGATTCACCTTTGCCGCCAACAACCGAGAGGTTGTCTCTATCACCGATGGGCGCGCCGAGCTGCTCATCCCGACCGAAGTTCCCATCGAGGTGCTCGAGCAGTTCTTGCATCGGCTGCAAGGCCGGATCGCACGTCCAGTCGCATGGAAACGCCGCGAGGCGCGTAACGAACTTCGCGAACGCGTGAAACGACTCCGTGGACACAAGCACGTGGAGCGTCACGCGCCCATCCGCGCGCCGCGCTATCGGCGCCGCGGGATGCGCGGCTTTTATCGCCGCCGCTGGGGCATTCCGGTCTGGACGCACCACATGACCTGACTGGGTGCCCCAACTTGCGTCCGCGATGTCGCGCGAGACACTGGACACCGCTAGTCAAGCGCGATGCACGTTCCCCCGTACCCATCCTACTTTCGAGGAGCACATGAAACTTTCCACTATCCAGAAGTTGTATCGCTCGTGCCGCGCGCAAGAACAACTCATCGTGGACGGGGCCCGCGCCTGGGTTTCGCTGGACGCGAAAATCACACGGTCGAGTCCCACCGTCGCCAAACGAGAGGCATCTGCCTCGCCCGTCGAATTGGCGACACGGGCTCCCGCCACAATGGCGGCACCGGCTGCCGCAGACTCCGCCGCTCCCATAACTCCGGAAGTTCTGGATAGGCCGCCCATTCGCACGACGGTCCGAGCGCGACCCTTAACAGCTGAGCCCCCGCGGCGGCAGGCGCCCCCGCTCGTGTCACAGCACGACTTCGACAGTAACGTTCGCAAACCCCGGTACACCTTCGAAAACGTGGTTGGGATGGCAGACACCAAGCAGCGACTGCTGCGCGCCGCACGCGACATCCTGACGAACGATGAGGGGACCGACGAGCCGCGTAACGGCATCCTGCTCTTCGGCGAGCCCGGAAACGGCAAAACGCTGTTCGCGGAGGCTCTCGCCGGCGAGCTCCAGGTGCCATTCCTCCCGATCGCGTTCGGCGACATGGCATCGAAATGGATTAATGAGACGCCGGAGAAAATCAAGGCCGTCTTCAACACGGCGCGCCGGACGGGAGCCTGCGTGCTCTTGATCGATGAGATCGACTCGTTCCTTAAACCTCGCGACGGCGGCGCCCAAATGCACTCAATGGACAGGGACGTCGTCAACACGATGCTCACGGAAATTGTGAGTCTGCGCGGGTCGAATGTGATTCTCATGGCGGCGACCAACTTCATGGAGCAGCTGGATACCGCCGGCATCCGAGAAGGTCGCTTCGATTTCAAGATCGAGATTCCGCCGCCGGATCTGAGGGCTCGCGTCAATCTGATCGGCCACTCTATCCTGAGAAAGCTCGGGCCCAAAACCGTCGACCGCGTCACCGTCGAGGCGCTGGCGGGCCGCTGGGAGGGATTCAGCGCATCACGGTTGACTGCTCTCGGTGGGCAACTGCGCGAAATGCGACTGGAGGGAGAGTTCACCGGTCCTGTCACTTTCGAAATCGCAATGCGAGCCATGCGTCTGCTTCAGGGACGACGCGGCCGACTGCCCGAAAACGTCAAGGCTGTGGACGACATCATCATGCCCGCGGATTCACGCAACGTGCTGTCCGACTTGGCATACCGGATGCGCAATGTACATCGGTTAGAGCAAATCGGCGGCAGTTTGCCTCGAGGCCTGCTCTTTTACGGACCGCCCGGCACAGGCAAGACGCAAGCTGCGCTGGCGCTCGCGAAAGCGTCCGGCTATGCGTTCCTGAAAATCACTGGCGCCGACCTCGTGACACGGCCTGATTCATGGGACCGCCTCGTTCGCGAAGGCATCGACATTCGTCCGGTAATCGTGTTCATCGACGAGGCCGACGATGTCCTCGTCGATCGGCGGTACTCGAACGTCGGATCGTTGACCAACAAGATCCTCACGACGCTCGACGGTGCCGGCGGCCGCATCCGGGATCTCATCTTCGTTGCGGCCACGAATCATCATGATCGTATGGATCCCGCGGCTTTACGCGGAGGACGCTTTAGCGAGAAGGTCCGGTTTGACGTGCCAGAGCGTGCGGATATCGAGCAATACGTTACCGCGACGTTGTGGAAAGTGGCCAAGAATCGCTACACACTGGTAACCGGCACGATCGGCCGATGCATTGCCGAGCTCTCGGGTCGCTCGATTGCGGATGCGGATGCTGTGATCGCAGAGGGGGTGAACCGCGCCGCCACCCGAGCGATCCGCGAGAACATTGCTGAGATCCGACCGGCTGATATCACGGCCGCCGCACGCTCAGTACTTGCCACGAAGAGCGCCTCCGATTGAGGTTTGCCCTTAACGCCGGCACGAGGCGAAAAGCTGATACTTCCAAACGCGCCTCCGGCTACCGAAACACGCACAGACCGACAGTTTATAGCTGGGTTTTGCCGTCATTCATGCGTCTGCAGCGAAGAGGCGACGACAATTAACTTTCGTGGCAGTTGCCTTCCCGCAGATGGAACGCGAGGTCGCACTATATCTGGAAGCGTGTTTTTGAAGGAATCGAGCTCTGCTGCGAGCCGCGCAGATGCCATCACCCATCTGGACCTCCGTTTGAATTCTGCATGTAGTGCACCGGAGTTACTCATGCCCGGGCGTCGCAAATGCGCTTTCCATGCTCTACATCAGTAGTGCTGCACACTTTGCACGGAGCAGCTATGAAAGTCCGACAAAAGGCGCGGTTAAGACTTCGCGAAAAGATTGAGATCTTAGCCAAACGCCGCCAATTCAGTCTCATCGACGAATCGCCCGATGTGCTAAGGCGGAGGCTCCGCAAATATGCCGAGCTGACACGGGAAAAGTTTCTCTCGCAAGTTGCGGAGGCGCAGGTTTACGAAGCGGCTCACCCAGAGATTGGCAAAATTAGTGTCCTCGCGGGTCCGAGGCGCCGCAACTCGCGCTCTCGCCGAAACCGATAAATGCTTCCTCAGAGTCTCTTCCTGGCTGCGAACACGCCTGCTAGCTGATGCGCTCTCTTGACGTCGTCGCCGTGGGACATCGTCTTGATTGACGCGTGCCAGAGATTGGCTCGCGCCTCATCATCTCTGCACCGCGCGAGTGCATAGGACGCGTGTGCATGGCGGATTCGATGCGGACTGGCCCAGCGCAGTTTGTCGACGTCGCCTGGTGCAACATTGAAGCGGCCAGTTGTGACGGAGTCCCCCTCTTCCGGTTGACACGCCCACCTCAATTTCCATCCCGGAGACATCGTCGCTGGCTACATACGCATTCAGAGTGAAGAATCAGAGCCGACGGAGTAATAGTTTCTTTGCGCTCCAAGACCGGAATCGGCCTTTGCTGACATTCAGTTGCAGGCTTGGTCAGTCTGCTCAATGACGCTCCCCAGCCGTTCGCATCTCAGCAATCGTGAGCGACTCGTCTCGCCGCGACCAACGTGTACTGACGACCGCTTTCTGCCGGTCGAGTCGTTCGAGTATCAAGGTCGGGTACCGACCTCTGCCGATTTATGCAATTTGCATGAGAAAATGCTCTCGAGTGATTCGTTGAGCGAGTGGCAGTGCCGTTTCTAGAGACCGGCCTTTTCGTTAGGAATGCATTGCTTACGCACTGAGACTCCAGCTCCATAACGCACGGTCACCAATGTCAGAAGCGATAACGGGCCGGAACAAGGTAATCCTTTCGGGAATGGAGGCGATGGACAAACTAAGAGCAAACGTCCTGCCTAACCTAGGCGACGTGCTGCCCGCATGATTACAACGCCTCCCCGCTCGCCGACCACTCATTGCGTCAAATCTGCTCGTTAACGATTGAGAGAACAGTAAAATCTAGCAAAAAATCCGGCTTCCATACTACAATTTTCGCTGGCAACACTCTTTAGAAGCCCAACGGCTCCCTTGTAGTGGCTCGGTCAGCCCGGACGTACGCCTTGAAACGCCGCGTGAGTTCCGGATGGTAGAGGGTGCGCAACTTAGGCAACAAAGGACTAAGTAATGCTGCAAGCGAAATTGAACGACTCCCTCACAAAGGAGCGTGGAGGTAGGCATGGGGGTAAGGGACACGAATTTCAGCGGTATTGGGCGCTGTGTCACATCCTTCAGTTAGATCTTGAAAAGGAGGACTGGGTCGTCCTGCTGGAGTTCATCGAGGACGTTGCAGTGCTAGATAGTGAAAACGCTCCAAGTCGTCTTGACCTGTTCCAGTTAAAGAAGAAGGAAGGCACCTCTACAAAGTGGACACAGACGGCTTTGAGCAAAAAGCCGAAGGAAGGCAAGTCGATCCTCGCGAAGTTATTCGAGTCACGGAACGTCGTCCGGGACGACACGAGGTCTATCGCGTTCGTAAGCAATGCCCCGGTTGATCTAGAGCTTGCGAGCAGTGACAGCTCCGTCGAAAAGATTGAGTTTTCTGGCTCAGAACTCTCGCCGGCATTACAAAGCACGTTGCAAACGGCCATTGCTACCGAACTCGGCTGCAACGAAAAGCTGATCGACTTCGCCGATCTCACGTTTGTTCGAAGCCCCTTGGCGATGGATGACCTCGAAAGCCATACGATTGGGAGGGTTAGCAAGTATCTCGCTACAAAGTTTCCCGATCACGGAGCGCGAGCCGATGTGTTTTGCAAGGCTCTTTATAGTGAAATCAAGGTCAAGGCCACCGAGACGCAAGAATCTGCCTCGTACGGCGATCTCATGAAGTTGCGTGGAATCTCCAAAACGCAGTTCTCCGGGATGTTGCACCTTACTCTTTCACGGAAGTCCGATGCAGACGTCATTAACGAGGTCATTGCCGGACTGACATCTGAAAAGGTTCCGTTCGCTACGCGCAGCGCAATCAGAGCGAGCGCGCAACGCTTCCTCATCGATAAGGCCGGGAGAGCGTCTGCGCTGACGGAACAGCTTGTCGATGCAGTAGAGTCGTACAAGAATGGATACCCCGCCGACTCACAAACGATGTGGGAAATTGCCAATTGGATCGCGGATCAAGTTTCCGAAATGCCACCGTTCCAGGAAACTGGTGTTTTTGACCGAACCTACCTTCTTGCAGTCGTTCTTCATAGGTTAAACCGATGAACGAACTGGAAAACACAATTCGACTGATTAGAAATTTGAGAAAAGGCAGCCATGAAAAGCTTGCGATTCATAAAGCTCTGGCTCGTGTCAGAGACCGAAAGGTCGGCATACAGGGTGAACTTCGATTCGAACAAGACGCTTCTCGTGGGGAAGAACCACACGGGCAAGTCGACATTGGTGAAACACATCTTCAGGACACTCGGATGCGAGACAAAGGGAAAAAGTGATCGATGGGATAGTCTCGCACTATCGGCACTCCAGTTTTCGCTCGACGGTCATACTTATACGGCCTTCCGCCACGTGAATGTGTACGCGTTACGCGACGACACGTCACAATCTTTGAAGGCAACCACAAGCTATCGTGAATGGAGCGGAATCCTCGCTGACCTCTTCGACTTTCGTCTGATGTTGCCGACGCACCAAGACACGCTCAGCCAAGCCACGCCTCCATATCTCTTTTTGCCGTTTTATATGGATCAGGACTCGAGTTGGATCCAACAATGGAGCAGCTTCGACAAGCTGAGCCAGTTCTCTAACTGGAAGAAGCCGCTCGTAGCCTACACTACCGGGCAGCGCCCAAACGGATACTACACAGCGAAATTTCACGAGTCCCGTGCCAAGGATGCGGCTGCAAAAACGCGCAACGAGTTGGACGTTATGAGCGTCGCGCTCGCGCGCGTCAAGAAGTCACTCCCACGGCCTGTCGTCCGGATAGACACTAATGTCTTTCGGAAGGAAATTGCAGATTTGATCCACAATTCAACTTTTCTCAAATCTGAGCAAGAGTCGGCGCGCAAGAAGGTTTTTGAGCTTGCGGCTCAAAAGCAAACTCTTGGAAGTCAGATCACCGCGGCCCGCACCGCATTGCGAGATCTCGAGGGAGATCTCAAGTATCTAACGGAATCTGAAACCCATCCGACGCTCACTTGTCCGACCTGCGGCAGCATCCATGAAAACGGCTTTCCGGTACGGCTTGAGTTGATCGAAGACGCATCGACGCTACGGACAGTAGTCGCCGAATTGGAAATGGACATGCGCGGTGTCGAGCAGCGTCTCTCTGAGAATGAGAGAAATCTGAATAGACTTAAGCGAACGGCGCAAGAAATTGAATCGACACTCAAGGTGAAGAAAGGTGCGCTGCGCCTTCAGGACATCGTTAATAGCCAAAGCGTTCACGTCGTGCAGGGTGCTTTCCGGAAAGATATAGAAGAGCTCAGCCGCGATCTGTCAAGGCAGGAATCCGACGCCAGATCATTCAAGGAAGAAGTCGCACGCTACGATGTACCTGAGCGAACCAAGGAGATAAACGAATTCTATTCGGAGCGCATTCAGCTATTCGCGGGCGAGCTCGAAGTGCAGGACCTGCGCGAAGATGTCAAAAAGAAGCCTGAAGCTTCAATATCCGCGACCGGAAGCGCACTCCCCCGGTCTTTGCTCGCGTATCTTTTCGCAGTCCTCCATACAGCTAAGGAGTCGGGAAACGGTCACCGATTTCCTGTCGTCGTTGACTCTCCCAATCAGCAGGGCCAGGACAATGAGCATTTGATGCAGATGCTTCGATTCATCGAGAAGCGAGCGCCTGCTGACCAACAACTGATATTGGCTGTTGAAGAAATGCCACTCAATTTCCAATTCGCAGGGGAAATCGTGCGACTTGATAAGCCCTTCGCGCTGCTGGATCCGGAACGCTACGAACCCGTCCGAGAGGAACTTAGCGATCTCGTGGCGTCGGTACAGAAAGCGATTGATGCGCGAATCGAGGCCACGAACGGTAAGCGCGCAGAAATGGACGTCTGGAACTCTTTGATCTGAGCGTGCAGGCTATGT
>NZ_JBHUFR010000015.1:0-2441 GCF_042680985.1 Paraburkholderia dipogonis | reverse complement strand
AGACACAGCGCAGCCTCACATATGGCGAACCAGCAGGTGGATCTGCGACTCGTGCGAGACAATCTCGGACACGCGTCGCTGACGACAACGAGTCAGTACCTGCACGTCGACGACGATCGACGGCACCGCGAGACCGATGAGAAACACCGGATCGACTGGTAGAGCACGCCGCGTCCCGGACGGTCACAGCGGGAAGCCAGCCCGGCACCACGATTCGCCGACACGCCGACACGCCGCCACGGGCGTCTTAACGTCTGATCAGGAAATCGCTGGTTGTGAGCCTGACCGCTTCGCCCGGACGCAGACGGATCTTTCTTGCGGCGACCGCGATAATGCGCTGCCGGCCGTCCGCCAGGGCCTTGAGCATGCGGCCTGGTCGGCCCCGGCGGGAAGCCAGAACTACGCCTCAGGCGCTGCGCGCGTGACGGCACAGACGACCTCGCCCCGCCGACCCGACAGGCGGAATGAAATTTCGCGCCGATCCGCCGCCACCTCTGCCGCCAACCCGATAACGTGAATGATCTCCCCGTAGGCCAGCCGTGAACCAGCGACATGCGGTCGCGCTTGCGGATATTTTGACTGCCGGACTGCGGGCAGACAAGGCCTGCGCGAGCCGCCTGTCGCGCAGGCGCTCCCCCCTTCCTGAAGACCGGGTTTGGGAAGATGGGGACGCCGAGACGAAAAGACGGTTAGTTGCTTTTATCCTTCTCAAAGGTGAGCCTTTACGGGGTGGGCTGCCGCCCGCGCGTTTTAAAGGGCGTCAGGCAATCGCGCCAGTTGACGCTTCCAGAGCACGCACGCTCGATTCGCGCGAACAGAGGATCCAGGTTGCCCTTAGGTATACGCCAGCTCAGGCATCCGGCTGAAGTCGACCCACTCCCGCCGGTCACACCGTCTGGGGCTCAACGGCGGGTAACTGAGTCGTCCGGTCATTGAAGCAAGCTCTCGGGGAAAGCAGTCCCGCCGTAGTGTGCGACGGCTACCGGCGTTTGAGACCGAGCCTTCATTATCCTTTTTGCCGCCCGGATACCGGCCTTGCAATGCACCAACTAGCCGCCACGCAGTAGTCCTGTATGACAGTGTCGCTGCTACGCCATTCGTGTATCCTCCATTCCAAATCGAAAATACGAATCGGGGAATGCACATGGACGGTGGCCCAATCCAACAAGAATTTGACGACGCTGATCTCGAGCATCTCGTTGCCGAACAGAAAAGACGACAAACTCGTAACCGGTATGCAATGATGGTTTTGGCCGCCGCGTCTACGTCGGTGATCACTTTCGTGCTCCTCGTCTATTTCGTACCCAATGCACAGGTGCGGTCTGCGTTGCCTTTCGAAAAGCTAGCGCCAGCGCTAGCGACGTTGATGCTGGCTAGCGGAGTTGGAGCCTCCCTACTACTCTACCTTCGAGGCTCTTCGGGCTCGGCGGGCGCGGTGAGTGGAAATATGTCTCTGCGGCTCTTGCAGCTAGAAAACGAGGTCGAGAATCAGTCGCGAAGAATTGAGGCAAAGATCAAGGCTCGATACGTCGACGAGAGTACCCGCGCCACAATCGTCACAGAACTGAAAGAGGATCTAGCTAGTTCCGTGGCCGAAATTACCCTCGATGAGATCCGGCAAAAAGTTCGTTTGTCGTTCGAGGAACAACGGGAAGAACGCGCACTTCGCGCTCAATGGGATGAAACGTCTGACCGGCTGTCAGAGGCTATCGCAGCGCTACACCTCCGAGCCAATGTGAACTTGGTCTTCGGCATACTCATGAGCGTCGCCGGTATCTCGATTCTCGCCTACACTCTGGCGGTGCCCGTGCCCACTGAGACATCATGGGACTTCGTTCGGAATTACGTTCCTCGCGTCACCCTTGTGCTAGTCGTCGAACTGTTCGCGTATTTCTTCCTTAACCTCTACAAAGCAAACCTGGCAGAAACCAGGTATTACCATAACGAAATAACTAACGTGGCCGCTCGACGCGTCAGCTTATTGACAGCATTTTCAACTAGGGACGGCGCCTTAATTTCCTCTGTCGTAGCCGAACTGCTTAAAACCGAACGCAATGGCATGATGACAAAAAGCCAGACAACGGTCGAACTCGCAAAGATTAAGGCAGAAAACGAGGCATCAAAAAATTTGAGTGGGACGCTAGTCAAAATCATTGAATCTTTTGCCGCCGGACGCAAACGCCTTCACGACGACGTCGGCGGGTAGTCATCAAATTTCGTATCCGCTACTCCAAGCGAGTGGTATCCGTCCCGTTGTTGACATAGAAGTCAGTACACACCGAACTGAGCCCGACGGTGACGGGCTCTGATCGACCCGTTGCCGCCGGTCGAACCCGATCTGCCACAACGGCAGATCTCAATTTGAACCAGCCATCCGACGGTCAGTAGTCCGTCCTGAACAATTCGTTTTACCGACCATCGGCGTTACGACGATGGGAGCG
>NZ_JBHUFR010000014.1:150419-160270 GCF_042680985.1 Paraburkholderia dipogonis | reverse complement strand
CGATGCCGATTTCCCGGAGTGGGCCGGCTGGAGTTTCATTGGCGATGATCCGACGCCCGACAGCCTGTGCGATTCGCCGACGATAAAGCGCTGGCTCGACGTCAATCATGCGGGGCATGTGAGCCACGCCGATGCGGTGAGTGCTCTCGGGACGGATGCGATCCGCGAGCGCATGGCGCGAGCCGTGTGCAGGTTTCCATCCGAGTGGAGTCGTGACGGACTGGCGGCGCGGTATGGCTGGCTGAAGAGTCCGCATGAGGCATTGGCCAATCCGTTGTCAGATGCGGACTTCAATAAACTGATGGACCATGCGCGCGATCTGGCGTTCTGGGAAGACATCAGCGATCCTGATCTGCCTCATGCCAATGAGCTGTGGCATTTGCCGCCGACGGCGTTTATCCGAAACATGAAAAGTTGCAACTGGCTAAGCGTCGAAGAACTGGCGCAGTGCCTCCCTCGTCGATCGTTGACCGGACAGATAAGCTGGAACGACGCGTATCAGCGGGCAATCGTGCATTACAAATCGGTGAACATGCTCCGTCGTAAATATCTTGGCGACAGCATGCCTAGACTGCTGCATTTCCTCGCTCAAACTTACATTGAAACAGGCGTCCTAAGTCTAATGAACGAGGGAGGCGCTGGCCACGGCAAGCCGTATGGGCCATTCTACGGACGAGGCTACCTTCAGCTTACTTGGCCGAGTAATTACGAGGAATATGGAGTCTTCAGACATCTGCCGAACATCGTTGGATTGACATATTCCGACGCACGGATTACCGCCACGAGCACACATGAGTGGTCAAATGGCGCAACGCCCCGTCGTTGGTTTCCTCGCTTCGATCCTGTCACAATCGCTTCCAATCCTACTGACGCCGCGGAATCCTCCGGCATGTTTTGGGTTTCTAAGCATTTTAGGGGAAAGACAAACATTAACCGTGCGGCAGACCTTGGCGTAGTCCCATCCGTTGTCG
Source organism: Paraburkholderia dipogonis (assembly GCF_042680985.1). NCBI lineage: Bacteria > Pseudomonadati > Pseudomonadota > Betaproteobacteria > Burkholderiales > Burkholderiaceae > Paraburkholderia > Paraburkholderia dipogonis. The sequence continues at coordinate 159,299 of NZ_JBHUFR010000014.1, read as the reverse complement.
GCTTTATAAGCTGGCTAATTAACGGCGGTGCCTCAGGATACGCAAATCGCCAGCAGTTCGCCGCGTTGCTTCGCCGCGTCCTGATGGACGATACCAGTCCCCTCCATGAGGAGACCATTACCTATCCCCCGTTGGTACCGTCGGGTCACCCCACGCTATGTCAGACGTTCCCGCCCGCGACCGTCCCGGCAACATCATCCATCCAAGTTAGCTATGTACCGCAAATTCCTTAGCATTGCCATTGTCGCAATCGGTTCTGACGTGAATGCAGGCGAGTTGGTTACGCTGCCGCAAGCGTGGCGCGAGTCCCATTACGCCTCCTGCTATTCTTCGTTGAAAGCCGGAATGTCAGACACATACGGTAGCCGTTTTGACGATGACGAGAATATATTGCAGTTTCGCCGTCATATTGGATCGCATGACTTTGTGATCGCAACCGACACGACTTCTGGAACCAACGCTCAAAAAACAGTTTTTGAGCAACGTAATTCGAATAGTTGGTGCGTGGTTCTAACTTCGCCACCTGTCGCAGCCTTGACTTCTGGTCCTGTCTCGGCAACATCGCGGCGTCCATTGATGTGGACGACCGTTACCCAAGCTCCCCCTGGTTTTCAGGGAGTGAAAGTTGTGTACAAGTGGAACTCCAAAGATCTGATCTACTTGCCGCTCAGTTGTTACAAGGGCAGCGAAGGGCGCTGGAAGTCATTCGACTGCAACGATGCCTACCAAGATTAACCGCCCCAAAATCAAGCAATGTGATTAGGAAATTTAGTGATCAATCTTATCCGACTCGGCGACACCACTGACCACGGCGGCGAAGTCATCACCGCTTCAGACACGAAGCGCTACGGCGGCCGACGCGTAGCCCGCGAGGACGATCTTGTGAAAATGTCCGCTGTGCCCTGAAGTCGAATGTGATTCTCGAGGGCGACAGCAGGTTTACCGATCACGGTGTGCCCGTCGCGCGTCATGGGCATCTCACTATGTGCGGTCGCCGGCTGGTTCCCAGCCTGAGTAGCAACCTGTCGAGTTTCGATACAACGCACTTGCCAGGCGCCGGCATGTGATCGAGTCAGTCTGCCGGTCCACGTACAGAGGCATGCACAAGCAAGGCTGACGGCGATCCTCCCACGCCTTCATGCCGGTATGAAATATGGTGGACCGGCACCTTCGAAGGAAAGTGCGCGATTACTCGTGTCGTTTCGTCGTTCAGCCGTCAGGAGCCAAAAAACCGCACCACCCCCACCGTCAAGTCGCCGCCGCCCCAGCGCGCCGCCCCTTCCTCGCCTCCCACCTGACCCGAATCCGATCCATATAAAGATACACAACCGGCGTCGTATAAAGCGTGAGCATCTGACTCACAATCAACCCACCCACAATCGCAATCCCCAGCGGCGCCCGAAGCTCCGCCCCTTCACCCCGCCCGAACGCCAACGGCAAAGCCCCCAGCAGCGCGGCAAAAGTCGTCATCATGATCGGCCGGAACCGCAGCAAACAAGCCTGGTGAATCGCATCGCGCGACGACAACCCCTGCCGGGATGCTTCAATAGCAAAATCCACCATCATGATCGCGTTCTTCTTCACAATACCGATCAGCAAAATCACCCCAATTAACGCGATGATGCTGAACTCCGTCTTGAACAGCAGCAACGCCAGCAACGCGCCGACACCCGCGGAAGGCAGCGTCGACAGAATCGTCAGCGGATGGATATAGCTCTCGTACAACATCCCCAGCACGATATACACGGCGGCCAGCGCGGCCAGAATCAGAATCGGCTGGTCGGACATCGACTGCTGGAACGCCTGCGCCGTCCCCTGGAAACTGCCATGGATCGTCCCCGGCATGCCGATCTGCGCCATCGTGTCGTAGATTGCCTGGGTCGCCGTCGATAGTGAAACGCCCGGCGGCAAATTGAATGAAATCGTCGAGGCCACGAACTGGCTCTGGTGATTCACGGAGAGCGGCGTGCTGCCCGGCCCGAAGCTCGCGATCGCCGACAGCGGCACCATGGTTTCCTTCGCGGTCGACACCGCCGCGCCCGACGAAGCGCTCGACTTGCCGCTCGCCGCAATCGAATTGATCGCCTGATTGCGCGCGGAGTCGGCGGCAATGCTCGCCGCGCTCGAAGCGGTCGTGCCCGCGGTGCCACCGGTCGTCGCGCTGGTCGAAGTGGCCGTTGCAGCGGCGGTCGCGGCCTTTGTCACCGTGCCCGCCGGCGCGTTGGTGGTCTGCGCGCCGCTCGCGCTGCCACCCGACGTGCTGATGTAAATCTGCTTCAGCATGTCCGGGCTCTGCCAGTACTTCGGTGCGACTTCCATCACAACGTGATACTGATTCAACGGGTTATAGATCGTCGACACCTGGCGCTGGCCGAACGCGTCGTACAAGGTGTTGTCAATCTGCGCCGGCTTGATGCCGAGGCGCGCGGCGGTGGCCCGGTCGATCGTCACCATCGCTTCGAGGCCGCCTTGCTGCTGGTCGGAATTCACGTCCGCGAGTTCGGGCCGCGCCTGCAGCGCCTCGGTGAGCTTCGGTCCCCACAGGTACAGGTCGGGAGTCGAATCGGCCAGCAGCGTGAACTGGTACTGCGCGTTCGATTGCCGTCCGCCGACGCGAATGTCCTGCACCGCCTGCAGGAAGGTCCGCGCGCCGGCTACGTCGCCGAGCGGCGCGCGCAGCTGCTGGATCACCTGATCGGCGGAGTCCTTGCGCTCGGACTTCGATTTCAGCGTCACGAACATGAAGCCGGAATTGGTTTGCCGCCCGCCTGTGAAACCGGCCACGCTTTCCACCGCCGGATTCTTGCCGACGATCTCCATCATCTGCGCGAACTTGCCTTTCATGGACTGGAACGAGGTGGCCTGGTCGGCCTGAATGCCGCCCACCAGCCGCCCCGTGTCCTGCTGCGGAAAGAAACCCTTCGGCACGATGATGTACAGCCACACGTTCAGGCCGATGGTCAGCAGCAGGATCGTCACGATCAGGCGCGGATGCAGCAGCGCCCAGCCGAGCGTGCGTTCATAACCGCGCTGCATCGACGCGAAGCCGCGTTCCAGCCAGCGGCCGAAACGTCCTTCTTCCTTCTTTTCGTGCGGCTCGCGCAGGAGGCGCGAGCACATCATCGGCGTGAGCGTGAGCGAGACGATCAGCGACACGCCGATCGCCAGCGAGAGCGTCAGCGCGAATTCACGGAACAGGCGCCCGACGATGCCGCCCATCAGCAAAATCGGCAGGAACACGGCGACCAGCGAGATGCTGATGGACAGCACGGTGAAGCCAACTTCGCGCGCGCCGAGGAAAGCCGCCTTCATGCGCGGCACGCCGTTCTCGATATGTCTTGAGATGTTCTCCAGCACCACGATCGCGTCGTCGACCACGAAGCCGGTCGCGATGGTCAGCGCCATCAGCGAGAGGTTGTCGATCGAAAAACCGAGCAGGTACATCGCGCCGAACGTGCCGATGATCGAGATCGGCACGGCCACGCTCGGAATCAGCGTGGCGCGCCAGTTGCGCAGGAACAGGAACACCACCATCACCACCAGCGCCACCGCGACCACCAGCGTGCGCTCGGTATCTTTCAGCGAGGCGCGGATCGTGGTGGAGCGGTCGGCGGCCGGCGCGATGTCGACGTCGGCGGGCAGCGACGCGTGCAGTTGCGGCAGCATGGCCGTCACACGGTCGATGGTGTCGATGATGTTCGCGCCCGGCTGACGGTACAGAATCACCAGCACCGAACGTTTGCCGTTGAAGAGGCCGAGGTTGCGCAGATCTTCGACCGAATCGACCACCTCGGCGACGTCGGAGAGCTTCACCGCCGAGCCGTTGCGATAGGCGATGACCAGATCCCTGTATTGCGACGCCTTGCTGGCCTGGTCGTTGGTATAGATCTGCACGCGGTTCGGACCGAATTCGATCGAGCCTTTCGGGCTGTTCGCGTTGGCCGCGGCAAGCGCCGCGCGCACGTCTTCGAGACCGATGCCGTAGTGCGAGAGCGCATTCGGTTCCAGTTCGACACGTACCGCCGGATTGGCCGAGCCGCTCACGTCCACTTCGCCGACGCCGTCCACCTGCGACAGCGACTGTTGCAGCACGGTCGCCGCGGAGTCGTACAACTGGCCGGCCGTGAGCGTTTTCGAGGTAAGCGCCAGAATCAGAATCGGGGCGTCGGCAGGATTGACCTTGTGGTACGTCGGATTGCTGCGCAAGCTCGCCGGCAGATCGGCACGCGCCGCGTTGATGGCGGCCTGCACGTCGCGCGCGGCGCCGTCGATGTCGCGGTTCAGGCCGAACTGCATGGTGATGCGCGTCGAGCCGACCGAACTTTGCGAGGTCATTTCGGTGACGTCGGCGATCGAGCCGAGATGCCGTTCAAGCGGACTGGCGACGCTGGTCGCCACGGTATCCGGACTCGCGCCCGGCAAACTGGCCTGCACCGAAATGGTCGGGAAATCGACCTGCGGCAGCGGCGCTACCGGCAGCTTCGTGAACGCGAAAATACCGGCCAGCGCGATGCCGATCGCCAGCAGCGTGGTGGCGACCGGGCGGGAAATAAACGGACGCGATAGATTCATCGCTCAGTTCCCCGCGTCGCTGACGGGCGGTGTCGCGCCTTTGGACGGCCCGCCGCGATTGAAGCGTTCACGCGCGCGGCGGCCGAGCGAGTCGAACGCGAGGTAGATCACCGGCGTGGTGAAGAGCGTCAGCAACTGGCTGACGATCAACCCGCCCGCAATCGCGATACCGAGCGGACGGCGCAATTCGGAGCCGGCGCCGGTGCCGAGCATCAGCGGCAGTGCGCCGAGCAGGGCGGCGAGCGTGGTCATCAGAATCGGCCGGAAGCGCAAGAGGCACGCCTGGTAGATCGCTTCGCGCGGCGGCTTGCCTTCCTCGCGTTCGGCGTAGAGCGCGAAGTCAATCATCATGATCGCGTTCTTCTTCACGATACCGATCAGCAGCACGATCCCGATGATGCCGATGATGTCGAGATCATGTCCGGTAATCAGCAGCGCCAGCAGTGCGCCGACACCGGCCGAAGGCAGCGTCGAGAGAATCGTGATCGGATGGATAAAGCTCTCGTACAGCACGCCCAGCACGATATACATCGTGACGATCGCCGCGAGAATCAGGAACAGCTCGTTCGACAGCGACGCCTGGAACGCCAGCGCCGCGCCCTGGTAGCGGGTCTGGAACGACGCGGGCAAGCCGATGTCCTTCTCGGCCTGATCGATTGCCTTGACCGCCGCGCCGAGCGACGAACCCGGCGCGAGGTTGAACGACACCGTGGTGGCCGGGAACTGGCTCAGGTGCGTGACCAGCAGCGGCGCGGGTTTCTCGATGAAGCGCGCGATCGACGACAGCGGAACCTGTCCGCCCGTGGACGTGGAAGAGGGCAGATAGATCGACTTCAGCGATTCGGTGTAATGCTGCATCTCCGGCTGCGCTTCCAGAATCACGCGGTACTGGTTCGACTGCGTGAAAATGGTGGAGATGATGCGTTGGCCGAACGCGTCGTACAGTGCGCTATCCACGGTGGCCGGCGTGATGCCGTAACGCGACGCGGTGGCGCGGTCGATTTCGATGTAAACCGACTGGCCGTTGTCCTGCAGGTCGGTGGCCACGTCGGCCAGCTCGGGCGACTGCTTCAGACGTTCGACCAGCTTGGGCACCCACGTCGTGAATTCGCTGATATTCGGATCGGTCAGCATGAACTGGTACTGCGTCGGGCTGACGGTCGAGTCGATGGTCAGATCCTGCACCGGCTGCATGTACAGCGACGCGCCGGGAATATGCGCCACGTCACGTTGCAATTGGCGGATCACTTCGCTCGCGGTGTTGCTGCGGTCGTCGCGCGGCTTCAGGTTGATCAGCATGCGGCCGCTGTTCAGCGTGATGTTGCTGCCGTCTACGCCGATGAACGAGGTCAGGCTTTCCACGTCGGGATTCTTCAGGATCTGCGCGGCGAGTTCCTGCTGGCGCTCGGCCATCGACGCATACGACACCGACTGCGGCGCCTGCGTGATCGCCTGGATCACGCCGGTGTCCTGCACCGGGAAGAAGCCCTTCGGAATGAACACATATAGCACGCCGGTCAGCACCAGCGTCAGCACCGCGACAACGAGCGTGGAGCGTTGCCGGTTCAGCACCCACGTGAGCGCGACCGCGTAACGCGCGATCACCCAGTCGATCGCGCGGTGCGCTTTGGCTTCGAAACGGTGGCTCTCGTGCGGTGGCGTGTGGCGCAGCAGTTTGGCGCACATCATCGGCACGAGCGTGAGCGACACGACCGCCGAGATCACGATCGTCACGGCGAGCGTAATGGCGAATTCGTGAAACAGCCGGCCGACCACGTCGCCCATGAAGAGCAGCGGGATCAGCACGGCGATCAGCGAGACCGTCAGCGAAATGATCGTGAAGCCGATCTGTTTCGAGCCCTTCAACGCGGCTTCGAGCGGCGTTTCGCCTTCCTCCACGTAACGCGCGATGTTCTCGATCATCACGATCGCGTCGTCCACCACGAAGCCGGTCGCGATGGTCAACGCCATCAACGACAGGTTGTCGAGCGAGAAGCCGCACAGGTACATCACGGCGAGCGTGCCGATCAGCGAGAGCGGCACCGAGAGACTCGGAATGATGGTCGCGTAGACGTTGGCGAGGAACAGGTACATGACCAGCACGACCAGCACGACCGACATGGCCAGTTCGAACTGCACGTCGCGCACGGAGGCGCGGATCGTGGTGGTGCGGTCGGTGACGACTTCCACGTCGAGCGCGGCGGGCAGCGCCTGCTGCAACTGCGGCAGCAGCTTCTTGATGCTGTCCACCACCTGGATCACGTTCGCGCCCGGCTGACGCTGCACGTTCAGAATGATCGCGGGGGTGCCGTCGACCCACGCGCCGAGCTTGGTGTTCTCCGCACCCTGCACGATATTGGCGACGTCCGTCAGCATCACCGCGCGGCCGTTCTTGTACGCGACCACGGCGCTCTTGTAGGCGTCGGCGTCGGTCAACTGGTCGTTCGCGTTGATCGTGTAATTGCGCGTGGGGCCGTCGAAGTTACCCTTCGGCGTGTTGACGTTCAGGTTCGAGATGGTAGTGCGCAAGTCGTCCAGATTCAGACCGTACGCGGCGAGCGCGCGCGGGTTCGCCTGAATCCGCACAGCCGGGCGCTGGCCGCCCGACAGGCTCACCAGACCCACGCCCGCCACCTGCGAAATCTTCTGCGCGAGACGCGTGTCGGCCAGATCCTGCACCTGCGTGAGCGGCAGCGTCTTCGAGGTGATCGCGAGCGTGATGATCGGCGCGTCGGCCGGATTGACCTTCGCGTAGATCGGCGGCGCGGGCAGGTCGGACGGCAGCAGATTGCCGGCCGCGTTGATGGCGGCCTGGACCTCCTGCTCGGCGATATCGAGCGGCAGATCGAGACTGAACTGCAGCGTGATGATCGACGAGCCGGCCGAGCTTTGCGACGACATCTGATTCAACGACGGCATCTGCCCGAACTGACGCTCGAGCGGCGCGGTGACCGACGAGGTCATCACGTCCGGGCTCGCGCCCGGATAGAAGGTTTGCACCTGGATGGTCGGGTAGTCGACCTCGGGCAGCGCCGAGAGCGGCAGGAAGCGCAGCGCGACGAGACCGACCAGCATGATCGCCGCCATCAGCAGCGCGGTGCCGACGGGACGCAGAATAAAGGCGCGAGATGGATTCATGCGGTAAGTGCCGTGCCTTTATTGCGAGGCTTGCGCCGGGTGTTTGCCATGATGCGCGTGGGCGCCGGATGCGCCCGATGCAGCGGCCGCGCTGCTTGCCCCACGGGCACCCGATGCGCCACGCGGCTTGTCGGCCGGAATCGTGATTTTCGCGCCTTCCTTCAGGCGGTCCGAACCGTCGATCACGACGCGCTCGCCCACCGCCAGACCGGACTTGATGCTGGTGCGTTCGCCATCCACGGGGCCGATCTTGACCGGCCGCACGGTCACCGTGTTATCCGCCTTCACGACGTACACGAACTGTCCCATCGAGCCGTTCAGCACGGCCGGCGTCGGCACGATCACGGCGTCCTTGATCGTATCGACCAGCAGGCGCGTATTCACGAACTGATTCGGGAACAGCAGGTTCTTGCTGTTCTGGAAGATCGCGCGCAACTTGACCGTGCCGGTGGTGGTGTCGATCTGGTTGTCCAGCGTTTCGAGCATGCCGCCTTCGAGCGACGTGGTGTTGCTGCGGTCATACGCCGTGACCGAGAGCTTCGCGCCCGACTGAGTCTGCTGGATGATCTGTTGCAGATTGTCTTCGGAGGTCGTGAAGATCACGCTGATTGGCTGCAACTGCGTAATCACCACGAGGCCGTTGGTCAGGCTCGGCGTCACGTAATTGCCCGGATCGACCTGGCGCAGACCGACGCGTCCCGACACCGGCGCGGTGACGCGCGCATACACGAGGTCGAGTTTGAACGTGTCGATATTGGCCTTGTCGGACTTCACCGTGCCTTCGTATTGCCGCACCAGCGAGGCCTGCGTATCCACCTGCTGGCTGGCGATGGAGTCTTGCGAGAGCAGCGTCTGGTAGCGCTTCAGGTCGAGACGGGCGGTTTGCAGCAGGGCCTCGTCGCGGGCGAGCGTGCCTTGCGCGTTGTCGAGCGAGATCTGATACGGGCGCGGGTCGATCTGGGCCAGCACGTCGCCCTTCTTGACCATCTGACCTTCCTTGAAATACACGTCCTGCAACACGCCGCTCAACTGCGGCAGCACGGTGACGTTGGCCAGCGGCGTGACCGTGCCGAGGGCGGTTAGCACCACCGGCATTTCGCCTTGCGTCGCGGCCGCCACGTGAACCGGCTGCGGCATATTGCCCATTGCGCCGCCGCGGCCAGCGCGCCC
>NZ_JBHUFR010000014.1:0-150393 GCF_042680985.1 Paraburkholderia dipogonis | reverse complement strand
GCCCGGCGCGGGCGCCGCTCGCATCGCTGGCGCCGGCCGCGCCGCTCGCGCCGCCGCCGGGACCGCCCCACGGATGCCAGCGCCACAGCACCACGCCGAGGATGACCAGTGCGGCGACGATCAACGCGATATGACGGCCGCGATGCCGCTTCACCATGCCCGGCGGCGGGGTCGATGTGCCGGTGGGGCCGCCGCGCGAGGACGGTTGGGAAGCCGGAGGAACAGGGCGTGTGGTTTCCGAATGCTTTTGTTGTTCGTCCATCGGTTCGGTCAGGTGACTGGCTTGGATGTGAGCCGCTCGCGCGTTCGTGCCGTTCTTCGACAGTTCGGCGGACCGGCACGCGAATGGCATGACAGGCGGTTTCGACAGCGAGTGCACCGCGCTCGTTCAGCGCGATGCTACCCGAGGCGCGGGACAGAGATGTTAACGCAATGCGGCATCGAAACAGGCGGCCGGAAGGTTATCGAAGGGGAAAACGGCAAGCCGGGCGCGCGCGTCCCGCGACAGGAAGGCATGATCCTACGTCGCGGGCTCTGTAACAGTCCACCCGCGTATTTTTCTTTTGATTACGAAGGTTACAGGATTGCTTGCGAAACCTTGGCCGCCCACCGGCGTGCTTGCGTCCGCTTCAGGTATCGAGGCGGCGCCCCGGCGTGCCGCCGATCTCCAGCACGATTCTGGCGACGCACTCGAGGAGCGCTGGCGCCGCGCGCGAGATCAGCCAGTCGCGCGGGCACTGGTCGGCTGAGCCGCCACAATTGACCGCGTAGCGTTCGCCCGACGGTCCTGTGAAACCGAGTGCGATTGCGTTCAGTCCGTCGTACCATTCGCCCGTGGCAATCGCGAAGCCGCGCTCGATGGTTTCCTGTAATGCGCTGTCGAGCCGGCTGCCGACGTGGCCCCAGTCGTCGCCTTCCGCCGCCTGCAGGCCGATCAGCAGTTTTTCCCGCTCCGGCTCTTCGAGCGCGGCAAGATAGGCGCGGCCGATGGCGGTGCGGCTCAGATTCATGCGCGAGCCGATCTCGAGACGCGACACCAGCACCGCCGAACGCGGCCGGATCGCGTCGATCACCACCATGTCGAGGCGGTCGCGCACGGCCAGATGGACGGACAAGGCCGTGCGTTCTGCCAGTTCGATCAGGAATGGCCGCGCGCGAGCGCGGATGTCGAAGTTACGCAGAAAGCCGTTGCTCAGCTCCAGCACCGACGAGGTCAGCACGAACCGCTCGCTGTCGGGCAGGCGAAACAGGAAGCCCGCGCTGACCAGCGTGGCGGTGATTCGCGACACGGTGGGTTTGGGAATGCCGGTCAGTTCGGTCAGTTCACGGTTGCTGAGCGGCGCGTCGGCGGCGGCGACCGAGCGCAGCACGGTCAGGCCGCGCGCGAGGGCGGTCACCTCGTCGCCGGAGCCGTCTTTGTCTCTGGCCGGTTCTGCCGCAGTTCGGGAGGGCGTGGGTCGGTTCATGTGTTTTTTGGAACTTTATTTCAATTTCTTTCTTCGCGGCCCAGCCGACGACCGTCTCTCAAGCGCCGGTCGCGGTCCCAAAATAGGGCGTCGAAGTGATTTTTCATCAGAAGATTCATTGTATCGGAATATTTTTCCGCGACGAATGAAGCTTCTTTAGATTTTGCTTGACTTAGTCAGCATAACCATAAAAAATGGAATCTCATTTCGAAAGACGGTTTCAGGTTCCGCATTTTGAAGTTTCGAACCTGCCGTGGCCCGCACGAATGTCTGTGTCGAGTGTTTTCTCATAGTCCACCGCAACAGTCCATGTCGCGCTCTGCACTCTGTACAGGCGTCGCATCGCAGGCCAAACTTTCGAATACCGTCTCTCAGGTTCTAGCACGGCCCTCGGAATGGCTAGAACTTTTTAAGGCGTCACGGCAACGTGACGCCTTTTTTTTCGGCTATTGGCGTTCCACGTAGTTGGCGCCTTCCGACATGACCTTGCGGAGACATACTCGCACACGGAGGCGGGGAAACGGCCTCAGGTTGCTCGCGACTATTGGAAGACAATGGTGACCCACGTGCCAGAGCTGAGCGAGGATGGGTGTGCCTCTTTCGCCAGCACGCAAACGCCGATTTCAGCGCCTATTTTCCGCGGCCAGGTAGCCTCCGCAGCGAGTAGGTCAACACAACGAATGACGCTCGCATGCCGGCTATGAACTGCAAATGGTCACGGCCGCTTAACCGGCCGGCGTAATCTCCGCGGTTTCGCGCAAAGATCCTGATCAATTGCAATCCTGATTGAATTTGCGAAGGGCGAAGAATAGATCGCGCATCGAACTCAGATCAATTAGCCTCACAAACTCAAACGTGTTCCGATAGGCCCGCAGCCAGGGGAGCATTGCGGAAACGGCAGCTTTTTGTCCCTCGGTCGTCACGACGAGCTGACGTTTGCGTCGATCTTCTTTGTGGGTGATTGATGAGATAAGTTTGCGACGGAACAACGGCGCAAGATTGGCCGACAGATTCGATCGGTCCATTGCCAGTTCTGCTGCCATATCGCCGAAAACCAGCGGTCCGCGGTGATTCAGCAAGGCGAGCATGCAGAACTGGGATGCGTTAATCTCGGCGTCCCGAAGTTCTTCGTCGAAATGAGCCCAGAAAGCGCGCATTGCGCGCTGGGCGAAATAGTGGTTGAGCGCGAGAGCGGAGATCTCTCCGATTGCGGGCATCGACGACTCGCACTGCTGACTTTCCATATCTGCGGTTCCAATGCTTATGGACGAGGGTGCAAAGAGTTCCGTGCTGCCGCGCGCGGATCGTTGCAAGGCACTGAAGCCGTCATGACGGTGGACGCCTGAAACTAGTCGTCCGTCGGCGCGGGGCGGGTCCGCGAACATGGTGCACAGGCCACCTTGCGGCAGGGGAGGACTTCACGCGAGCCCGAACGTTTTCCTCAAGCTTGCGTCGACGGGGCCGGAGGGCATGAAGCGCCGCAATTTGCGCAACAGGGATGCCTCGCCGGCCGGTGTGCGACGCATACGCCAGGTGCCGAGCGCCGCGTCGACTATTGTCTTCGCTACGCCGTCCGGCGCAGGGGCGCCTTTGACACTGTTGACGACTGCGCTCGATGCAAGCACGCGCTCGCGCTCGTAGTCGGCGATTTTCGAGCTTGCGAGAGGGGCGTTGATGTCCAGATTGGTCCGGGTAAAGGACGGTTCGACCAACGTCACGCGAATGCCGAACTGCCGCACCTCATGGTCCAGCGTCTCGGTCAGCCCTTCGACGGCATGCTTGGACGCGGAGTAGAGTCCCATGTAGGGAGCGGGCAAGAACCCAAGCACCGAACTGACATTGATGATCCGTCCGCCGCGTTGTGCCCGCATATGGGGAAGTACTGCCTGCGTCGTGCGCAGAATGCTGAAGACGTTGGTATCGAACAGCGACAATGCCTCGGCAGTCGACGTTTCCTCCACGGCGCCGATCAGGCTCGTTCCCGCATTATTGACGAGTACGTCGATTCGCCCGGCGCGTTCGATGACGGACTGGATTCCGGCCTTGACCGAAGCATCGTCGCGAACATCCATCTCGACAAGCTCGACTCCGGAGACAGGCGCCGCTTTTGCGATGCTGCGCACTGTGCCAAACACGCGGCAGCCTCGCCTCGCGAACTTCTCGGCGGTGGCGCGCCCGATACCCGATGACACGCCGGTCACAACGACAACCGTGGAATTCGACATGAACAGCTCCGTTTGGTGAATTAGTGAAATTTCAACGCGCGTCGAGCGCTTCCTGCGCCATCGGTTCTGCATGCGATGACCGCGGGTCCCGGCTCCTGTGCGAACCTGCGGGGCTGCCGGGGCGGATCCTGAACCAGATTGCGTACATGGCCGGGAGGAACATCAGCGTGAGAATCGTCCCGGCGAGCGTGCCACCGATCAGCGTGTAAGCGAGCGTTCCCCAGAACACCGAATGCGTCAGCGGAATGAAGGCCAGGATCGCCGCCATGGCCGTCAGGATCACCGGGCGCGCCCGCTGGACAGTGGCTTCGACGACGGCATGGAACGGATCGAGACCGGCATTTTCGTTCTGGTGAATCTGCCCGATCAGAATCAGCGTGTTACGCATCAGGATGCCCGAAAGCGCGATGAGCCCGACCAACGCATTGATGCCGAACGGCTGCCTGAACAGGATCAATGTCGGCACCACACCGATGAGGCCGAGCGGACTCGTCAGGAACACCATCACCATCGCTGAAATCGAGCGAACCTGGAGAATGATGATGACCAGCGTGATCGCCAGCATGATTGGGAACAACGGCAACATGGCGGTCGTCGCCTTGGCCGATTCCTCGATCGAGCCCGCCTGCTCGATGCGATAGCCGCTGGGCAGCTTCGCGATGATCGGCTGAAGCTGCCGGGTGATCGCCGTCGAGACGTCCGGTGGCTGCAGGTTGTCGGCAATGTCGCCGCGTACCGTGATCGTCGGCACGCGGTCGCGCCAGCGCATGATCGGCTCCTCCATGCGCACGTCGACCTTGCCGACCTGCGACAGCGGAATGCGCTGCCCGTTGGCGCCGGCCAGCGTGAAGTCGCCGAGCCGGGCAGGGTCGAGACGCACATCGCCAGCCGAACGCGCTACCACCTGCACGCTTCGGATATCCTCGCGCACGGCGGTCACAGGCACGCCGGTGAGCAGGAACTGCAACTGTTGCGCGACGGCGCTGGACGTCAGTCCCACCGCCTGCAAGCGATCCTGCTGCAAGGCGAAGTGCAGCGTCGGCGAGCGCGTGCCCCAGTCGGTGTTGACCGTGCGCATCATCGGACTGGCCTCCATCACCTGCTGGACTTCAGCCGCGATTCCACGCAGCTTGTCCGGGTCCGGACCGGTGACGCGATAGGCGACCGGGAACGGCGAATACGGCCCGAACACGAGTTGCGTGACGCGCACGCGCGCTTCGGGAGCAAGACCGTCGGCGATGGCTTGCCGCAGTCGCGCCTTCAATGCATCGCGTTCCTCCTGACTGTCCGTGCGAATCACGATCTTCGCGAACGACGGATCGGGCAGCTCCGGTCCCATGGCCAGGAAAAAGCGCGGTGCACCTTGCCCGACGTACGCGGTGACGATGCTGGCTTCCTTCTGTTTAGCCAGCCACGCCTCGACCTTTTCGGTAGCGGCGCTGGTTTGGGAAATGGAGGTGCCATAGGGCATCTGCACCTCGACCAGCACTTCGGGACGATCGGAGATCGGGAAGAACTGCTTCTTGACCACGCCCATACCCAGGATGGCCAGGGCGAAGAGGCCAACGACCGAACCGGCAACCAGCCATTTGCGCGCAATGACGCGCGTGAGCAGCTGGCGGAAGCGGTTGTAGCGCGGCGTGTCGTAGATTGCGTCGTGCCCCCCTTCGACCTTTTTGAAGTCGGGCAGCATCTTCACGCCGAGGTAAGGCGTAAAGACCACGGCGACGACCCACGATGCGATCAGCGCAATGCCGACGATCCAGAACATGTTGCTGGTGTATTCGCCCGCAGTGGACCGCGCGAAGCCGTTGGGCATGAAGCCGACGGCCGTCACCAGCGTGCCCGCCAGCATGGGTGCGGCAGTGTGGCTCCAGGCATAGGCAGAAGCGGCCACACGGCTGTAGCCTTCCTCCATTTTCACCACCATCATTTCAATGGCGATGATCGCGTCGTCCACCAGCAGGCCCAACGCCAGGATCAGGGATCCCAAAGTGATGCGGTCGAAGTTCTTGCCGGTCGCGGCCATCACCACGAACACGACAGCCAGCGTCAACGGCACGGCGGCGGCAACCACCAGGCCCGCGCGCCAGCCCATGCTCACGAAGCTCACGAGCATGACCACCAGCAGTGCGACGAAAAACTTGAGCATGAATTCGTCGACCGCCGAATGGATGTTGACGGCCTGATCCGTGACCTTGGTCAGACTCATGCCCAGCGGCAGCCCGGCGTTGATTGCGCCGACCTCGCTGTCCAGTGCCTTGCCGAGATCGAGCCCGTTCCAGCCGTCGCGCATCACGATGCCGAGCACCAGCGCCGGCTCGCCGTTGTTGCGGATCATGAATGTCGCCGGATCTTCATAACCGCGCTCGACAGTAGCGATGTCCGACAGCTTCAGCGTGCGACCTTGCACGACGACGGGCGTATCGCGGATCTTCTGCAGTTTGTCGAAGGCGCCGTCCAGGCGGATCAACACTTCCGGACCTTTGGTCTCCACGGAGCCGGCCGGCGTCAGGGCATTCTGGCCGTTGAGCGCGGCGAACACGTCCTGCGGGCTGACACCGAGGGTTGCCAGCCGGTCATGCGAGAACTGGACGTAGATCCGCTCGGCCTGTTCGCCGATGATGTTGACCTTCTTCACCCCCGGCACGTGCAGCAATCGCTGACGCAGCGACTCCGCATCGCGCACGAGCAGACGTTGCGGTTCGCCACGGGCCTTGAGCGCAAAGAGTGCGAAGGTGACGTCAGCATATTCGTCGTTGACCATCGGCCCGATCACGCCAGACGGAAGATTGGCTGCCTCGTCGCCAATTTTCTTTCGGGCCTGGTAGAACTCCTCCTGCACTTCGGACGGCGGTGTGCTGTCGAGCAAGGTCAGCGTCGTGAAGGCCAGCCCGGGTCGCGTGTATGTCTCGCTGCGGTCGTACCAGCGCAGCTCCTGCATGCGCTTTTCGATTTTCTCGGCGACCTGATCGTGCATCTCCTGCGCGGTGGCGCCAGGCCACGCAGTAACGATGGTCATCACCTTGATGGTGAACGCCGGGTCCTCGGCGCGGCCCAGCTTGAAGAACGACAGGAGCCCGGCCAGCGAGATCAGGCAGATCAGGAACAGGGTGATGGAGCGCTCACGCACGGCGAGCGCCGACAGATTGAATCGGCCTTCGCTCACGGACGTGCTCCTTCGTTCGCCATCGCGACGGCCTGGCCGGACACGCGAACCTGCTCGCCTTCGCGCAGCAACTGGGCGCCGAGGGCAATGATGCGATCGCCTTGCTTCAACGTACCGGACACGCGCGCGCTGTCGTCGCCCAGGTGGAGGACCGTCACCGGGTGCCACGCAACTTTGGCCGGCTCGCCGTTGACGACCCACACGCCGGGCCCTTTGCCCGCGTCGAGCACCGCGCCGATCGGCACCTGCATGCCGTCCTGGAGCACCACGCGTGCGTCCGGTATCTCGATCGTGACGGTCGCGCCCAGCGGCGCGTCGGCCAGCGCACCTTGCAATACATAACGCGCTTCGAAGGTGCGGGTACGCGCATCTGCCGTATCCGAAAGCTGGCGCAGGGTGGCCGGCACGCTGGCGCCGCTGTCGCCGAACAGGTTTGCCTGGGCGACTGAACCAATGACGGGACGCAGGGTTTCCGGAAGCTGGATCACGGCCTCGCGGCGCCCGGCGTGGGCCAGGCGCACCACGGGCTGTCCGGCGCTGACGACCTGGCCCGGTTCGGCCAGGGTTTCCATCACGACGCCATCGCCGTCCGCCACCAGCTCGGCGTAGCCCGTCGCATTGCGCGCCACGCCGGCGTCAGCCTCGGCCGCGCTGAGCTGCGCTTTGGCGGCATCGGCGGCGGCCTTGGCCTGGTCGTACGCCGAAGCCGAAATCGCACCCGTGCCGCGCAGGTCACGATACCGCTCCTCATCCTGCGCGGTCTGCTGCGCCCGTGCTCGCGCGGCGGTGACCGCCTCCTGCCGGGCCTGCGCGGCCAGCTTGAGATCGATGGGGTCGAGGCGCATTAGCAGCTGGCCGCGTTTGACGGTCTGGCCGGCATCAACAAGCCGTTCCAGCACCTTGCCGGACACGCGGAAACCCAAGTCGCTTTGCACCCGTGCCGCAACGGTCCCGGTGAACGAGCGGGACGTGGGGGCGGCGCGCTGAACGATGGCCGTGCGCACCAGTGGCACCTCGGTGCGCGGGTCGGGCGGTGCTTTTTCGCCGCAGGCCGCTAGCGCAAGCGGCAGCGCACAGGCGAGTGCGGAAGTGGCGAGGCGACGCGAGAACATGAAAGTCCCATCGGTGAAGTGATGACGGCTTCCATTATGGTTCTAGTGACTAATTCAGTCAAGCGTCACTAAATGTGTTCGCGTCAGGGCGACAGACTTCGGAGTACCAGGCTGGACAGCTGCGCGGGCGCGACATCGGTGGTGTCCCGGTTGTATTGCAGAAGCAGCGGGTTGAGGTAAGGGCGCAGCACCAGATAGATTGCCATCGCGGTTTCGTCCAGCGGTGTCTTGCGTTCGAAGTCGCCGCTTTGCCGACCTTCCTGCAGAACTTCCTGGAGCAGCTGCTGGACACGTGCTTCATAGGCTTGCACGGCCTGCCAGTTCTCCGTGGCGGCCGACGCTGCGATGTCGTATAGCTTGCGATCCCGGAAAAACAGCCTCAGGCTCGCATCGGTGAAGACCTTGAAGATCCGTCGCAACTTCTCTGGCGGCAGATCGGTCTGCGCGACGGCTGTGCGCACCTCGCTTTCGATCTCTTGCAGGCAGTTGACGCAGATCATCTCGCCAATGGCTTGCTTGGATTCGAAGAACTTGTAGATGTAGGCCTTGGAAAATCCGATCGCCTTGGCAAGGTCGGAGACCGTGGTTTTCTCGTAGCCATACCGGCTGAAGTGGTCGGTGGCGGCGGCAACGATCTGGTCCCGCACTTCGTGATCAGCCGGGCCGCGCGCGGGAACTGCGGAGGGGATGGGAATGTTTTTCTTCATGGACAAAGCATACAGGAATGGACAACTAGTGACTATTTGGTATTATAGTCACGGTTAGAATCTCGCAAAGACGCCCATGCTACCCAAACACCTCCTTGCCGCGGTCATTGCTGCGAGTCTCTTGGCGGGCTGCGCTGTAGGCCCCGACTATAGCCGGCCCGATGTAGCCATGCCGGACCATTTCCTGGGCCAGGCCGCGATCGATCACCGCCAGGCGGCGCAGAATGCAGACTTGATCACATGGTGGACGGGTTTCGGCGATCCGCGACTTGCACGATTCATCACGCTCGCGCTGGAGCAGAACCTGGACCTCGCGCAAGCCGCCGCGCGCGTCGCGCAGGCGCGCGCGGGACTCGGGGCAGCGAATGCCGCGCTACTGCCTTCCGGCGATGTCAGCGGCCAGGCGGCCCGGGTCTATCAGTCGGTTGAAACTCCGCTGGGGCGTATCCTGAATTCAACGCCCGGTTTCGATCGCTACGGCAACGACTATGAGGCCAACTTCAGCGCGAGCTGGGAACTGGATGTGTTTGGCGGCCTGCGTCGGGGGCGGCAAGCGGCACTTGCAGACTATCAGGCTTCGGAGGCCGGCGAGGTGGCCACGCGGCTGGCTGTGACAGCACAGACCGCCGACATCTACATCACCATTCGCGGATTGCAGGCTCGTCTGCAGGTCGCGCGCAAGCAGTTGCAGACGCAGCAGGACCTGCTTTCGACCATCAACCTTTTGTACAGCAAGGGCTTGGCGGCCGACCTTCAGGTAAGCCAGGCCGAAGGTGCGCTGGCCCAGGTGCAGGCATCCGTCCCGGTGCTGGAGGCCGGTCTCGATGCGGCCATGAACGCGCTGGACGTAATGCTGGGCGCGCAGCCCGGCACGCATCGGGCGGAACTCCTCGAGGGCGGCGATATCCCGGCCGCCCCGCGAATCGCGGACACCGGTTCGCCAGGCGAGTTGCTCAGGCGCCGGCCCGATCTGATCGTGGCCGAGCGTCGCCTTGCTGCATCGAATGCGCGTATCGGCGTGGCGGTCGCTGAGTATTACCCCAAGCTGTCGCTCAGTGGACTGATTGGGAGCGCCACCTCGGTGGCCAGCGGCAACCTGTTCAGTAGCGGCGCCAGTCAGGGCGCCGGCGTGCTGGGACTGCGCTGGCGTCTGTTCGATTTCGGCCGCATCAATGCGCAGATCAATGAGGCCAAAGGCCAGCAGGCCGAGATGCTCGCCGCGTACAGGCTTGCCGCCTTGCACGCAACCGAGGACGTCGAGAATTCCTTCTCGGCACTCGTGAAGCGCGAGGAGCAGGCTGCCGTGCTCGCACAGGGTGTGACTTCGCTCGGCCGGGCGCGAGCGGCCTCGTTCGCGGCGTATCAAAAAGGCGTCGTCAGCCTGATCGAGGTGTTGCAGGCCGACGATAACCTGCTGCGCGCGTCGGACGCGCGCGTGCAGGCGCAAACCGAATCGGCGCGCGCGGCGGTCGCCGCGTTCAAGGCACTAGGTGGCGGCTGGCAACCTGACGTGTCTGAAGCGGTCGCCAGTCGATAGCGGCCGTACGCTGGACGAAGCGCCCGCAGCTGGCTGCAGCCGGACAGAAAAGTCCCAAACGCTCAACTTTCCACGCAACCGGACGAGCCATCGCATCTTGCCCACTCTCACGCACTCTGCATTTCATCGCCTGAGGTCGCGGCACGCCTCGCCTGCGCTAGACTGCTCGAACAAGTGGAAGGAGACTCGGATGATACGCAAGACACTCAACGCCTCGCAGCTTCAGCAGGAAGTCAACCGGCGAATTCATCGGCTGCAAGAAATCGTCGAGGATGGCGTGAAGATTCGCGTGCCCCGGCCGCAGTTGCAAGAGCCTGACAAGACAGGCTGCAACTGGAACATGACGCACTTCGGCAACGCGGTCGGCTTCGAGCGCGACATCGAAGGCGTGCTCAAGGCCGTGCGTGCGGAATACAACCTTAATACCGAAGTGAAAGACACCGGCAACCCGTTCGGGGACTAACCGCGAAAGACATCGGTTCGTTGCTGATTTTCGATAGCGTGGGCACTCGTGACGCTTGCCATTGCCCGCTTTTACTTTTCGGCACCGGCGTACTGCCGTTCAATAGACGACGGGTGGCGTGCAAGCGCGGTCACCTTCATCGTCATATACGGAAACAGCGGCAGGCCTGCGAGGATGGTGTGCAGTTCGTCGTGCGAATCGACATCGAAAACGCTGTAGTTCGCATACTCGCCGACAACGCGATGGAGTTGCTGCCACTTGCCCTGGCGCTGAAGCTCCTGTGAGTACGCTTTTTCTCGCGCCTTGATTTCGTCAGCCTGGGCCACGGGCATATCGTGTGGCAGGTGTACGTCCATTCTTACGAGATATAGCATGTGTTTCTCATTCGAAAAAGTTGGGGTCTCTCAGGTTCGCCGGCGCACTAGTTGGAATGGGTTGTCGTGCCCGGTGCTGGACTGACTCTGCACTCAGCTATTTTTGTCGCGACGATAGAAAGCAAGCTTCTCTTCATCGATCTGCAAGCCCAGGCCAGGTCCTTCTGGCAGATGAAGGTCGAAGTCCCGATACTGCGGGCGAGCAGTGACGATGTCGTCCTTCAACAGGAGCGGTCCGAACAGTTCGGTGCCCCAGGCAAGTTGCGGCAGAGCGCTGAATCCATGTGCCGATGCAATCGACCCGATGCTGCCCTCGAGCATCGTGCCGCCATACAGGGACACGCCGGCTGCATCCGCAATGGCCGCCGTACGCATCATTCCGTAGATTCCGCCGGACTTCGCGATCTTCAGCGCAAACACATCCGCACAGGCGCCGCGCACAAGTTCGAGCGCATCTTCGGGACCTGTCACAGCTTCGTCGGCCATGATGGGTACGATGAAACGCGATGCAAGTCTCGCGAGTGCGCCGCGCTGCTCTCGCGGAGTAGGCTGCTCGATGAGGTCGATGCCGGCACCTTCGAGTACTTCGATTCCCAGCGCCGCGTCAGCCTCGTTCCACGCCTGATTGACGTCGACCGTGACTTTGGCGCGGTCGCCGAGCGCCGCTTTGATCTTCGACACGTGCGCTACGTCATCACGAACGCTACGCCGTCCAATCTTCAGCTTGAACGTATTGTGGCGACGTTCGGCGAGCAGCGTTTCCGCTTCATCTATATCGCGTTGGGTATCGCCGCTTGCGAGCGTCCACAGGACCGGAAGCGTCTTGCGGACAGCGCCGCCAAGAAGCGTCGAAACGGAAACGCCCAGGCGCTTGCCCTGAGCATCCAGCAAAGCCGTCTCGATTGCACACTTGGCAAACCGGTTCCCCCGGGCGACCTTGTTCAGCTTGAGCATTGCGTCGTTGATGTTGGTCGCGTCCAACCCAACGATCGCCGGTGCGAGATAGGTGTCGATGGTCAGCTTGATGCCTTCGGGACTCTCGTCGCCGTACGACAGGCCGCCAATCGTAGTCGCTTCGCCAAGACCCTCGATGCCGTCGTTCGAGCGCAGACGGACGATCACCAGGGTTTGTTGCTGCATCGTCGCCATGGCAAGCTGATGCGCGCGGATGGTTGGGAGATCAACCAGAATCGCTTCGACAGAGGTGATGTGGACGTTCATGCCGGGAATGTTGGAGTGGAAGGGTTGCCGAAGTATTGCGTGCGCAATAACCGCCTGTCCAACACCGTCGACGTCTAGTGCGATACCTCCGGGGTATAACGGATCTCACCGCCCCGAATCGTTACGGGGTGCAAAGCTTATTTTTTCCTCATCGTACAGCCGATAGATGAGTTCGAGCATTTCTCGAATGTCGCGCGACTCGTCGAGCGCACGCATGCTCATGATGATGGGCGAAACCAGAGTAGGGTCGTCCAGTTCCTTGTAGCTCACATCGTCTCGCTTCAGGCCGTACACGCTACTCGGGACGACAGAAATGCCTTCGCCCGCTGCCACGAGGCCTAGCGCGATTTGCAACTCGCGTACTTCATAGATGCGGCGAGGCTTGAGACCGCGGTCTTCGAACGCCGCCAGCACCTGGTCTGCATAACTGGGGCGCGGCGCCTTGGGGAAAATGATCAGCGTTTCGTTGACCAGGTCGCTGAGAGCGAGGACGGGCTTGGCCATTGAGAGTGGATGGCCCTCCGGGAATGCAACGATCATCTTCTCCTCGCGAAGAATCACCCGGCGGATGTTAGGGTCCTCGTGCCGAATGCGACCGAACCCGACGTCGATCTGACCGTCCTTGAGTGCTCGAATCTGGTCCATCGTCGACATCTCGTGAAGGCTGAGTTCGACGGTGGTGTTCTCGTCGCGGAAGCGCCGGATGATTTTGGGCAGCATGCCATACAACGTCGAGCCGACAAAACCGACGGAGAGGCTGCGCTCGATGTTGCCCACGCGGCGCGTCATGGATTCGAGTTCGGACGTCTGGGCCAGTAACTGCACGGCGTGAGCATAGAAGAACTTGCCCGTCTCGGTGAGCTTCAACGGACGCGAATCCCGCTGGAATAGCTGCACCTCGAGAATCTCTTCGAGCTGCTGGATCTGACGGCTCAAAGGCGGTTGCGCCATGTTCAGCCGCTGGGCCGCGCGCGTGAAATTGCGTTCCTCGGCCACGGCGACGAAATAGCGAAGATGCCGCAGTTCCATTTCAATACCTCGTGGATATAGGCCGATACTAAATCAGTGTTGGACGAGCCCTTCTGACGTCCATTATTCTGCATTCACACTCTGTTTCAGCACCCATTATACCTCTCAGGCATATTCAAGTGGGCGCTAAACCAAGGGTTTACCCCACCAGAAAATAGAGATTCAGGAGCAGACATGAGCGTCAAAGTGTTCGATACGAAGGAAGTGCAAGACCTGCTGAAGGCTGCTGCCAACGTGGGCGGCCAGGACGGCGAGGCTCGCGCAAAGCAGATCGTCAATCGCCTGCTCGGCGACCTGTTCAAGGCCATCGACGACCTCGACATGACGCCCGACGAAATCTGGGCCGGCGTCCACTACTTCAACAAGCTCGGCCAGGACGGCGAAGCTGCGCTGCTGGCTGCCGGTCTCGGTCTGGAGAAATACCTCGACATCCGCATGGACGCGGAGGACAAAGCGGCTGAAATTACCGGCGGCACGCCGCGTACCATCGAAGGTCCGCTGTATGTCGCCGGTGCGCCGGTGCGCGACGGCGTGTCGAGAATCGATATCGATCCGGACGAGGACGCCGGCCCGCTGGTGATCCGCGGCACGGTGACTGGCCCGGATGGCAAGCCCGTCGCGGGGGCGCTGGTCGAATGCTGGCACGCCAATTCGAAAGGCTTCTATTCGCACTTCGACCCGACCAGCAAGCAGAGCGAGTTCAATCTGCGCGGCGCGGTCAGCACCGGCTCCGACGGCAAGTACGAGTTCCGCACGCTCATGCCGGTAGGCTACGGCTGCCCGCCGCATGGCGCGACCCAGCAACTGCTGGACGTGCTCGGCCGCCATGGCAACCGCCCGGCGCACGTGCACTTCTTCGTCACCTCCGACAAGTCCCGCAAGCTGACGACGCAGATCAACATCGAAGGTGATCCGTTGATCTGGGACGACTTCGCTTACGCCACTCGCGAGGATCTGATTCCCCACGTGGTCGAAAAGACCGGCGGCACCGCGCTGGGAATGAAGACCGATGCGTATAAGGAAATCCAGTTCGACATCGAGTTGACTCCGCTGATTCACGGCAAGGATAACCAGCTCGTGCATCGTCCGCGTGTGTCTGTCAGCGCCTGAGCGCTGAACGCGGCCGCTACGTCGTACCACTGCTGCCGCTCAATCCTTAGCAAGAATCTTTCGACACTGATGCGCGTGCTCCGTGACCCGGAGCACGCGTAGGAGAGCACTCATGTCCGCAACTCTCGACAAAGCCTCGCAACTCGATGAACTGCTGCACACCGCAGTTCAGGACGACAAGCAGAACGGTGTATTCCGTTGCCGCCGCGACATCTTCACGAACGCTGAATTGTTCGAACTCGAAATGAAGCACATCTTCGAGAGCAACTGGGTTTATCTCGCGCATGAAAGCCAGATTCCCAATAACAACGACTACTACACCACCTGGATCGGCCGCCAGCCTGTCGTGGTCACTCGCGACAAAAGCGGCGAACTGCACGCGGTCATCAATGCCTGCGCGCACAAAGGCGCGATGCTGTGTCGTAAAAAGCACGGCAACAAAGGCACTTTCACGTGTCCTTTCCACGGCTGGAGCTTTGCCAACACCGGCAAGCTGCTGAAAGTCAAAGACGTGAAGACCACCGAATACCCGATTCAATTCAATACCAACGGCTCGCATGATCTGAAAAAAGTCGCACGTTTCCAGAGCTATCGCGGCTTCCTGTTCGGCACGCTCAACGCGGACGCGATTCCACTCGAGGACTACCTCGGCGAGACGAAGGTCATCATCGACCAGATCGTCGACCAGGCCCCGGATGGGCTGGAGGTGTTGCGCGGCAATTCATCGTATATCTACGACGGTAACTGGAAGATGCAGATGGAGAACGGTTGCGACGGCTACCACGTCAGCACCGTGCACTGGAATTACGCCGCGACGATGGACCGGCGCAAGGTCGAGGGCACCAAGGCCGTGGATGCGAACAGCTGGAGCAAATCCGTGGCCGGCGTGTATGGCTTCGAGCACGGCCACATCCTGTTGTGGACCAAGACGATGAACCCGGAAGTGCGGCCGGTCTATCAATACCGCGACGAAATCAAGGCACGCGTGGGCGAGGTGAAGGCGGACTTTATCGTCAACCAGACCCGCAATCTTTGTCTGTATCCGAACGTGTTCCTGATGGACCAGTTCAGCACGCAGATTCGCGTCGTACGTCCGATCAGCGTGGACAAGACCGAAGTCAGCATCTTCTGTTTCGCGCCGAAGGGCGAGAGCGCATCCGACCGGGCTACGCGCATTCGCCAGTACGAAGACTTCTTCAACGTCTCCGGCATGGGCACCGCGGATGACCTCGAAGAATTCCGAGCCTGCCAGGCAGGCTATGCCGGCACCACTGCAATGTGGAACGACCTGTCGCGCGGCGCGCCGCTGTGGGTCGAAGGCGCCGACGCGAACGCAAAAAATATGGGCCTTAAGCCACGCATTTCAGGCGAGCGCAGTGAAGACGAGGGCCTGTTCGTCTGTCAGCACGAGTACTGGGTCCATGTGATGCGCGACGCACTCAGAAAAGAACAAGGGGAGGCCGTGGCATGAGCTTCGATCACCAGACAATTTGCGCGGTGCTGTTCCGCGAAGCGCGCCTGCTGGACGACCGTCAATGGGACGAATGGCTCGCCTGCTATACCGAGGACGTCACGTACTGGATGCCGGCGTGGGATGACGATGACCAGCTCACCGACGACCACGAGAGCCAGATTTCGTTGATGTATTACCCGGACCGTGGTGGCCTGGAAGACCGTGTGTTCCGCATCAAGACTGAGCGCAGCAGCGCCTCGATGCCTGAGCCGCGAACCAGTCACAACGTCACCAATGTGGAAGTGCTGGCCGAGCGCGAGAGCGAGGTGGACGTGCGCTACAACTTCAACACGCTCAGCCACCGTTACAGAACCACCGACCAGTTTTTCGGCACGATGTTCGTCACTCTGCGCAAGGTCAACGATGAGCTGTTGATTTGTTACAAGCGCATCGTCTTGAAGGACGATTACATCCGCCAGGTACTCGACGTCTATCACGTTTGAGCGCAAACACCGCGGAATAGAGAAGTACAGGAGGCAAGATGTCCAGCTACAACATTGCACTGAATTTTGAAGACGGCGTGACCCGCTTTGTCACATGCAAGGCGGGCGAGAAAGTACTCGATGCCGCCTTTCGCGCCAAAATCAATCTGCCGATGGATTGCTCGGATGGCGTGTGCGGCACCTGCAAGTGCCGCGCCGAGAGCGGAAGCTACGACCTGGGCGACGACTACATCGAAGATGCGCTGAGCGAGGATGAGAAGGAAAGCGGTCTCGTTCTCACCTGCCAGATGGTGCCGGAAAGCGATTGTGTCATTGCGGTGCCGGCATCGTCCACCGCATGCAAGACTGAGCAAAGCAAGTTCGCCGCGACCGTGACGAAGGTGCAAGCGCACAACGATGCGGCCATCGTGCTCGAACTGGACGTGGACGCGGCCGCGCCGGTCTTCCTGCCGGGCCAGTATGTCAACATCGACGTTCCTGGCAGCGGTCAGCATCGTTCGTATTCCTTTTCGTCGGCACCGGGCGAATCGAAAATCAGTTTTCTGATCAAGAAAATTTCTGGCGGCGTGATGAGCACCTGGCTCGAATCCGCGCAGGCAGGCAACAAGGTGGAACTGACCGGACCGCTCGGCAGCTTCTATCTGCGCGCGGTCGAGCGGCCGTTGTTGTTCCTCGCCGGCGGCACCGGCCTGGCGCCGTTCCTGTCGATGCTTGAAGTGCTGGCTCGCACGAACTCGCAGCAGAAAGTCCATCTGATTTACGGCGTCACGCGCGACCTCGACCTCGTGCAGGTCGATGCAATCGAAACCTACGTAGCGAAGCTGCCGAATTTCACGTACAGCACGGTGGTGGCCGATACGGAGTCGACTCATCCGCGCAAGGGTTGGGTGACGCAGCACATGCCGGCGGAGGCCGTCAACGACGGCGACGTGGACGTGTACCTGTGCGGCCCGCCGCCGATGGTCGATGCCGTGCGCAAGCATTTCGACGACAACGGCGTGAGGCCCAACAGCTTCCACTACGAGAAGTTCACGCCCAACGCAGCGCCGAGGACCGCATGAGCACGCAACGATTCGCCGGCAAGGTCATGGTGGTCACCGGCGCCGCGCAGGGCATCGGTCGTGCGGTAGCGCTTCGCGCAGCCGCCGAAGGCGGCAAGGTGCTGTTCGTGGACCGCGCCGACTTCGTCTCGGAAGTCGCCGCCGAAGCGCACGGCGCACAAACAGCAGGGTTTGTCGCCGACCTTGAAACTTACGAAGGCGCCGCGTCGGCGATGGCCTTCGCCGCGCGCACCTTTGGCGGCATCGATATTCTGGTCAATGGCGTGGGTGGCGCGATTCGCATGCGTCCCTTCGCCGAGTTCGAGCCTGCGCAGATCGATGCGGAAATCCGGCGCTCCCTCATGCCGACGCTGTACGCATGCCATGCAGTCTTGCCGTATCTGCTCAAGCGCGGAGGCGGGACGATCGTGAACGTGTCCTCGAATGCCACGCGCGGGATCCGCCGCGTTCCGTATTCGGCGGCGAAGGGCGGCGTGAACGCGATGACGCAGTCGCTGGCGATGGAATACGCGGAGCACAACATCCGCGTGGTCGCCACCGCGCCGGGCGGCACCGATGCACCTGCGCGACGTGTCCCGCGTAACGCGGCCGGCGATAGCGAGCAGGAAAAAATCTGGATGGGCGAAGCGGTGAAGCAGGTCACCGAATCGACCTTCCTGAAGCGCTACGGCAGCATCGACGAGCAGGCCGCGCCGATTCTGTTTCTCGCTTCGGACGAGGCGGGTTATATCACTGGAACGGTGTTGCCGGTGGCAGGCGGCGACACGGGTTGATTCGTTACGTTCTCCGGACAACTGGCTCACGCGACCAGGAGGACCGGCCTGCGGCCGCGGGCCGCCGCAGGATCAGATGCGAGGCGCGTCCTTCAGGCTAACGCGCCTCGTGAGACGATGCCTCCTCGGGGCTCTCATAGATGTACGTTGCGACGCTGCGCCGCTGCAGCGCGTCCCCCAGTTTCATGCGCAGGAAGCTGCTTGTCGTGTAACGCGTGACGTCCGAATAGTATCGGGCGACGAGGCCATTCACCATTTCAGAATAAGCATCGATGACTTCGGGCGCTATGGAGAAATTGTCGTAGTTGACGATTGCGTGCGGCCGCACCTTGAGGCCGGACAGCACTCGCTCGACCTCCGCTCTGACTGCTTCGACGTCGTCGACGGTCATGACCTTGTGCCCTTCGAAATTGATGAACAACATGTTTTTGTCGGCGTCGTAGCTGAACCGCTCACTGAGCGTCAGCCTTAACAGCATGGCTCGCAAACCCATCGGCTTATTGTCGAAAATGCGGGCGTCCATCAGCCGCGGCGGCGATTTGATGACGGGCGCGAAGCCCATTTGCGCAAGAATGTCGCGCTGGAGATCGACCCCCGGAGCAATCTCGACGAGTTCGAGTCCGTCGGGCGTGAGGGTAAAGACGCATCGCTCGGTAATGTAGAGCACGGGCTGCTGCCGTTCATTAGCGTAACGACCACCGAAGGTTCGGTGTTCCACCGCGTCGACGAATTTTCGACAAAGGCCGTCGTGCAGAATTTGCAGACGCCCGTCCTTGATACTGACGTCCAGCTTGCCGGCGTTGAAGGTTCCGACAAACACCACTTTCTTCGCCGCCTGCGAGATGTTGATGAAGCCACCCGCGCCCGCGAGCTTCGGCCCGAACTTGCTGACGTTGAGGTTGCCTTCCCGGTCCACTTGCGCGAGCCCGAGAAATGCAATGTCAAGACCGCCGCCGTCGTAGAAGTCGAACTGGTAGGGCTGGTCGATGATGGCGTCGGTATTGGTTGCCGCGCCGAAATTCAGGCCCCCGGCCGGAATACCGCCGATGACGCCCGGCTCGGTTGTCATCGTAAAAAGGTCGCACACCTTCTCTTCGTTCGCGACGCTGGCAATCCCTTCCGGCATGCCGATTCCAAGATTGACGACGCTATTGGCCATCAGCTCGAATGAAGCGCGCCGTGCAATGACTTTCCGCTCTGTCAGTGCCATGCCTGGAATCGAACTCGTCGCAATGCGAAGCTCGCTCGCAAAACCGGGGCTGTACGACTCAGCGAAGGTTTGCCAATGGTTTTCCTGTTTCGCGACCACAACGCAGTCGACCAGAATCCCGGGTATTTTGACTTGTCGTGGATTCAGGGTCCCCGCTTCGGCAATGCGCTCCACCTGAACGATCACGATCCCGCCCGAGTTGCGCGCGGCCATTGCGATGGCAAGGGACTCCAGCGTCAGCGCTTCCTTTTCCATCGTCACATTGCCGTTTGCATCGGCAGTGGTGCCCCGCACGATGGCGACGTCGACCGGAAATGTCTTGTACAGAAGGCAGTCGGCGCCGTTGACCGATATCAGGCTAACCAGATCCTCCGTTGTGCGGGCGTTGAGCTTGCCGCCGCCGTTGCGCGGGTCGACGAAGGTATCGAGTCCGACCGTGGACAAATGACCGGGCCGATGCGCCGCGATATCGCGAAACAGCTGGGAGATGACGCCCTGAGGCAGGTTATACGCTTCGATGTGGCCTTCGACGGCCATGCGTTGAAGCCCCGGCACGAGCCCCCAATGACCGCCGATGACCCGTCGAACCAGACCCTGATGGGCAAAGTGATTCAGGCCCTTGCGAGCGCCGTCGCCCTGACCGCCCGCGTAGACCAGCGTCAGATTGCGCGGGGCGTCGCTATCGTCGGCGGCCGAGTCGAGGAACAGTTGTTCCAGTGCGACGGCGATTTCTTCCGCAAAGCCAATGCCGACGAAGCCGCCAGTGGCCACCGTGTTACCCGGACGGATCAGTCTGACCGCCTGCTGGGAGCTGACGATTTTGCCTCGCCCAATGTTGTTTGCGGTGGCGAGAAACGGGTGTTGAAAGCCTGCGCTCATTGATGTCTCCAAACCGCACCGTGGAGCCGGGCTCCGGCGCTATGTAGTTGTTCGGACCTGCCGCGGCGCGACTATGGTTCCCGCGCGTTGGCTGGTGTATCGGCATTCGTCGTCGGCGGGGAGCCGGCTTTGCGAATGAAGTTACGGCTCACTCGTAAGAGTACACGTCTCGCGCGGTCGTCTTTCGAACATCGATGGAGTGGGTTCGCGGATGAGCGAGGACATTGGGTTCCATTTTCGCGGCGCGCTGCCCGGCACGGAACGGGTGCCTCGCTGTTCACTTGCGTGCATCCGGCAAAGTCAATTGCTCCAGAACCAGGCAGACCGCAAATGAAAAATGGGCAAAAGTTCGATTATCGAGCGTTTGATCTGTCCGGCACGCAACTTGCCTATTAGCACGCAGTGTCGTCAAAAATCTGGTCTTCGTCGCCGACTCGGCGGGTTGATGCAAACGTCCCGGCTATGTTCGTTTTCTTCGGGAGAGCCAGTTCACGAGCATCCACTTTTAGCAGTCAGAAATTGCAGGAGGGCTTTATGCTTCGGTCCACGCCAGTCATCGCCAGCAAAACCGTCGGCGGCGAAAAGATTCACGCTGAGTTTCTCAGCGATACGGGACGGTTGCGAATCATCGGCGGCGTGACAGTGCGAGCGGAATGGTTTCCGCCGCATTCCTGGTTCGCCATTGCGTCTGTTGCGGGATACAGCCGATGGGGTACGCGGCCCGATGAAACGGACTTGCTGCGGCTTATCGAAAACTTCATGCGCTTGCCAGGGCAGTTGGCGATTTAAACAGAGCGGTGCGCGCAACCGGCGAGTACGCCTTCCGGTTGGCCCTAAGTAACGTTCTTCTGGCCCAGCAGTGTCGCGGAATGTCGGTATGCGAATCCGACCACGGTAAGCTGAATCTCCACCCGAGGTAGCGAGTCATTGCGGACAAGTTGCCGGGCGCGCAGGCGAATGAACCGTCTCGCGCCGGCAAACTTTCACGCATTCATTGCGCGGTTTTACTCGGGGCAGTGTCGCTCTCGGGAGTCATGCCGGGCATATCCTTATGCATCGTATCCGCGCTCCTGCTCATGTCGCCGGGAACCCGATTCCAGGGGCTAGAGACGGGCTCGCTGTGGTACGTCATGCCCGCGGTCGCGGCACCGTGAGCACCGCCGCCGCCAGACCCACCGTTGCCATTCCCGCCGGCCTGCGCAAGCGTCGCGGCGCACGCGCAGAGTGACACGACAGCAATACGCGCGAACAGAAGTTTCGTCGCCAACTTTTCCATGGTGTTTCTCCTTTGATGCAGGCGCGTGCGTCAGCACGCCGAACTCTCGTATGCCGCTCAAAGATGACTGGTTGCGCAGCGGCGAATCGCAAGCAGCTACTCCAGCGCAATCAGGGCAGATGTTGTGTGGCCCGATGCGAGGCATGCAAGTGAGTCGTGGCCGAACGCCCAAAAATGACAGCGTTACGCCGAATTCGAACGCCTGACGCCGATTGCGTGTCCTGTTACTTCGGCATCGGCATCGGCAGAGAGCGTGTCAGCGACGAACACAGTCCTGTATCTCATGGCGTATTCCTCCAGAGTTGCCACGCTTCATTGCGTGGGTCTGACTGTATATACGAGGAATACTCGTGACTGGATTCGAAAAGAGGTGGGCGCGTGTTCACGCCGCGTTATGGCGTGCCATTCTCCCGAACGGTCGCCGCGCCGCGCGGTGCCCTCTACGCTCGCGCGAGCCGCGTCGAATTGTCGGCGGGACAACGCGATGTATTGTCACATTCAGTTGCTATACAGGATGGGCAATCCGCGAAGGAGGTTGATTTGGACGTTCGAAAGTCAGCGTTACACGTCGAGAGCATAACGAAGCATCCGTTTGAGAGCTGCTTTGTCGACCTCGGTGGGCACTCCGCAGAACGGGCGCTCACGGTGCTTACGGCAGCGGTGCATGCTGCTCAACGCGAAATGAATGCCTTTGACTGGATTACTCACGCACTTCCCGGTGCGACTCTCAAACCTGCCCTGGCATTCGGCACAGTCGGCGAACTGTATCGCTCATACACGAGACCCGCTGAACTGGGGCGTTTGAAAGGCGTACTGCGCTCCTGACCGCTGACTGGGAGCGACATCGCGATAGCTCGCACGGAGACGAGCAGTGCATGGCTGCGGCGTTCTCGCGTGTTGTCCGGCGGGCGGTTCAGTACGCGTTGGCAACACGCTTCACATAAGCGTCGACTTGCATGTCGATCAACGGCGTCACGGTCACCGCGACGGCAACGTCATCCGACTCGGGCAGCAGTCCAACGAATGCTGCGATGCCGGTGCCGCAGAGCACCGCGACAGAGATAGCCGCGGCGGCGACAAGTGAAGACGCACGCAGCGGAATGGAATTAACGAAACCCTGCAAAACGCACATGATGGCAACCTCCGTTGAGGCAGCCATAGTTGCAACGATCGTGCCGACTGAGAGCTAATTTACGGGCGGCCATTCGAGCCGGGCTGCACGCCTTGTCGATGCCGGTTTGAGCGGGCGAGCGCACGACCCGATGTTGGGTTCAGACGAACATTTCAGCTTAGCTGCTGCCGCCAGAGCCAACACTTGCGCGAAGCGCGGGGCTGAGTCAGGTCGCCAATCGTCACTCCAGAGGTGAAGGGATAAGCTCTGGACGGACCACGAACGTGTGCAATGCAACGGGGCCGCGCGCCTCGTCAAGCCCCCGCTGTCGGCGGCGCTGGAAAGTCTTGCGATAAACTCTTCCAACAATCGACCACGGTGACTCATGGGGCAAGTGTCATGGACCGCACTCAATTCCTCCAGGCCACGCGACAGCTGGCTGCAGCCGCCGAGATTCTAGCCACGGCGGGTCCAAAGGATTTGCGTTTGGATGCGTCGCGAATGCTCGAGTTCTTTCGCCGATACGACCGTCCCGGTCCCGAACTGAATGCCGTCGCGACATCTGACGACGATCTGTTCGCGCGCACAGGTCAAGCGGCGCTGACAATGGCGGGACGCAATGAGTTTGCAGCGTCGCACGCGCTTCTTGAACAGGCGAGGTCTCTTTTAATTGCGACATGAAAACGGCGGCTGTGACCCGGATTCGGTAAGCTGCTCCGAGTGCCGCCTCGTGCGGCGGCACTGTCGGCGTCTCGCGACCCTGTCACAGGCATAGAGAATTTCGCTTACGAGCGACCGCACTTTTAGCAAGGCAACGACATTCAAGGAGAGCCGGTGCATCTAAAGCGATTTTGGCCAGTGCTGCTGTCAATGGCGACTTTTGC
This sequence comes from Paraburkholderia dipogonis, assembly GCF_042680985.1. Classification (NCBI taxonomy): domain Bacteria; kingdom Pseudomonadati; phylum Pseudomonadota; class Betaproteobacteria; order Burkholderiales; family Burkholderiaceae; genus Paraburkholderia; species Paraburkholderia dipogonis. The sequence continues at coordinate 126,830 of NZ_JBHUFR010000014.1, read as the reverse complement.
TCCAACCGGAGCATGGGCAAGCGATATTCAATGCGCAACCACGCGACAACCGGCCGAACGCGTCATATGCGATCACGCCATCCTGAACAATGAGTACGACGATATTTCTGCGCAACAACAGGCTCTGTTGAGCAGCGGCAAGCTTTCGCCCCAACAGGTCGCTCAGTGGCGGCAATCGCGCAACGCGTGCACCGACGTTCACTGCATCGATACGGTGTTCGCAAAGTGGAAGGCGCTGGCCAGGTCTGCCGAAGCGAGTTCTAACGTTGCGCAGGCTCCCGCCATCGCTTCATCCACTGACATGGCTCCAGTTGGTCCGATTTCGGACGCCGTTGCCTCCACCGCCTCGCAGGCCTCCCCGACGTCGGAGGCCTCTCTCGTGCGCCAGGGCAGTGCCGCTGGCGTAGCGCTTCCGAAGCCGGTCGAAACGCCGAGTTCCGCACCTGCTGTCGCCTCCGCCGCTTCCGGTCCGGATGACAGGCGCGGCACGACGGGCATGAGCGCGGGTCTGATAGTGGCCTTGCTTGTCGCGCTGGGATTCGGTGTGCTCTTCAGGCGGCGAGCGAAGGGTGGCGGGACGCCGAAAGACCGCTAGAGAAAAATCGCCAATGTGCAAGTTCCGGGCGGCCTCGATGGTACGCAAGGAGAGCTTTAGCTCGCATGCGATGATCGGGACCGGCATTGCTATGAGCATCGATTGGTCGCCCGAGCCTCGCAGTACTCCGAAAATAGCGACGGGACCTTTGGATTCAGCCCTCGGCCCGACGATCTCGCCGCTCCTCCCGGTACACGTAACGAACTCCCAAATGCAAAGAAGGACGCGACAACAAAACAATGGACAAGATTTCCGCAATGAAGGCGTATGTGAAGGTGGTCGAATCGACCAACTTCACGAGAGCCGCTGAAGTCCTGCATACGTCAACGGTCTATGTCACCCGTATGGTTCAGGCGCTCGAGTCGGATCTGGGCGTGAAGCTTCTGATCCGGACAACGCGTCGAAGCAAGCCGACCGATGCAGGCATTCGCTACTACGAACGTTGCGTCGCGCTTCTGCGGGATCTGGAAGAAATGGACGCCGACGCTCAGGCATCCAAAGGAAGCAATAGCGGAATAGTCCGTGTCAGCATGCCCTCGTTAGTCGCGAAGTCGGTCGTTATACCGGAACTGCCGAAGTTCTTCGCCAGCAATCCAGACATTCAACTGGACATCGGCATTGCCGATCATCATCCCGATCTGATCGAGGAGGGACTGGACTGCGCCGTGCGCGTGGGACCGGTGAGCGAACTCGGCGTGGTCGCCAAGACAGTGGGCAGTTACAAAACGTTGACCTACGCGTCGCCGGACTACATCCGGGCGCATGGCGAGCCGTTATCCCTGGATGACCTCGGCAATCATATCGGCGTGAATTACGCCCTGAAGTCAGGCCGTATCAGAAGTTGGGAGTTTCTCGAGGGAAACGAGGTCCGTTCCGTTGCGCTGAAAAGTTCGATCCTTGTGAACGATGCGGATACCTACGTGGCATGTGGGCTTGCGGGCCTCGGGCTGATACAGGGCGGCACCTTTGTACTCGACCCGCATGTGCGAGCCGGTCGACTGATTAAGGTGTTGAGAGACTATCCGTCGAATCCTCGCCCTGTGTCCGTCGTGTATATGCCGAATCGGACCAAGCCGAGGCGCGTCGACGTTTTTATCGACTGGTTGATCGGTTTGTATTCGGGTCAGCTTGCAGACCAACTGTAGTTTGCGTCGAATCTCTTGTCTCGCGTGGCTGCTTCCTCCAGCGTCTCAATGGTAAAGACCATTGCGCGATCAAAGCCGTCGCTGGGTTTGATCCAGCGTGATTGTGCGAACCCGCGCAGCTGTTGGTCCGAGGTTCGTGGCGAGTCTAGAAGTGGACTGACGCTAGCATCGCCAGCGCTTGCAACTGTCAGCGCTTGTCGGCGGGATCGCGTTTATAGCCGGTGAGCATCGCACGGATCAGGTTGTCGCGTGTCCAGATGCTCATGACGACGGACGCGAGGATATGAACGCACACGCAGGCTTGCAGCGCGATTGACAGATATGTGTGAAGCTCATGCGGCCAGTCTTCGCCCCAGAAGGCGTCAAGGCGCATCAGCCAGCCGCTTGCTGCCAGCGCGAGAATCAGCAGCCAGAGGGCGATGGCCATCAGCCCGCCGAGCGGATTGTGAGACACATGATGCAGCGGCTTGCCGGCCGCCAGCGAGCGCACGTAGGTTCTCAGATGCGCCGGCGTCGGCCACCAGGCGGAGAATCGCGCGTACCGCGTGCCGACAAACCCCCACGCGATGCGACAGGCAACCAGGCCCGCGGCGATATATCCGAGTACCCGGTGCGCTTGATCAGTGGGTCCAAACAGATTCCACACGACGATGCCCGCGACGGTCCAGTGCGTGAACCGCACGCCCATGTCCCAGGTCTTGACGGGCATCGCGCGCACGAGGCGTTAGTCGATCTCGGACTTCACGACGGCAAGCGTCTTGGTGTCGTAGTAGATCTCGACTTTCTTGCCCTCTTTGTTATGGCCGTAGATTTCGTAGCAGTTGCCGTCGACCTTGAACTTCTTGATCTTGTAGCCCTGTGCTTCGAGCTGGGCGCGCGCATCCGACTCCTTCATCCACTCGCTCTTCGGATGGGCCGGGCAATCGGCTTTAGCGAAGGCCGAGCCGGAGGCACCCAATGCGACACATAACGCCAGGAACTTGAACATCCGTCACCTCATGTGCTGGTTTGTCGAGCGCACACTCTACGTCGAGCCTGGTCGGACCGCAAGCTGATTGTAGGTTTCGAGTTGGCGCCGGAGGGACATGCTAGACGTTCGCTACGCGAAGCAAGGCAAGGCAGAAGCGGCAGCGCACACGCCTCAAGCGCTTCAGCTCGCCGCGACTTCAGCGCGACAGCAGCGACACCGTCGCGATGCCGAGCATGGTCATCAGAAGCGAGGCGCCCACGTGAATCACGATTTCGCCGGCCGCCCAGCCGAGCCGGCCGTCCTGCAGGCGCTGCACCACTTCCGCTGAAAAAGTCGAGAAAGTCGACAGGCCGCCCATCAGGCCGGTAATGACGAAGAGCCGCCATTCGGGCGCGATCTGCGGCGCCCGCGCGAAGCCTGCGACCGCGACGCCGATGACGTAGCCGGCAATGACATTGGCGGCGAAAGTGCCGAGAGGCAAGCCGCTGAAGACGCCGTTCAGGCGAATGCCCAGAAACCAGCGGAATAACGAACCGAGCGCGCCGCCGATGCCGACAGCGAGAATAGACCAATACATGGGAGGAAGCCTGGCAAAACCGGAGTGTCGACAAACCGGGCAGAGCGAGGAGTGAGATGCCGCCTCCGCGTTCAGCCGGACGAAGCAGGCATCATCAGCCACGAGGGCGGTTAAGGGAGAATGCCATCTCCAGCGCGCAAGTCTAACATCCGCATGCATGTGGGGACAGGTCTGGGCGCTCGCCGGCGGGGTGCTGGCGCACGCTGTCCGATGGAGGGCCGCATATTCATCCGGCGCTGGCGAGATTCACGCGATCGATCTTCGCGGACCACCGGCGCGACGTTCACGCGACGAGAGTGTCAGAGACGTTCCGGTCCGGACTCAAGCTGGACGGCACGCCGCCGGCGCGACTCGTTCACGCACCGGAAACGTCAGTCGGCGCGCCCGGTCGGACCTCACTCCGAGGTCGCCGAAATCTTATGGATCGACAGGTCGGCGCCGTTGTACTCGTCTTCCTGATCGAGCCTCAGGCCCACCGTCATCCGGATCGCGCCGTACACGAGCGTGCCGCCGAGCGTGGCCACCGCGATTCCGCCCAGCGTGCCCACCAGTTGCGCACCGAACGACACGCCGCCCAGACCGCCGAGCGCGCGCAGGCCGAAGATGCCTGCCGCGATGCCGCCCCACGCGCCGCACAAACCGTGCAGCGGCCACACGCCCAGCACGTCGTCGATGCGCCAGCGGTTCTGCACGCAGGTGAACATATAAACGAACAGCACCCCGGCGATGCCGCCCGTCACCAGCGCGCCGAGCGGATGCATCACGTCGGAGCCCGCGCAGACCGCCACCAGTCCGGCGAGCGGCCCGTTGTATGTGAAGCCGGGATCGTTGCGGCCCGCGAGCCACGCGGTCAACGTGCCGCCGACCATCGCCATCAGCGAATTGACGGCGACGAGGCCGCTGATCTTGTCGATGGTCTGCGCGCTCATCACGTTAAAGCCGAACCAGCCGACCGCCAGCACCCAGGCGCCGAGCGCGAGGAACGGAATATTCGAAGGCGGATGCGCGGCAATACCGCCGTCGCGGTGATAACGGCCGTGACGGGCGCCCAGCAGCAGCACGGCCGGCAGCGCGACCCAGCCGCCGAACGCATGCACGACGACCGAGCCGGCGAAGTCGTGGAACGGCACGCCGAACACATGGGCGAGCCAGTCCTGGATGCCGAACCGGTTATTCCACGCTATCCCTTCGAAGAACGGATAGATGAAGCCGACCAGCACGAACGTCGCGAAGAGTTGCGGGTTGAACTTCGAGCGTTCGGCGATGCCGCCGGACACGATCGCGGGAATCGCGGCGGCGAACGTCAGCAGGAAGAAGAAGCGCACCAGCGCATAGCCGTTGTGCGCTGCCAGCGACTCGGCGCTGCCGAAGAACTGCACGCCGTACGCGATGGCGTACCCGATAAAGAAATACGCGATCGTCGAGACCGAGAAGTCCACCAGAATCTTGACCAGCGCATTGACCTGATTCTTTTTGCGCACCGTCCCGAGTTCGAGAAATGCGAATCCCGCATGCATGGCGAGCACCATCGCGGCGCCGAGCAGAAGAAAGAGGGTGTCGGTGCCGGTTTTCAGACTTTCCATCGATGTGTCTCGCGTATGCCAAAAAAGCGGGCATTGAATGCAAGAAGCGGGCCAAATGTGTGCGCAGGCCGCGCCGACAAGGTGCAAATCGGCACCGGGATGGGATTGGGTGCCCTTTTCGAGTTACACGCTAGCCGTTGCGCGTGCACCTGAACTCGCACTAAAACGCACAATTCATGTGCATGTGTTTGTCGCAGCAGCACGGACGACCCAAATCGAGGCAAATTATTCGATTTTAATTACGTTTAATTCAAAAGCCTGACGTCTCGCGTACGCCTCGTGCGCACGCTGGCGGCGCATGCCTGGTCAATGGCGTGCACTCTTTGTTTTCCTGCCCGATCGCCGACATAATGTGCCGTCCCCGAGCACGATCTGCAGGGCCACCGAACTCCAATGCGCACGCATGAGACTGACCACTAAAGGCCTGTTGCTGATCGCGATTCCGGCTCTCTTCGAGTTGGCGTTATTGTCCGGACTGGTCAAGGCGCAATCGGATGCGGCACAGGCCGAGCGCTGGGCCGTCCATGGCCAGGACGTGCTGCGCCAGACCACCGCGATTCTCGATCCGGTGCTGGGCGAATCGGTCGCGCTGCGCGGTGCGGTGCTTGCCAACGACGCCCGTTTTTCCACGCCGGTGTCGGTTTGGGTGGACGTCGACCGGCGCATCGATCAGCTGGCCGAACTGGTCGCCGACAATCCGGCGCAAGTCGAGCGCGTGGTTCAGGTCCGTCAGTCGGTACAGGCTTACCGGCAATGGTCGGATCGCATCCAGGACATGCTGCATTCGGGCCGGCGGCGCGACGTGCTCGCGCGCTTCCGCGAGCTCGCGCCATCGGACGTGCTCGACCGTTTTCGTCAGCAAATCGCGGCATTCCAGGCGGAAGAGCGGCGTCTCGACACACTGCGCTCGAACGCCGCCGACGCCGCCCGCGAGCGGCAGCAAACGCTCGTGCTCGCGGCCGTGTTGGGCTCCTTGCTGTTCGTCGCGCTGGCCGTCTGGCTGTTCACGCGCGGCGTGCGCGGCCGGCTCGCGGTCCTCGCCGACAACGCCGGACGCCTCGCGGGCAATGAACCGCTGGCGCCGATCGGCCCCGGCCACGACGAGATCGCGCGCCTCGATCTCACCTTGCACGAGACCAGCCGGCGCCTGCTCGAAGCCGAGCGTATCCAGGCGCGCTTCCGGGCCGATCTTGCGCGCCGCACCGGCGAACTGGCGCGCATCAACGAGAACTTGCGTCAGCAGACCCAGGAAAACGAAATGTTCATCTATAGCGTGTCGCACGATCTGCGTGCGCCGCTGGTGAACCTGCAAGGCTTCTCGAAGGAACTGATTCGCTCGTGCGACGAACTGCGCGCCGCCGTGCGCGAGTCGTCGCTCGCGGAGGAAGCGCGGCAGCGCATCGAGCGGGTGGTCGACGAGGACATCGGCGAAGCATTGCACTATCTGCAGACGGCGGTGCTGCGCGCTTCGCACATCATCGACGCGCTGTTGCACCTTTCGCGCGTCGGCCGGGTGGAGTACCGGCAGCAGAAGGTCGAGGTGCGCGATATCGTGCCGCGCGTCATCGACGCAATGCAAGGCTCGATCCGCGCGCGCCGCGCTCTGGTCAGCGTGGACGAATTGCCCGCCGTGTGGGGCGACCCCACCGCGCTGGAACAGGTGTTCGCGAACCTGATCGGCAACGCGGTGAATTATCTGGACCCGTCGCGGGAAGGCCGGATCGAGATCGGCACGACGCCGGCGCCGCCAGGCGTGCACTCGCTGCGGATCTTCTATGTGCGGGACAACGGCTTGGGGATTCCGGCTGTCGCCTTGCCGCGGCTATTCAACGCGTTTCAGCGCTTGCACGGCAATGTGGCGGCGGGCGAAGGTATCGGACTCGCGCTCGTGCGCCGCGTGGTGGAGCGGCACGGCGGACGTGTGTGGGCGGAGTCGAAAGAAGGCGTGGGCACGACGTTCTATCTGTCGCTGCCTGAAGCCGGGGCGCGGATTGCGCAGCAGGCCGTCGGCGCGTCAGCGCCACTGACGGTGACGAGTGTTCAAGCCGTTCGCGATGCCCGCCCCGGCCTGGAAGATCGCGATCGAACGAGTGGAAGTGATGGCGGCGCCGCGCAGGCGGCGGATGCGCGGCCCGGCGTCAGTGCGCCGTAGCCGTTACGCGGTAAAGAGACGGCGTGGCTTGAGCAGTCTGCTGCCGCGAATCGACCAGTAGCAGCCGCAGGTTATCAGGATCGCAACGCCCGTCAGGGCTTGCAGCGGCGCCGGGCGCAGGCCGAGCAGCCCGTCCAGCGCAAAGAGGCCGCGCGCGGCGAGCAGCAGCGCGGCCCATACCGAACACGCGGCCTGAACCAGCATGCGCGTGCCCGCCAGACGGCGCGCGCGGTTTTCGCACGACCAGTTGGCCGGCGTGCGTCCGCAAAAAAAGGCAATTGCCATCAACACGACGGCGAGTGTGACGATCCAGTCGGTCAGTTCCATTGAAAAAGCTCTCCTAAGTCAGCCGGCGACTATAGGGAAAGCCTTCCACTACGAACTATCGGACTACTCTCAATTCAGGCGAATTTTAGCGAGCGCGAGTTGCCGCAAGGACAACGCGCTCGCCGATGGATCAGGCAGACGGGTCAGAGTTCGATGCGCGTGCCGAGCAGCACGAGGAACTGACGCAGCCACTCGGGATGCGCGGGCCACGCAGGCGCGGTGACGAAATTGGCGTCGGTGATCGCGGCGTCGACGGGAATGTCGGCGTATTCGCCGCCCGCGAGCTTCACTTCGGGCGCGCAGGCCGGGTAGGCGGAAATGCGTTTGCCGCGGATCACGTCGGCGGCGGCCAGCAGTTGCGCGGCATGGCAAATGGCCGCGATCGGCTTGCCGGCTTCGGCGAATTGCCGTACGAGTTCGATCACCTTGTGATTGAGCCGCAGATACTCCGGCGCGCGGCCGCCGGCGATCGCGAGCGCGTCGTATTGGCGCGGGTCGGCGTCGTCGAAGGTGGCGTTGAGCGTGAATTGATGGCCGGGCTTTTCGGTGTAAGTCTGATCGCCTTCGAAATCGTGAATCGCGGTCTTGATCCGGTCGCCCGCCTTCTTGTTCGGGCACACCGCGTCGACCACATGGCCGACTGCCTGCAGCGCCTGAAACGGTACCATCGTTTCGTAATCCTCGGCGAAGTCACCGGTCAGAAACAGAATCTTCTTTGCCGCCATCGTATGCCTCCAATTGATCAACGGAACACAGCGAATGCTCTTTGACGCTCACGTCATCGACGTTCATAAGCTCAGGCAGTCTACTCCACAACGTTTGACAGAACCGCGACGGATCATGCAATGGACACGATTGAATGCGTGCCTCGTCGCCGTGGAACTCAGTGCCGGTAAAAGGCCGAGGGCATGCCGCAGTCGAGAGCGAGCGGGCTTCCTGATGCCCGTTAAGACGCGCGCGCAACGCAACGGCGTATCATTGGCGCGTTTTCGCATGCGGAAGCCGCTCGACGCGGCTCATACACCATCATGATTTCATCCATCCGTTCATCCTTGCTGCGCCGTGCCGCGTTCGTTGCCGTCGTGTTCGGCGGCCTCGCCGCCTGTCAGAAGAACGACGCGTCCGCCGGGCAGGTTGCCGGCAAGCTCAACGACGCAGCCCAGGTCGCCGGTCAGAAGCTCGATCAGGCGGCCAGCTATGTCGGCCAACAGGTCGATGCGACCAAGTCCGCCGCGCAGCAGAACCTCGACTCGGCCTCGGCGCCCACGATCAATATCGATCCCAACGCGTTGGCTTCGACCGCGCAAGCGAATCTGCAGAGCGCGGCGAGCGCCACCAATGCGCAGCTCGGCAAGGCCGCGGCGCTGACCGGGCAGGGGCTCGACTCGGCGGGGCGCAAGCTCCAGGAATGGTCGGTGCAAAGCTCGGCGTCGTCGACGAATGCCGCGGCTTCGTCGTCATCGGGCGAGTCGGGCGATGCGCAAAAGCAGATGGACAAGTGACATGCCGGCTGGATCGCCACATCGTTTGACAGCCGGATTAAATGTAATTACTATGGTTACACATTGTCGTCGCCGGGCGGGTTTGTTGTGAACACGAGTAGCCGGTTTGCATTCGCGGTGCATGTGCTCGCGCTGCTGTCGTTGCAGGAGGGCGCGCCGTTATCGTCGGACATGATCGCTGGCAGCGTGAATACGAATCCCGCGCTGATCCGGCGGCTTTTGAGCATGCTGGCGGAAGCGGGCCTCACTACCTCGCAGCTCGGCGCGGGCGGCGGCGCGCTGCTGGCGCGGGCGCCGGAGCAGATCACGCTGCTCGAGGTGTATCGTGCGGTAGACGACGCGCAATTGTTCGCGTTGCATCGCGAGGAGCCGAATCCGGCGTGCATGGTCGGGCGCAACATCCAGGGCGTACTGCGCGGCATCATCGACGAAGCGCAGCAAGCCATGGAAGCCGCGCTCGGCGCGCGCACGCTGGCCGATGCCACGGCCGACGTGGTGCGTGCTGAGAAGCAGCGCGAACGCAAGAAGCGCTCGCACGGGTGACGTAGCAAAAAAGCAGTACGGAAGGGCGCGTGGCGGTCGATCGCAACACGCGCCTCTTAACGAACGGGGGCTCAAGCCCCTCTTTTTTCCTCGCCATATGTAATCAATATAGTTACATATAGCGAGTGACAGGAGCAGTGAAAATGAGCAAACAGTTAAAGATCGCGTTGTTCGGCGCCACCGGCATGATCGGTTCGCGTATCGCCGCCGAAGCCGCCCGCCGCGGCCACCAGGTAACGGCGCTGGCGCGCAATCCTGCGCGTGTGCCGATCGATGTGGCGAACCTGAAAGCGGCGCAAGCCGATCTGCTCGATGCCGCGAGCGTCGGCGCCGCGGTGCGCGGTCACGACGTGGTGGCGAGCGCCTATGCGCCGCCGCAAGACGATCTCGCGGCGCTCGACAAAGCGACTCACGCGCTTATCGAAGGCGTGCGCGCGGCGGGCCTGAAGCGCCTCGTCGTGGTGGGCGGCGCGGGTTCGCTCGAAGTGGCACCGGGCAAGCAACTGGTCGATTCGGAAGGCTTTCCCGACGCCTACAAGCCGATCGCGCTCGCGCATTGGAAGGTACTCGACGACTACCGCCGCGCTACCGACCTCGACTGGACCCTCTTCGCACCGGCCGCGCTCATCGCGCCGGGCGAGCGCACCGGTAAGTTCCGCACGGGCGCGAACACGCTGCTGATCGACACCGAAGGCAATAGCCGCATTTCCGCGGAAGATTACGCCATTGCTTTCGTCGATGAACTGGAGCAGGGCCGTTTCATCCGTCAGATCGCAACGGTCGCTTATTGAGGCTGAAACAAGGCTGAACGGGCCGTGCGCGGGAGCCGCGAACGCGACGTCAGGACTCGTGCGCGGTCCTCACAACGCTTAAGCGCACGCAAGCGTCCTAACATTCGGTTACGCAAGTCCGGTCGCTCCCGATAAAACTACGGATACACTGGCGTCTCCCGTTTTCTTACGGATTGCCATGCAGTCATGCCCGTCGCGGCGTGAGTCCGAGGCTGCGCCGTCCAACGGCGGGCAGCCGGCGACCCACGCCGCCTTTCGTTTTTCTCCTGACAGTAGCGCATGCGGCGCTCGCCACGGCGCGCGCTCGCCGCTCGCCGCGCGGTTCGCCGCATGGGTGGCCGCGGTTTTCGTCGCGCTGATCCTGTGCGTGGGCTTATTGCCCGCGAACGCGCGTGCCGCCGGCGCCGCCACCAGCACGCCCGTCATCCCGGCCTTGCAGAGCTTGATCAACAGCGCGACGGTCTCGGCGACGCCCGCGTCCTCCGCTTCAGGCGCTTCGGCGGCGGAGGCAGCGTCCGCGCCGTCGCCGGCGAGTCAGGCGGAATTGGCGCACTCCCTCGACAGCGTGATCTCCACGCTCGACAACGACCGCCAGCGCAGCGCGCTCGTCGCCCAGCTCAAAAAGTTGCGCGACGTCTCGAAAAACGTCGAGCCACCGGCGCCCGCGCAACCGAGCCCCGGCCTGCTTGGCGCGATCGCGTCGGGCATCGCGTCGTTCGAATCCGACGTGCATCAGGGCCGCACGCCGGTCCGCTATTGGGGCGGCCGCTTCAACGCGGCCGGCAACGAGCTCTACACGATCATTTCGGGGCAGGGGCACGAGAGCTTCGGCCGCATTCTGTTTTCCATGGCGGCAATGCTGGCCGGCTGGGGCGCGTGTGCCGGCGCGCTGATCTATGTGCAGCACCGCCTGTACCGGCGCTTCGGCATCGTCATGGGACTGCAGCCGAATCCCACCACGCGCGAACTGCTGATCTTCGCGCTGCGCCGCGTCGGACCGTGGATCATCGCATTCGTGGCCGCGTTGCTGTTCGTACGCGCCATGCCCGACGCGCTCGGCCGTACGCTCGGCATGGTGGTCGCGTATGCGATCGTCGCGGGCGCGGTGTTTTCGGCGATCTGTCTGATCATGTTTTCGCTGTTCGGCTCGGGGCACCGGCGGATCGCGGTGCGCTTGCTGATCGATCATGCGCGGCGCGTGCTCTTCGTGGTCGGCGTGTGTGGCGCGCTCGGCGACGCCGCCGTCAATTACGACGTCGCGCATCAACTCGGCTCGAACCTCGCCGCGCTGATTTCGACGGCGGCCAATATGACTGCTGCTGTGCTTACCGGCTATTTCGCGCTCGCGTTTCGCCGGCCGGTCGCGCATCTGATCCGCAATCGCCCTTACGAGCAGCGCACCAATCACAAGGCCGCCACCGACGCCTTCGACGTGCTCGCCGCGCTGTGGCACGTGCCCGTGCTGGTGCTGGCCACCGCCTCGGTGGTCGCCACGCTCGGCGGTTCGGGTTCCAGCGAAAACGTGCTGCAGATTTCAGTGGTAACCGCGGCCTTGCTGGTGCTGGCGTTTTTCCTGTCGGCCGTGGTGTTGCGTCTGACGCGTCCGCGCAGCGCGCGCGCGCGTCGCCGCTCGCCGTATCTGACGCGCTTGCTGCGCTTTTTCGGCACGCTGCTGACGCTCTTCATCTGGCTGTTCTTCTTCGAACTCGCGGCACGTTTGTGGGGCGTTTCGCTCGCCGCGGTGGTCGAGGAAAACGTCGCCGCACGCGGTATCGCGCACGCGGTGACGGCGATCGTCGCCACCGTCTTCATTGCCTGGCTGCTGTGGATTCTGGTCGACACCGCGATCACCGAGGCGCTAAATCCCGCCGGCCCGCGCAACAAGGCGCGCGCGCCGAGCATGCGCGCCCGCACGATGCTGCCGCTGGTGCGCAACGTGCTGCTGGTCTCGATCATGACGATCGCCGGCATCGTCACGGCGGCGAATCTCGGCATCAATGTCACGCCGCTGCTGGCGGGCGCCGGCGTGATCGGCCTTGCGATCGGCTTCGGCGCACAGTCGCTCGTGACCGACCTGATCACGGGGCTGTTCATCATCATCGAAGATACGATTTCGGTGGGCGACTGGATCGACGTGGACGGCGGCCATGCCGGCACGGTCGAGCATCTGTCGATCCGTACCGTGCGGCTGCGCGACGGTCAGGGCGCGATTCACGCGATCCCGTTTTCGCAGATCAAGATCGTCAAGAATCTGTCGCGCGACTTCGCGTATGCGGTGTTCGAAGTGCGGATGTCGTTCACAACCGACGTCGATCAGATCACGCAACTGATTCGCGAAGTCGGCGCCGATCTGATGGCCGACTTCCGTTACCGGCGCGAGATGCTTGGACCGATCGAGGTGTGGGGGCTGGACCGTTTCGACCCGAACTGGATGGTGGTGAAAGGGCAGATCAAGACGCGGCCGTTGCAGCAATGGAGCGTGGCGCGCGCCTTCAATCTGCGTCTGAAGCGCAAGATGGACGAAGCGGGCATCGAAATTCCGGTGCCGCAGATGCGCGTGTACACGTCGTCGAAAGATAGCGAAGGCCAGCCTTTGCAGGACGACGAAGTGTCGGGATTCGCTCTCCATCCGCATGAGCATTCGCATGAGCAGGTCGGAGCGGCATCAGCGGCGCGGGCGGTGCATGCGCCGCTCGCCGTGGCGCGCGATGTATCGCATGAACCGCGTCCGGCGCCGCCGCCGACCGGGCAAACCGCGCCGATTCCGCCGCAGATTCCGACGGCAGGCGAAGCGGGCGGGAAGAGTTGATGGCTGCCGGGAGCGGCAAGTTGCTCTTTCGCGGCCGCGTCGTGTGCATGCGAGCGCGTCGAGGGCACACGCTACATCTGGATGTCCGGCTTGCTACGAGGCCCCGCGGCTCACGCTATACGTGAATTTCAGCGGGAGCGCCGGGCGCCCGCTACGCGTGTCGTTTCAGGCCAGCGCCGGCACATTCGCCGTACGGACGATGTCGTTGACGTGCGTCGCGATCTGCGCGCCCGCGACGCCATAAATATGCAGCGAAACGGCCGCTGCCTCGCTGCGATTACCCAACTGATGAATCCCGCCGCGGCCACCGCGCACAAACGACACTGCGCCCGGCTTGCGCGCCTGCGTACGCGTGGCGCTCGCGCAATGCTGCGCGCCGTTCCATTCGAAAACCGTTTCGCTCAGCGTGCCATCCACCACCGCGTAGCCGCACCACGTGTGATGCGCATGGACGGGGCTCGCCTGTTGCGGCAGCCACACCAGCGCGGCGATCGCATAGCGGCCGTGCGGATCGGCAGCCAGCAGATGACGCCGGTACTTCTCGACCGAGCCCTCACGCTGCGCCGCCGTGAGCAAATCGGGGTTCGCGGCGGCATCGGCGAGCGCGATGCGCATGCTGCGCGCGAAGAACGTCGAAGCCGACGGTTCGGGGAAATGGGCGCAGGCGTCGAACATCACATCCAGGGCATCGCAGAGGCGCGCGAGCGGCGCGCTGCGCATGGCGCGCAATGACACGTCCACCTGTTCGCGCGAGCCCGCCTGAGCCGTTTTGACGGGTTGCAAGTGTTGGGCGGGAAGGCGTTCGAGGGATGCGAAGCGGAGGTCTTGGCTCATGTTGATCAGGCAGCGGCTGGGCTGCTCATCGGTTATTTTCGGATAGGGATATTTATACCGGTTTGCCTGGAGAAAGAGTTTCCATATAATTCCCCCTGGAATCCGAAAAGTAGAATAATTTCCTATGGGGGTGTCATGATGGGAATGGATATCATCGACCGGAAGCTGTTGGAGCTGCTGCAGGAAGACGCGACCATGCCGATCGCCGAACTGGCGCAACGCGTGAATCTGTCGCAAACGCCTTGCTGGAAGCGGCTGCAGCGGCTGAAAGAGGCGGGCGTGATTCGCGCGCAGGTCGCCCTTTGCGACGCGCGCAAACTCGGCGTGGGGACGACGGTGTTCGTCGCGGTACGGACCAACCAGCACACGGAGGAGTGGGCGCGAACCTTTACGCATGCGGTGCAGGAGATCCCGGAAGTGGTGGAGGTCTACCGGATGAGCGGCGAGACGGATTACCTGCTGCGCGTGGTGGTATCCGATATCGACGACTACGACCGTGTCTACAAGCACCTGATCGCCGCGGTGCCGCTGTACGACGTGAGTTCGAGTTTTGCGATGGAGCAGATCAAGTATTCGACGGCTCTGCCGGTGCGGCCCGCCGTGGTGAGGTAGATCGAAGGCAGCGGGTGCGTCGTTTGCTGCTGTTCAGACACCGCACCGTACGGCGCGCCTGGCAACGGTTGAAGCGTCCCGGCAAACTCGCAAGTCCACGTCACTGCGCACGCCCATTGCAAGCCGTGTGCAAGCTCAGTGGGCGTAGAATGCCGCCTTCCCAGACACCATCCGCGACTGCCTCGCGAACCGAGCCCGCCTCATGAACAAACCGCCGCGCAAGAAGAATCCGACCTTTGGCATTGCTGTCTTCATCGTGGTCGCGGTGTTGCTGGTGATCGCCACGCTCTTCTATAACGCCATCAAGGAAAAGCACGATTTCGACGCCCAGAATGCAGCGGCGCCGTCGATTTCCTCGGATGCGGCCGCAGCGGCCACTGCCGCCAAACCGGCAAGCGGCGCGGCCCAATAGGGCGACGCGCACACATTCGCGCGCCATTTCACTCGTCCGGCAGACGAATTACGCTCGCATCCTTGCGAATCTGCGCCGCCGCCGACAGCATCTGCTTGCACTGATGCGCGAGCAATTTCATGTCATGCACGGCGTCCGCCGAATAGTCCGGCGACTTCTCCGTTTCCACCACCATCGCATCGAGTTCGCGGCCGAGCAGCTTGATCTGCTCGCTTTGATCGGCGGCCGGCGCGGTGCCGGTTTCAGCCTCGGTGAGATTGTCGCGCACGACGCTCAGCGCGCGTTGCAGCGGCTGTAGCGAGACGCCGTCGACCTGCTGTTGCGCCGAAGTGCGCAACAGCGGCGCGGCCGCGGTGATCTGCGAGGCGAGCACGTGGCTGCGCACCAGCAGCCCATTGAGCTCCGGCACGAACTTCTGCGCGGACTTCGGTTCGAGCATCATGCGCTGAAATGCCTGGCCCAGATTGGCGAACGCCACGTGAACGTTCTTGCGGGCGAGCCGGTAGCGGTAGTCGCGATCGAGCGCGGTCGCCGCCGCTGCGGCGGCCGCGGAGGCGCCTGAGACGGGCTTCGCGGTCGGATTGCTGACGGTGGTCGTGCCCGCGCCGGCGCCGGGGTCGGCAACCGGTTTTGTCGTCGCGTCGGCGGACGCGGTAGCCGCCGCATTAGCGACAGCGTTTGCGCCAGCGTTCGCGCCGCCGTGACCGCTTGCAACGCTGTCGCTGCCACCGCGCGCCCCACCACCAGCCGCCAACACCGGCTTGCCAAAGTCGATCGCCGGATCGGCCATCGCCGCCGCCGGCGCACGCGCCCCGGCCTCGGTCACGGTCGCCACCACCGCGGCGGCCGGCTTGCCGCTCCACCACCAGCTTGCTTCCAGATACTGGCGCGTCGCGTTGATCATGTTGTTGACGAGCTTGCCCATCAAACGATATTCCCAGTACGGGAACAGGTGGCTCGCCGCGATCGCGATCGCGCAGCCCACCACGGTGTCGATCGCGCGTTCGCCGATGATGCGCATGCTGCCCGGCGCCAGCAGATGGAACATGAGCAGCACATACGACGAGGTGAACACCACGCTCGCCGTGTAATTGAACAGCAGCAGGCTGTAGCTCATGACCATCGACGCGAACATCACCACCAGCAGGATGTGCGGCTCCTTGACGAAGATCATCAGCGCGATGCTCGCCGCGCAGCCGATCAGCGTGCCGACGATCCGCTGCCCGTTGCGCTGTTTGGTCAGCGAATAGCCGGGCTTCAGAATGATGACCGTGGTCATCACGATCCAGTAGGCGTTGGTGAGCGGCAGCAGGCGGCCGAGCCAGAAGCCCACGGCGACGGCGATCGTCACGCGCAACGCGTGACGGAAGCTCGGCGAAGCCATAGTCAGGTTCGAGAAGATCTGCCCGAACGGCACGCGCCGGCTCGATACGAAACGCGTGAGCGCCTGGTCGAGCCGCAGTTCGGTCTCGCTCGTGCTGGGCTCGCTCGAAAGACTTTTACGCATCTTGTCGATCAGTCGCGTGGCGCTCCAGACGCGCCGGAAAGTCGACGAGATCGCCGAATAAGCCTCGTGGTTTTTTGCCGGCAGATCCTGCTTGCGCATCAGCTCGATTTCGAACTCGATGGCGCGCAACTCCGCCTTCACGTTGACGCGCCCACGCGGCGCATGGTTCTGCAGCACCGCGAGGCCGATCTCTTCCAGATCGGCAGCCGCCTTGCGAATCAGATCGCGGTAGAACACCAGCAGATCGGAGCCGCCGAACGTGGTGCGCACCAGCGGATAATCGGTATGCGCACCCACGAACAGTTCGTGCAGATCGACCGTATTGATGAAGAGATTGAACAGCATGGCTCGGCGCGGTTCGAGCTTGCCGCTCTTGAACCTCGGCAGATTGCGCAGCACGATATCGCGCGCGGCCTCCTGGCGATCCACTGCGATGATCTGCTTGTCGACCAGGTTGCGATAACACTCGTCGAGATCGTTATCGAGGTCGTAGAACTCGGCGCGCGCCAGCAGATAGTCGGCGCACGCGAACACGCTTTCGGCCAGCGCCTGCTGTTCGATGCGATGCATCATCCAGCGGCTCACGAAGGTCGACCAGTAGGTGTACCAGAGGCCGCCCACCAGAATCCACGACGCATTGACGAGCGCCTGCATGGGCGTGAAGTGCTCTTCCAGCGTCATGATCATCATGAACAGCGTGGCGAAGCTGATCTGCGGCCAGCGGTTGCCGTACACGACGATCAGGGACAGCAGGAAGGTGAGCGGCACGACCGTGCACCACAGCGCCACCGCGTTCACCGTGGCGAGCCCGGTGGCGAGCGCGGACAGGAACCCGATCACCGTGCATGCCAGCATCTCGTTGTGCTTGTACTTGAGCGGGCCCGGCATATCCACCACGCACGCACCGAGCGCGCCGGTCGCGATTGTGAAGCCGAGCTCGCGGTTGTGAAACACGATCAGGCACAGTACCGCTGGTAACGACACGCCAACTGCGATGCGCAGGCCGCCATAAAAATACTGGCTGTAGAGGAATTTTTTTATTTCAACCGAATAGCGCATCGACTGCCTGGATTCCATTCACTGAGAAAACCGCGGTTGATGGGACAGACCCCGGGCAGACTCCGGGACAGACCCGGGGCAGCCCCGAACTGCCGTCGAGTCTAACTGATTTCATGGCTGATCTGACCTCGTCCGTTTGGCCAGGTTCTGCCCTGGGGATGCGTTTGTTATGCTGTCGCTTCAATGTCTGTCGCGGCTCGTGGCGTTCCGCCCGTGCCGCCCGCAAGCCTCGGGATCCATGCTCCAGCTCTTCTACTCGAATCGCTACGAAACCCTTGTCGGCGCGCTGCTCGACGACCTGGCACAAGCGCCGTCCGATCCCTGGACCGCGCAGCCCGTGATCGTCCCGAGCGCGGCGGTGCGGCGCCGGCTCGAACTGGATATCGCCGCGCGCCAGGGCATCTGCGCAAATGTCAACTTTGGTTATCTCGCGCAATGGCTATGGGCGCAGATCGGCGGCGTGATCGAGGTGCCGAAGCATTCGCCGTTCGCGCCGGACCGGCTCGTGTGGCGCTGCTACCGGCTGCTAAGCGACGCTGACGAGGCGCTGCCCTGGAATGCGTCGCCGCGTTTGCGCACGTATCTCGATGCGGCGGACGCGTCGATGCGCTACGAACTCGCGCGGCGCATAGCCACCGTGCTCGACCACTATCTGACCTATCGCCCGGAATGGCTGTTGCAATGGCAGACCGGTGGCTCGATCTTCGCGAGCGGCGCGGCTGACGACACCGGGCCGCGCCTCGTCGGCGCGGGCGAAGCGGCGCGCGAGGACGAGCGCTGGCAAGCGGCGTTGTGGCGCGCGGTGCTCACGGAACTGTCGGGCGACGCGCGAACGCCCGCCGCCGCCTTGCCGCCCGCGTATCGTTTTCTCGACGAAATCGGCACGCTCGATCTCGAGGCGATCTCGAACGCGCAGTGGCCCGAAGCGGTCAGCGTGTTCGCGCTGCCGACCATGCCGCCGTTGCATGTGGCGTTGCTGCGCGCGCTTTCGCGTTGGGTCGACGTGCGGCTGTACGTAATGAATCCGTGCCGCGAGTTCTGGTTCGACGTGGTCAGCGCGGGGCGCGTCGAAGCGCTCGACGCCGCCGGCCAGCTCGACTATCAGGAAGTCGGCCATCCACTGCTCGCCGAGTGGGGCCGCCAGACTCAGGCGCAGTTGCACATGCTGCACGAGTTGACCGAGAGCGCTGCTTCGGGCGAGGTCGGCGATTTCACTGAGAATCCGGAGCCGAGTTGGCTTGCCGCCGTGCAGAACGGCATCCTCAATTTGCAGGACGAAACTGAGGCTGACGAATTGCCGATCGAGAGCGGCATCGAAGTGCACGTCTGCCACAGCCTGTCGCGCCAGCTCGAAGTGCTGCACGATCGTCTGCTCGGCTGGTTCGACGAGTTCGACGACCTGCAGCCGTCCGACGTGCTGGTCGCCGTGTCCGACCTCGCGGCGGCTGGTCCTTTGATCGATGCCGTGTTCGGCACCACGCCGCCCGGCGACACGCGCCGCATTCCGTATCGGATCACCGGCTTGCCGCCGTCGCAGGCCAATCCGGTTGCGCGTTTGCTGCTCGATTGGCTGGCCTTGCCCGAGCGCAGCGTGGGTGCGCCGGATCTGATCGAATGGCTGCGCGTCGACGCGATTGCTGTGCGTTACGGCATCGACGCCAGCTCGCTCGAAGCCGCGCAGGAATGGCTGGCGGCGGCCGGCGCGCGTCGCGGGCTCGCGCCGGTCGAGCCGAGCGGCGAACACGTGCCGATCGCCCGTCACACGTTCGCGGATGCGCTCACGCGTCTTTATCTCGGCTACGCCATGCCGGACGGCGGCGAACCGGTCGATGCGTGGTTGCCAGTCGAAGGCGCCGACGGCTCGGATGCGGAACTGCTCGGCCGCCTGTCGCGTTTCGTCGACGACATCGACAGCTTTGCGACGAATTGCGCGATCGAGCGCACGCCCGCCGAATGGACGCAACTGCTGCTCGAAACGCTGGCGCAGTGTTTCGACGGCGGCGTCGAGTTCGCCGATTCGCTCGCCGCCGTGCGCGATGCGATCGACAAAATGGGCGACGCGATGCAGGCAGGCGCGCAAGAAGTCGCGATGCCCGCCGCAGTGGTGCGCGGCGCACTTACTGAGGCGCTAGACGACCCGGCGCGCGGCGGCGTGCCTTGGGGCAGCGTGACGTTTTCCTCGTTGACGAGCTTGCGCGGCTTGCCATATCGCGTCGTCTGCCTGCTCGGCATGGACGACGGCGTGTTGCCGAGTCTCGCGCGCGCCGACGAGTTCGACCTGATGGCCGCGTTCGGCAAAGCCGGCGACCGTCAGCGGCGCGACGACGAGCGCAATCTGTTCCTCGACTTGCTGCTCGCCGCGCGCGATCGTCTCTTCATCGCTTATACGGGCCGCAGCATTCGCGACAACGCGCCGTTGCCGCCGGCTGCGCTCGTCGACGAATTGCTCGACTATCTCGCGCAGGCGTCGGCGGGCGAGGGCGCGAGTCCCGCGGAAGTCGAGCACGCGCGGCATGCGTTCATTGTCGATCATCCGTTGCAGGCGTTCGCGTCGGACTATTTCTCGTCGCAATCCGGGCTGTTCAGCTACGACGCGGACCGCGCCGAGCTGGCCACGTTGCTGGCCGCGCCTACGCACGCCGCCGCGGCGCCGTTCTTCGACCGGCCGTTGCCCCCGGAAGAACCGGCGCCGATTGCTTTCGACGAATTCGTGCGGTTCTGGCGTCATCCGGCGCGGGCGCTGTTGCGCGACCGTCTGGGCATCGTGTTGTCGGAAGCACAAGGCGAATTGCTCGACACCGAGCCGTTCGACCTGGACTACGCGGGGCGCGACGCATTGGCGGACCGTCTACTGCCCGTGCTGCTCGACGTCGATACGGACGACGACGTCGTGTTCGAGCGCGTGCGCCGCGTGGCCGCAGCGAGCCCGGAATTGCCGGGCGGCGCGACCGGCGCGGTGTGGCGCGCGCGTGAGCTAGGCGCGTTGCGTCAGCTCGCCGACAGCGTGCGCCGCGAGGTGGCTTCAGGTGTCGAGCGCTTGCCGTTCGTGCTCGACATCGCGCCGCGCTGGCCCGAGAGCGAGGAGCTTGCCGGCGCGCTGTTTGGTCCGCATGACGCGCTGCTCCGGCAAGCCGCCGAAACGCCGCTGCAACTGCACGGCAGTCTGAACCTGCTCACCGAAACAGGACAAGTGATTTTCCGCTACGCCAAACCTACCGCACGCGACTACCTGTCGGCATGGCTCGCGCATCTGGTCTATTGCGCCGCGCGGCCGGACGGTCCGCGCCGCACTGTATGGCATGGCAGCGGCGAGAGCTTCGAACTCGCGCCGGTCGCCGCGCCGCTCGACGAACTGGCGCCGCTCGCCGCGTTGTTCAAGGCAGGGCGCATGCTGCCGCTGCGCTTCTTTCCAAAAAGCGCGTGGACCAAAGTCAGCGAAAGCGATTCCGCTGCGCAGGGCGTGTGGATCAACGACCGCGTGCGCGGCGAGTCCGACGACCCCGCCCTGCGCATCGCATTGCGCGGCACGCCGCTCACGCTCGACGAGCCGTTCGGCAGTCTCGCCGCGATCGTGTTCAAGCCGCTCTTGCAACATCTGCGGAGCGCATCATGAGCGGCGCCATGAAGCATCACGCGCTGGTCGCCGAAGAGCTCGACGTCTTCGCCTGTTCGCTCGACGGCGTGAATCAGATCGAGGCGTCGGCGGGCACCGGCAAGACCTGGAATATCTGCGCGCTGTACGTACGGCTGCTGCTGGAAAAGAACCTGAACGCCGATCAGATTCTCGTCGTCACCTTCACGAAGGCGGCGACCGCGGAGTTGCACGAGCGCATTCGCGGCCGTCTCGCGGAACTGGATCGCGCGATCTATATGGATGACGACGGCGGCGATCCGTTCATCCGCCGTCTCTTTGAAACGACGCTGGCGCCGGAGCGGGGCATCGCGCGCGAAGACGCCTTGAAAGTCGTGCGGCGCGCGCTGCGTACCTTCGACCAGGCGGCGATCCACACCATCCACGCATTCTGTCAGCGTGCGTTGCAGGAAGCGCCGTTCGCCGCGGCCATGCCGTTCGCCTTCGAAATGGAAGCCGACGATGCGGCCTTGCGCTTCGAAATGGCGGCCGACTTCTGGCGTGAGCAGGTGGAACCGGTGGCGCATGCGCACCCTGCGTTCGCCGCGTGGCTGGTGGCCAAACGTGCCGGTCCCGCTTCACTCGACGAGCAACTCGCGCGTCGTCTGAAAAAGCCGCTGGCGCAGTTGCGCTGGGGCAGGGTCGACGCAAGCGGCACTGGCGCCGATCAGCAAGCCGGCTTCGACGCCGCGTGCGATCTCTGGCATGCGGAGCGCGATTCGATCGTCCGTTTGTTGGCCGAGGCGCAAGACCGTCTGAGCAAGACGTCTCACAAGCCCGACCATGTGACCGCCGCGATCGCCGCATGGACCGAGTACTTCGCGCAGGGCGATTGTCATGCGCCGCCGCCGAAGGCCGCGTTGAAGCTCACGGCTTCGGCGTTGAAGAAGGCCACTAAGGTCAAGTTCGAGCCGCCCGAACATGCGTTCTTCGAGCATGCCGAAGCGCTGGCGGCAGCCGTGGTCGCAGCGGAAGCCGCGCAACGCGCGCGCTGGCTCTCGCTTGTCCAAACCTGGCTCGACTACGCGCCCGCCGAACTGGTAGCGCGCAAACGCACGCGCCGCGTGGTGTCGTTCGACGATCTGCTGTCCAACCTGTATCGCGCGCTCGCGGCGCATCCCTGGCTTGCCGATGCGTTGCGCACGCGTTATCCCGCCGCGTTGATCGACGAGTTCCAGGACACCGATCCGCTGCAGTTCGCGATCTTCAGCCGCATCTTCGCGCCGGCTGGCCCGCTGTTTCTGGTCGGCGATCCGAAGCAGGCGATCTACAGTTTTCGCGCGGCGGATCTGCATACCTATCTGGCGGCGCGTGAGGCGGCATCGGCGTGCTACACGCTGGCCGTCAATCAGCGCTCGACCGCACCCATCGTCGAGGCGTGCAATCGGCTTTTCGAAGCGAATCCACAGGCATTCGTGCTGGAAGGTCTCGACTATCAGCCGGTGCGCGCGGGCGAACGGCGCAGGCCGCCATTCTCCGATCCGGACGCGAGCGCCGGCGACTTCCGTATCTGGACCTTGCCGCAAGGCGACGCCGCGCTGACCAAACGCGAGGCCCAGCGGGAAGCGAGCGAGGCGTGTGCCGCCGAGATCGTGCGTCTGCTGCGCGGCGCGCGAGAAGGCGCGGTGACGATCGGCGATGAACCGCTCGCGCCGGGCAACATCGCGGTGCTGGTGCAAACGCATAAGCAGGGCAGTCTGATCAAACGCGTGCTGGCCGCCTGGGGTGTCGGCAGCGTGGAGCTGGCGCAGGCGTCCGTGTTCGCGACGCTCGACGCCGAGCAGATCGAGCGCGTGCTGGCCGCCGTCGATACACCCGGCGATCTGCGCCGTCTGCGCGCGGCGCTCGCCACCGATTGGCTGGGCCTCGACGCCGCCGCGTTGTGGCGTCTCGAGCAGGTCGCCGACGCACCATCGGTTGCCGACGATCCCGCGCACGCCGCCGACGCGATGGGCTGGGTCGAGCGTTTCTCGCGCTATCGCACGCTGTGGCACGAGCGCGGCTTCGCGGTGATGTGGCGCACGCTGATACGTGAGCTGCGTGTCGCGCAACGGCTGGTTGCCGCAGCGGATGGCGAACGTCGTCTGACTAACGTGAATCACCTGGCCGAACTCGTGCAGGCGCGCGCCGCCACGCAGCCCGGCATCGCGCCGACCTTGCGCTGGCTCGCCGCGCAACGCACACAGGGCGGTGGCGAAGATGCGCAGTTGCGGCTCGAGTCGGACCGCAACCTCGTGCAGATCGTCACGGTCCACAAATCGAAAGGGCTCGAATACGCGGTGGTGTTCTGTCCGTTCCTGAACGACGGCGGGTTGCGCGAGCCGCCGTCGTCCGGTTTGCCGGATGCGCGCGAGTATCACGACGAAACCGGTGACGCGGTGCTGCACTACGGTTGCGACGACGAAGAAGCCGAGCACGCGTCGCGCTACGCAGTGCGCGAACAGGCGGCGGAACGCGCGCGGCTCGTCTACGTGGCGTTGACGCGCGCGGTGTACCGCTGCTATCTGGTGGCCGGTACGTATCAGTCCTCGCGCTCCACGAAAGAGTCGCGCCGCAGCGTGTTGAACTGGCTGGTGGCCGGCGAGGGCCAAGATTTCGGCGACTGGCTTGCCGAGCCGCCCGACGAAGCCGCCTTGTCGGCGCGGTGGCAGGCGCTGGCGGGCGGCCCGGTCACGCTCGCCGCTATGCCGAAGCCGGAGCGCCGCGTGCCGTTCGAAAGCCTTCAGGATCGCAGCGCGCGGCTGCAGGCGCGGGCCAATCGCAGGCCGCTGCGCGACCAGTGGCGCATGGCGAGTTTCAGCGGCCTGATCGCCGCCGGCAGTAAGAGCGAAGAGACGCAGGCGCCGGTGGAAGAAGTGCGACCCGATCACGACGAGATTGCCGATGCGCTTGTCGTCACGCCCACATTTGTGCCGCAGGCGCCGCCCTACGCCGAGGACGACATTCTCGCGTTTCCGCGCGGCGCCGCTGCGGGCGATTGTCTGCATCGCATGTTCGAACTCGCTGATTTTTCGGAGCCGCATACATGGACCGACGCCATTCGCGGCGCGTTGCGCGAGCGTCCGGCGCCGGCTGTGCCTGAACTCGCCGCACGGCTGCCCGCGATGATGCACAACCTGCTCAGAGACGTGGTCACCTCCGAACTGCAGCCCGGCATGACGCTCGCCGAGCTGAACCCGCGCCGGCGCCTGAACGAACTCGAGTTTCTGTTCGCCGCACCATCGCTGGATTTCCCTGCGTTGCGCGAACTGTTGATCGAGCATGGCTATCCCGACGTCGCACTGGAACCCGGCGCGCTGCATGGGTTCGTCAAAGGATTTATCGACATGATCGTCGAGTACGACGGACGTTTCTGGATCGTCGACTGGAAGTCGAACCATCTGGGCGACACCGCTGCCGACTACGCCGCCGCACCGCTCGAAGCGGCCATGGCGAGTCACGCGTATCACCTGCAGGCGCTGCTTTATACGGTCGCGCTGCATCGTTATCTGAAAACGCGGGTGCGCGATTACTCGTACGACACGCACGTTGGCGGTTATCTGTATCTGTTCGTGCGCGGCGTGCGTCCGCATTGGCGCGACGCCGACGGACCGGCGGGCGTGCACATGCGGCGGCCCGCATTCGAACTGGTTGCGTTGCTCGATGCGGCCATGATCGGGGGTGTTGCATGAGCACGTTCGAACAGAGCGCATCGGCGCCGCCTGAGCTCGACGACATCGGCGTAAGTCTGCCCGCGCCGGCGGATTTCAGTATCGCGCTCGCCGAAGGTTTTGCGCGCCGCATCGATGCGCTGGCGCGGCGCGGCGGCGCGTCGGCCGAGGCGGTCAAGTGGGCGGCGCGCAGCGCGTTCGCCGCGAGCCGCGCGACGGCCGAAGGCCACGTGTGCGTGCCGCTTGCATTGCTGGCGCGACGCTTCGAGGCGTCGAGCGCCGAAGTGCGCGCCGCACTGTTCGCGAGCGGCATGGCGAGCGATGGTTTGCAACGCTCGGCGGCGTTGCGGCCGCTGGTGGTCGATGGGCAAGGGCGGCTGTATCTGGCTCGCTATTACGACTACGAGAGGCGGCTTGCGCGCGCGTTGGTGGCGCATGCGCGCGCGGGTGAGGGTGTCGAGCGATTGGCCGATGTTCAGACGCTCCACGAGCGCCTCCTGCGCTACTTCGGTCCGCCGAAGGACAACGAAGTCGACTGGCAACGCGTCGCGGCGGTCATGGCGCTGTCCGGGCAACTCACCATCGTCAGCGGTGGACCGGGCACCGGCAAGACCACTACCGTGGTCGGCGTGCTTGCCTGCCTGCTCGATGCACGAGCGGATCTGCGCATTGCACTCGCTGCCCCCACCGGCAAAGCCGCGCAGCGCATGCAGGAGGCCTTGCTCGCGCGTGCAGGCGATTTGCCGCCCGAACTCGCCGCGCGTTTGCCGCAGACGTCGTACACCTTGCACCGTTTGCTCGGCTCCGGGCCGGGAGGACGCTTCCGGCATCATCGGGACAATCCACTGCCTTACGACGTGGTCGTGATCGACGAGGCGTCGATGATCGACGTCGCCATGGCCGCGCATCTGCTTGATGCCATCGCACCGCAGACTCGTCTCGTGATGCTCGGCGACAAGGACCAGCTCGCCGCCGTCGAGGCCGGCGCGGTGTTCGCCGAACTCAGCGCGCGGCCGGCTTTTACGCAAGGTGGTTTGCAGCGGATCGCCGATGCGCTCGGCATCGACGAAACGCAACTCACGCAGGCGTTGCCCGGCGCGTCGCGGGGCGTGGGCGAGGAGCCTGCGGATTTTTTCGCTCAGCCTGATGTGCCTGACGACGACCTGTTTGCACATGCGGACTCATCTGGTGCTTTCGACGAACTACCCGTCGGTGACCTTTTCGAAAGCACCGCGCCGCCACCTTCGCACATAGCCACGTCGTCGCCCATGCGGAACCCGCTCGCCGATTGTGTCGTCTGGCTCGAGCGCAACTATCGGTTTGGCCTGGAGTCGCCCATCGGCCGTTTGTCGCTCGCGATTCGCAACGGCTCGGCGAGCGCCGCGCTCGACGTCCTGCGCACCGATCCCACGGAAACATGCGCTGCGGCGCTTTACGAAGATACGCACGCGACGCTTGCCGAGCGCACCGTCGCACGGCTCGCCGCAGGTTTCGCACCGTATGCCGGCGCGCTTGCCACAGCGCTAGCAGCCGAAACACCCGACCCGTTGCCATTGTTCGACGCGTTGAACCGTTTTCGCATTTTGTGCGCGACCCGTTCCGGACCGCGCGGCGTCGATCAGGTGAATGCGGCGATGGCGGCGCAGGTGCGGCGCGCGGCGGGTGTGACGCTGGCAGTTGGTGCGCAGTGGTTCGCTGGGCGTCCTGTGATGGTGACGCGCAACGATTACGCGCTCGGTCTTTTCAACGGCGACATCGGTATTGCGCTGCCGGGCGCGAACGGCGCGTTGCGCGTGTATTTCCGGACCGGCGATGGCGGATTGCGGGCGGTATCGCCGGCGGCGTTGCCGCCGCACGACACTGCGTTCGCGCTCACGGTTCACAAATCGCAGGGCTCGGAGTTCGAGCACGCGGTGCTGATGCTGCCATCGGTATTCAGCCGGGTGTTGTCCCGCGAACTGGTGTACACGGCGATCACTCGCGCGCGTGAACGGGTCGAAGTGATCGGCGCGCGCGCCGTGCTGGCGCAGGCCATTGCGACGCCGACGCAGCGCGACTCGGGGTTAGCCGCGCGGATAGCGGAAGTGTGGCGCCGCATTGAATAGCGCCCATTTCGCGCCAAACCTGCTCAACCGGTCGCGCCGCCCGACTGCACGCCCATCTCGACGCGGCCACGCATGGTTTTCCGATACCAGAACGTCCACAACGTGAGGGCGCCATAAATGCCGTAGCCGATAAACGGCGAGACGACCAGGAAGCGCTCGACCGGCCACGTGAGCGCCATCCACGCACGCAGCGCCGTCTCGCCGGTCAGGCCGACGCCCCACACCAGCGTCATCAACCGCATCGCGCTGACGAGAGCCGGCCGCTCTTGCCACAGAGCCTCGAAGCGTGCCGCGCCGCCTTCCATTTCGCGCGCGACGGTGGCGCGCGCGAGGTAGAAGATCAGCGGGCGGCGCATTGGCAGCGAGAGCAGAAACACCACGCCGATCGCGCCGGATATCAGCGACTCGCGCAACAGCAGCATGCGCGGACTGCCGCCGAGCGCCATCGCGGCGACCGAGAGTACGATGCCGGCCACCACCAGCACGCTGAGCGCGTCGACGCGCCGGAAACGCACGAGTTCGATCAGACTCCAGACGATCGGCGGCACGGCGGACGCGATCAACGCGCCGGTCTCGCCCAGATGCGGCAGCGCAAGCCGGTAGGCGAGCCACGGCAAGAGAAAGTTGACGGCCAATTCCAGCACAAACCCTGGACGGAGCTTCATGTGAATTTACGCTGTAAGCGAAAAACGCAGTATCGATGAACTGGGCGCGTCGACGCAAATAGTTTTTCGCATCGCCAGACGCGCTCGATAGTCCGTAGTCGGTGATCGGTCGCGCGCTGTGTACACTCATGTTTCCCGATTCAAGCTCGCGTCATGACATCCCGCTATCCCATCCCGCCGAACGAAATCGAACTGACCGCAGTGCGCGCGCAAGGAGCGGGCGGCCAGAACGTCAACAAGGTGTCGAGCGCCATTCATCTGCGCTTCGATGTGCAGGCATCTTCGTTGCCGGAAGTGTTGAAGATGCGCCTGCTCGCGCTATCCGATCACCGGCTCACGCGCGACGGCGTGGTGATCATCAAGGCGCAGGAGCATCGGACTCAGGAGATGAACCGGGCGGCGGCGCTGGCGCGGCTCGATGAACTGATCGAAAGCGTCAGCGTGACGCGCAAGCCGCGTGTCGCGACCCGGCCGACGCGCGCGTCGAACCTGCGGCGCCTCGACGGCAAAGCCAAACGCAGCGAGATCAAATCCGGCCGCGGCCGGGTGGACGATTAGCGCTTGCCGCCGCGTCCCGGAGGACGCGCAACGGCGGTCGTGGCTGTCGGCACGAAATCGACGCACAGCACATGCGTGCCGTCACGCTCGAAAGCGAGGGCCGCGGTATAGCAGTCCTGACCGTCGGCGAGCGAATAATGCGGACCCATCATCGCGACGCGCCCCGGCGCGGCGAGCGCGTGCTTGAAATAGGCGCGCCGCGACCAGTTGCTGCGCGTATCGGTATAAAGCGGCGCGAGCCGCAGCGGAGGCGGCGGCACCGAGGCGGCCGTCACCGAGGGCAGACTTTGCTCACCTTGCCCGTCGGTGATGAACACGCGGCGTGCTTCGCGCAGATGCCAGACCTTTTGCGCCGCCTGGCGCAGATCGCCGGTGGCCTTATAGGTCTCGGCGGCGCTCAGGACCGCTTCCGCGAAACCTTCGAAACCGAGCCGCTGGTGGCCGGCATGCTCGCGTTCGTAGTCGGCGAACTTGCTCCACATCGATTCGATTAGTGCCGGCACCTTGGCGCAGGCCGCCTGCACGGAGCTCTTCGGCTGACCGAGCCAGAAACCCTGCACGAAATCGACATCGGCCTCCATCAGGATCATCAGCTCTTCATCGGTTTCGACGCCTTCGGCCAGCACCAGCGTGCCGGACTGATGAAGCATCGAGACCAGATGGCCGATCATCGAATCGTCGCCTTCGCGCCTGCCGGCGCGCGCGACCAGCGAACGGTCGAGTTTGACGATGTCCGGGCGAAAGCGCCACACGCGGTCGAAGTTCGAGAAGCCGGTGCCGAAGTCGTCTATCGCGATCAGGAAGTCGCGCGGCTGCGAGGCGGCGAGCATGCTGGCGACCGCGGATTCGTCGTCGGCGGGCTGCTCCAGCACTTCGATCACGATGCGCTCTTGCGGCAGACCGAAATGCGCCGACAGTTCATCGATGAACGCGCGTTGTGGCCAGCCGGTTTCGAATACCTGCGGGCGCGTGTTCAAAAACAGCCAGCCGGTGCTGATGCCTTGCTCCATGAAATTCGCCACGTGCAGGCAGCGCGCGATGCGATCGAGCTCGCGGGCGTCGGCGGCTGAGCGGGTGCCGGAAAACAGCACGTCGGGCGAGACCGGCAAACCGACTGGATCGAACGCGCGCAACAAGCCTTCATAGCCGACCACGCGCTGGTGCGTCACCGACAGCACCGGCTGGAACACGCTATGCAAAGTCAGCGCGCGCCACGTCGCGGTCCAGCCGGACTCGTCCCGGACCAGATGCGGGAGCAGGCCGCTCAGGGTCAATTCGCTGACTGATGGCATAAAGGCAGGTAGGAGAGCGGACATGGCGACATCGCGGCAAGCGGGTGACGGGACGCGCCAGGCAATTCGGCACGCAACGGATGCACGGCCCGCGCGTGCGCAGGGCAGCTCGGATAAAGCCCGGGAACGCGGAGAGCGATGCCAGCCATGCTGGACTCCGGCGAATTAGTCAAAACCAGTCTAACAGCTTGCAATTCGCGTGAATGTGCGGGTTATCACAGAGGCGGGGTCATATCCGCGGTGCTGCCGATCTCCACGCCAATCGGCCGTCCGGCTTGAGTTTGGCGCCCTTTTGCCGCGCGCCGAACCGAGTGCGCCCTGGCGCAATCAATCGCCTGTATGAAACCGAGCGTAACAGGGCGGCAAGCGGACACCCGCCAAACTCCAGGCGAGGACGGAACTCGGACGGATCGATGCTTGAGCGGGTTATTGGTCAGCGCAGACGACGGCAGTACAGGCACGCCGCTGGTCTGCGCGGGCCGCCTGCAGCTTTGGCAGGCGCCGGGTATGCTGCTGCTTTTCGTGAAAAGGGAGGTCAGGCATGTCGGAAATCGCGGTGGTCGCAATCTCGGTGGCGAAGCCGGGCTATGAAGAGCAACTGCGGCAGGCGCTCGAAGGGCTGGTCGGGCCGACGCGCAAGGAGCAGGGAGCGCTTCAGTACGATCTGCACCGCGACTTGCAGGAGCCGCGCCGATTCGTATTTGTCGAGCGTTGGGAAAGTCAGGAAGCGCTGGCGGTGCATGCGAAATCGGCACACATCGAGGCGTACAGGAAGGCGGTGGCGGACTGGGTGGAACACGCGGAGATTCGCGTCCTGTCGAAAATCGCCTGAACCCGCGGGCGAATTGCACAGCTTGTACAGCGGCGAGCGCGGTGCCGGACACGATCAGCCCGGCACCGCGCTCGCCGTTTGTTTTTAATGCGTGGCTTGCGGAACGTCGAGAATCAGGATGATCGTCCAGTCGGCGTCGCCGTCATGGTGATACTGGCGTTCCGCGACGATGAACGGCTGCTGCTTGCCGTCCGGGCCAAGAAACAGCACGTCGCCTTCCATCGGCAGGCATTCGACGGGCGGCAGCGCCAGAAACGCTTCCTGACCGCCGCGCGGCATCAGTTTTTCGATTTTGCGAGATGCGGCTTCAGTCCATTCGATATCAAGCTGGATGTTGCTCATGCTGTCCTCCGCACCAAGGTGCGCACGGGTTAGGGGATTCCGGCCAGGCGCCGGTTGGTGCGCGACTTTAGCACACCGCCAGCCGGGCGCCGCGAGGCCTCGGGCCGCCGGCGCGGGCCAACTCGGCGCGCCGCGCTACCCGGCGACTGGCTGGTCCTTCGCCAAGCCATTAAACAACAAAAAAGCCGAAGCCGGCGGTGCCGGCTTCGGCTTTTCACCTTCGCGGCGCGGCCGCAGGTGAGTCGGGTAATTGCGCTCAGGAGCCGGCGTCGGCCTTGGGAGCTTTCTTGTGATGCATGCCTCCCTTGTGGTGTTTCATCGGCGCAGCCGGTGCGCTGTCCATTGCTTGCTGCCGGTTTTGCAAATCTTGCGCACGCTGCTCGACGTCGGCGGCCTTGGCCGGATCGGTGCTCATCATGACGCCGTTGTCCTGCGCATAGGCCGCGCCCGTTACGGCACTGAGGGAAACCAGGATCGCCAGGGACACTTTCTTCATTGCTACCTCCGCAGAGTGGTTGTGGACCCGAGTACTTGCCTGTCCAAACGGAAAGACAATGCATTCTAGTCAGCAATATCCGCTCCAACAGAGGGTTTTGTAACTGCAATGACAATTCGTTACATCTGGTTACGCCCAAGGGCGCCAATTCCGATGCGCGGTGACTTGGCGCGGGAGAGTCACGATGACATATCGGCGCTCAAGCGCATTGTTTGCATCTCTAAATAATCGTTCTGTAATGCGGCTTGAATTTCAGAACCAGCCGATCGCGCGATAGACATGAAATTGCGCGATGCCAATCAATTCGTGCAGCGCGATCTCCGCACTCGCCAGATTGTCATATCGCGGTAGTACACCGAGACGTGCGCCTATCGCGTTC
Source organism: Paraburkholderia dipogonis (assembly GCF_042680985.1). Lineage (NCBI taxonomy): Bacteria > Pseudomonadati > Pseudomonadota > Betaproteobacteria > Burkholderiales > Burkholderiaceae > Paraburkholderia > Paraburkholderia dipogonis. Next base: position 95,462 of record NZ_JBHUFR010000014.1, on the reverse strand, counting down.
GAGATCATCGGCTGCGGCGCGAGGCCGAAGCGGTGGAAATCGAGCAGGGCGCGCGGCATCTGATAGGCGGAGGTGATGAGGATCAACGAATCGTAACGCGAGCCCTGCAGAATGCCGGAGACGTTGCGCGCGTTTTCGTAGGTCGTGAGGCTTCTGTTTTCCAGCACGATGTCAGCGCGCGGCACCTGTCGGCGCAGCAGGTAAGGCAGATACGTGTCGGCTTCGGTCGCGCGATGGCGCTGCGGATTGCCGCCGCTCACGATCACATGGCAGGTATCCGCCGCGCGTTTGCAGGCAGCGTAGTACTCGGCGCTCGTCGCAATGCGCGCGAGTACGTCGCGCGGGGGCATGAGGACCCGATCGTCGCCGTAAATCGTGCCGCCGCCCAGCATGATGATCGCGGTGCGCGGCGCGAACGTGGCGGGCGTCTCCGTCCGCCAGTGCGGCTGCGCCAACCGCAGCAAGGGTGCGGTGAGCCAGCCGGCGGCGAGCAGCCAGAAGAAGGCGACCGTAAAGATGGCGAGCGGGCGGCGGGCGCCTTTCCATAGCAGGATTGCTGCAAAAAAAAGCGCTAATAAAGTGAATAGAATCAATTTAAATGGGGTAACGTATGTCTTTCGGGACAAATCCACGGGCTTGCTATCGCGCCGCAGCGGTTGCATCGCCGGCTCTTGGACAGAACGCTAACATGCCGTTCAGACGGGGGTTCCGAAAACGAGACCAGGCAGCACCTGGCGGAATTCGACTGCATACGTTGCAGTCAGCTTCCAGCCAAGGGCGGGTGCTACGCGCGTCACTGGTGGCGCGGTGACGTGTTGGGCATAAATGTGTCATAGCTGCACTTTAAGAAAGAAGTGAGATGACCACGTATTCCAACGAAGCGGTACTTGAAGCGCTGCGGCGGGCGCAATATCGCCAGGTCCCATGGGCTAGAAGGCCGGGTGTTTTCCAATATCTTCGCTCACTAGGCTTGATGGACACCGTTCGGCAGCGCACTGTCGCGCCGGCTCCGGGCTTCCACGCACCTGTCGATATCGCCGTGCTCACGGAGCGCGGCAGAGCCGAGTTCGCGCGGCTCGCCCATGACGAACGTCTGCTCACCTGGACAGCGCAGCGCATGAACGACTATGTCGTCGCCAGCGCCGAGACGCGGGCTACCGCCGCGCTCGAGGTTCGGCCTTAGGTCCAGCGCGCCGGCAGCCGTTGTTTCCCGGCCGCTTCGAGCGGCTGGCGGCGTCCCATTCCTGCGTCCTCCACCTCACTACTACGCTTGCATCGCGCCCTGTCGTGCGAACGCCGACCGTCCAGTTGCGCAACGACACCGCAAAAAAAAGCCCGTATCGCGAGGATACGGGCGTACCGGAATTACTACTGCCACGCTGTGCTAATGGCGTTAAATCAGACTGGTGCGACGCGCGGTGGTTCCCCCAATTAGTTGAAATGCGCTACGGAGTTGCACGAGCACAGCGCATGGCCCAACTCCGCCTAACGCCGGCGCGTCGGATCCTGCCGCGGCGCGTCCGGCCGCGTACGCACATTGCTGGCGATATCGCCGCGCAAGTCTCCGCGCGGCGCCGGCGGGGTGAAGTCCCGGGCGCGCGTATCGCTTTGCTGCCAGGCCTCGATGGTGGCCGGACGATCCGGCCTCCAGTTCCAAGCCTGTTGGCGCTGCTGGGCAAGCGCCGGTGCGGCCATCGATGAAACGACAATGCCGCACAGAAGCAGTGACATTGGTTTCATGCTGAGCTCCCGTCAAGCCGGTCGACAAGGCTTGTTTGCATACACATAAGGTATGCCCAGGCGCGAAAGCACGCTGTAAGTAATAGTAAATGGATGTTTCACCAGCAACGATCGCGCTGCTTCAGATGTCTGGAGCAGCGTGCAGGCAGGCTGGGCGTAGCGGGAGGGGACGACTGAGTTGGGCGCGCCGAAGAGCGGTGCCCATGACAGGTACGGCGTGCATGAAGACGCGTCGACCTGGGTTTGATGCATGCCGGGCGCCCGCAGGCGCCCGGAGAAAAGCAGTTTGCGTCAGGCCATCTTGACCGGCGCGCGCCACGATTCCGGATTGGTCCAGAATGCGCCACGCAGGCGGTCACGGCTCGGCGGTGCCGGCGGTTTCGCGGCGGTCGCGCCAATCCGGCCGCGCAGCGAAATTTCACGGCCGCTCGTGCCGAGTCGCTTAACTATTTCGGCGAGCGTACCATCTGCCTGCCACTCGTCGAAACGACGGCGGCAAGTCGGCGGCGACGGATAGCGGCCCGGCAGTTTGGACCAGCCTTCGCCTGTCGATAGCACCCACAGCACGGCGTTGACAACCGCGCGCGCTTCCACGCGTGGCCGACCGCGCCGTTCGCTCCGTGCGGGCTCCGCACAGAACAACGCCTCGACCAGCGCCCACTCGTTGTCTCTCAAATCGTCGAACAGCATCATGTTTCACCTCAGCGAAGCTAACTCCGGTGCGCTGCCCCGCGCCGCGCACTCTCCATGCACTCGATAGGCGAGTGCCAAGGAGGGTCGGGCTTGCCACGGTCTGCTATGCAGTCAGAATCATGGCGCCGACCCTTGTCTGCATCTAAATGCAGGAAGTGTGCCAATTTGAGTCCGACCGCCTGAAAGCCCTGTGACAGCGGGCCAGCGCGGGCGCTAGCTAGGGGCGTATAAGAATCCAAAAAACCCATCTCGCAAATCGGGACAATCACCAATCTTGTGCAATCAGGCCCGGCCGGCGTGCGTTTGCGCCTTATTGCTGCATCGCAGCGAAACTGCAAAAAGCGAACGTGGTGTTGTCCTTAGCCTTACAATACGCATTAAATGATGCAATTGATGAGGTTGGTAAATGAATGTCACGCTGCGCCAGCTAAGGGTTTTCATCGAGGTCGCCCGTCTGCAGAGCTTCAGCCGCGCCGGCGATGAAATCGGCCTGACGCAGTCGGCGGTCAGCCGTTGCGTGCGGGAACTGGAGAGCGAGATCGGGCTCAAGCTGATCGATCGCACCACCCGGGAGGTGCAACTCACGGACGTCGGCGGCAACCTGGTGTCGAGCGTGTCGCGTCTGCTGACGGACCTCGACGACGCGCTGCGCGAGATCCGCGAAATCGGCGAACAGCGCCGCGGACGCGTGGTGGTCGCCGCCAGCCCGACAGTGGCTTGCCGGCTCATGCCGCGCGTGGTGGCCGCGTGCGGGCAGCAGTTCCCCTATATCGCGCTCGGCTTGCGCGACGACGTGCAGAGCGACGTGGTGCGCAAGGTCAAGTCGGGCGAGGTCGACTTCGGCGTGATCATCGGCCCGTTTTCCGCCGATGACCTGCTGAGCGAATCGCTGATGACGGATTCGTTCTGCGTGGTCTCGCGCGACGATCACCCGTTAGCGGCGCAGGAGCGGGTGGCCTGGACGGACCTGGACGGCCAGCAACTGGTTATGCTCGATTACGCGTCGGGCAGCCGGCCGATCATCGATGCCGCGATGCAGGAATACGGCGTGAGCGCCACGGTGATGCAGGAGCTGGGGCATTCCGCGACCGTTTTCGGGCTGGTCGAGGCGGGCGTCGGCGTGAGCGTGCTACCCTGGCTGGCCTTGCCCCTGCCGGCGGGCGCCGCGCTGGTGGCCCGGCCGCTCGTGCCGCGCGCGGAGCGTACGGTCGAGCTGGTGCGGCGGCGCGACCGCTCGCTGTCGCCGGCCGCGGAGGCGGTGTGGGGGCTGATTCGCCAGTTGCCGGGCAGGGCGGAGGATTTGAACTAGCTTGTGATCGTCGGACGTGCGCGATGCTCCTGCGGGTGGCAGATGCGCGAGCGGGGTGGGGAGTGCGAGATTCCCATGGTTGGCAGATGTGCCGACTGCGCAGCAGGCCGATATTCTCGCGGGCAGCAATGGTCCGGCCGCGCAATGCATGCGACGCCCTCCAGCTCGGACTCTGCGACGGAACAATCGGGCGCGGCTCTCGAGCGTACGTTGCTTCCAGGGCGAACGAGACCAGCTGCCAGCGGCACGGCACCCGGCCGCAGCCCATCCGCGCCCGATCGCCTCGCCATGCATTCTCATCCGCCGACTTCGCGGTCGGGAAAAGAGACTCCGAGCTAAACTATCACCCTCCGCTGAATTTCAGCCCATGCCCTTCACCCGTCTGGAAGCCTCGATGAGCGAATCGGACCTGCCCGTGCCATCCATCCCGAACGCTCGCGATGCCGTGCGCGCGCTGCGTCCTTCGCAGATCCGCGAAGTGGCCAACGCCGGTTTCGGCGTCGCCGACGTGCTGCCGTTCTGGTTCGGCGAATCCGACCGCGTCACGCCCGCCTTCATCCGCGATGCCGCTAGCGCGTCGCTCGCGGCCGGCGCGACGTTTTACACGCACAATCTCGGCATCGCACCGCTGCGCGCGGCCCTGGCGGGCTATGTCAGCGAACTGCACGGCGCGACGTCGGCCGGGCACATCGCGGTGACGAGCGCCGGCGTCAATGCGCTGATGCTCGCGGCGCAACTCGTGGTGGGCGCGGGCGACCGCGTCGTCGCGGTGACGCCGCTCTGGCCGAATCTGGTCGAGATTCCGAAAATTCTCGGCGCGCATGTCGAAACGGTCGCACTGGGCTACGGCGAGCGCGGCTGGCAACTCGACCTGGAGCAACTGCTGGCAGCGCTGACGCCCGGCACGAAAATGCTGCTGATCAACTCGCCGAACAACCCGACCGGCTGGGTGATGAGCCGCGACGAGCAGCGGGCCGTGCTGGCGCATTGCCGGCGCCACGGCATCTGGATCGTTGCGGACGAAGTCTACGAGCGCCTTTACTATGCGGACGCGGAGCCCGGCGCGGTCGCCGCACCTTCGCGCACGGCGCCGTCGTTCCTCGATCTGGCCAGCCGCGACGAACGCGTGATCTGCGTCAATTCGTTTTCGAAGGCATGGCTGATGACAGGCTGGCGGCTCGGCTGGATCGTCGCGCCCGCCTCGTTGATGGACGATCTGGGCAAACTCGTCGAGTACAACACTTCGTGCGCGCCGGCCTTCGTGCAGCAGGCGGGCATCGCGGCCATCGAGCAGGGCGAGCGCTTTACGCGGGAACTGGTGCGCGACCTGAAGGCGTCGCGCGACCATCTGGTGCGCGCACTCGCCACAGTGCCCGGCGTCGACGTCAAGGTGCCGCCCGGCGCGATGTACCTGTTTTTCTCGATGCCGGGCGCCTCGCGCAGCCTGGAGCTCTGCAAGGCGATGGTGCGTGACGTCGGGCTCGGCGTGGCGCCGGGCAGCGCGTTCGGTCCGCAAGGAGAGGGTTTCGTGCGCTGGTGCTACGCCTGCGACACAGCACGGCTGGACGCGGGCGTCGAGCGCCTGAAGCGCTTCATGGCGCAGCACGCAACGGCCCAATGAATGCGTGGTGGAAAGGTGGCTGCGTAAAGCTATTGAACCAACCAGGCGAGGAACAGCCGAAGAAAGCGGGTTTTTATCGGATTAAGCCCGCTTTTTCACTAAAGCACGTCCGCGAGAGCATGTTTGGAAAATGCGCGGGGGATTTCGTCTTTACGCACTGATTGTTTTTGCGTAATATGGCGCTCAGTCACGCGGTTCCCTTCAGGAATTTCGCTGCTCCGTCCGGCTGGGTTTGGCTCGATTGTCTGTTTCGCCTCCCCCCGGTGCGTGCTCCCATCAATATGACCGATCAGAATCGGGCGAGCGCGTCTTCAGTTCCACATCGTCTGTTTGATCCGGTTCTTTGACCACAGGGTCTGACCTAGCTGCATGAATACCCAAGAGGCGAAGATCGTCCTCGAGACTGCCTTGATCTGCGCGCAGGAGCCGTTAAAGCTCGGCGAGTTGCGCAAGCTCTTTGCCGACGGCGTGTCGGCAGACACCGTTCGGACGTTGCTCGAAGACCTCAAGCAGGACTGGTCTGGGCGCGGTGTGGAGTTGGTCGGGCTGGCGTCGGGCTGGCGGTTTCAAAGCAAGCCCGCGATGCGTTCGTATCTGGATCGTTTGCATCCTGAGAAACCGCCGAAATATTCGCGCGCGGTACTCGAAACGCTCGCGATCATTGCATACCGGCAACCGGTGACGCGTGGCGATATTGAAGAGATTCGCGGTGTCACGGTGAATACGCAGGTCGTCAAGCAGCTCGAAGATCGCGGCTGGATCGAAGTGATCGGCCATCGTGACGTGCCGGGTCGCCCGGCACTGTACGCGACCACGCGGCAGTTCCTCGACGACCTCGGGCTGACGGCGTTGGACGAATTGCCGCCGCTCGCGGATCCGTCGGCTCAGTTGAACGCGGATCTGCTTGGTCAGCACGCAATCGAGTTCGCCGACGCCGATGCCGTACAGGCTTTGGCTGCGGAAGAAGAGCAGGCGGACGCCAGCGTGGTGGTTGAAGCAGGCGAATTTGTAAGCGCAACCGCGGATGGCGAATCGGAGAATATTCCGCAAGCCACGAACGAAGCGCCGCAATCCGACTCCGCTGAAGCAGCCGGTCATGCCGCAGACAGCACGCTTGAAGCAGTGGGCGAGGCGTCAGGAACAGAAATCGCTGACGAACTCGCTGAAGAGCATCAGACGCAGCACGCTGAGCCAGTGAAATCGGCGCAGTCGGCCGACAGCGTAGTGGAAGTCGCGTCGCAAAACGCATCGGCATCATCTGAAGCGCATGCGGACGCCGCTGCCACGCCGGCCGCGCAGGAACACGCTGAAACGGCAAACCCGGCGAACGTTGTACCGCAGACCGGCGTCGCCGAGTCCGCAGAGAATCACGATCCGGTCTCCCAGGCCGATCCGGCAATACCCGCGCACGACTCGGGCGTACTCCGCAATACGGAGCACGCCGCCGAGCCGAACCCGACCAAGGCGGCGCACGGCGATCCTCTGGATCGCCGCGATGCGGCGCAGGACGCAGGCATTCTGACCGACGACGAACCCGAGTCGCGCAGCGCCTGACGTAACCGAACTTTTTTTGCCACGCCCGCAACGGGCGTGCGCGACCTGACATTTTGAGGTTGTTTTGACACATACCCACGACACCGATTCGTCCGAATCCGAGCGCGCCGTGCCGTCGGCGCGCGCTGACGAAACGCGCACCACGCAAGCGTCGGCAGGCGAGGGCGAGCGCCCGGCGCAGACCACGGAAGCAGACGGCGAAGACCGTCCGCGCCGCGGCCTGCGTCGCGGCCCGCGCAGCCTGATCGCGCGGCGCCGCGCCGGCGCGAAGACGAAGGGCGCCGAAGGCGCGCCCGCGCAAGGGGCGCCGGTCGTCACCGAGGCGCCGCCGGACGGCGAAGTCGTCGCGCAAGTGCGTATGCCGCGCAAGGATGCGGGCGCCAAGGGTCAGGGGCCGCGCCGCAATGCAGCCGGTGCGAAGCGCGAGGGCGCGCCGCGTGAAGGTCAACGCGAGCGTCAGCCGCGCGAAGGCGGTCAGCGCCAAAACAACCGCCGCGGCGGTGAAGCGCCGGCGGCCGCGGCAGTCGCGGGTCAGGACGATCTGTTCTCGTACGTCACATCGCCCGCGTTCGACGCGGACAACAGCGCCACCGGCGGCGTGCGCGCGCCGATGCTGCGCCGTGGCAAGCCGGCCGCGCCCAAGCGTGTGCTCGCGGCCGACGACGATGCGCCCAAGCTGCACAAGGTGCTGGCCGAAGCCGGTATGGGTTCGCGCCGCGACATGGAAGAACTGATTGTCGCCGGCCGCGTGTCGGTGAACGGCGAGCCGGCTCACATCGGCCAGCGCATCATGCCGACCGACCAGGTCCGCATCAACGGCAAGCCGGTTAAGCGCAAGCTGGCCAACAAGCCTCCGCGCGTGCTGCTGTATCACAAGCCGACCGGCGAGATCGTCAGTCACGCGGATCCGGAAGGCCGTCCGTCGGTGTTCGACAATCTGCCGCCGATGAAAACCGCCAAGTGGCTCGCGGTCGGCCGTCTCGACTTCAACACTGAAGGTCTGCTGATGCTGACCACGTCGGGCGATCTGGCGAACCGTTTCATGCACCCGCGTTATAGCGTCGAGCGTGAGTATGCGGTGCGCGTGGTTGGCGAACTGGCCGAAGGCATGCGTCAGAAGCTGCTGAACGGCGTCGAGCTGGAAGACGGCCCGGCGAATTTCCTGCGTATCCGCGATGGCGGTGGCGAAGGCACGAATCATTGGTATCACGTCGCGCTCGCCGAAGGGCGTAACCGCGAAGTGCGTCGTATGTTCGAAGCAGCGGGCCTGATGGTCAGCCGCCTGATCCGCACCCGTCACGGCCCGATCTCGCTGCCGAAGGGGCTCAAGCGCGGCCGCTGGGAAGAGCTCGAAGACAATCAGGTGCGCGCGCTGATGGCGTCGGTCGGCCTGAAGGCGCCGACTGAAGAAAAGGGCGGTCGCCGGGAAGCGCCGGAGCGCAAGCAGCCGGATCCGATGCAGACGTCGATGGGCTTCATTGGCCGCGAACCCGTGCTGATGTCGCACAGCCGCTTCGATCAGCAGCAACCACGTGGCCAGGGCCAAGGTCGGCGCGGCGCGGCGGGCGGTGGCTTCGGTGGCGGCGCGGGCGCCGGTTTCGGTGGCGGTTACGGCAATCGCGGCGCTGGACGCGGCGCCGGCGGTTTCAGCGGCCCGATGGGCGGCGGTGCGGGCGGCCCGCGTGGCGGCCGTGAAGTCGATGGCAACCGCGCGCCGTCGGGCAATGGCAACCGTGCGGCTGGCGGCGGCAAGCGCGCCGGCGGCAGCGGCGGCCCGAATCCAGGTAGCGGCGGTGGCAACCGCGGGCCGGGTGGCAATCGCGGCGGCGCCGGCAACCGTGCGGGTGGCGGCAACGCCAACGTCGGCGGCGCCAATCGTGGCGGTGGCGCACCTCGCGGCCGTTCGCGCGGCCGCTGAGCATCGCGCCATTCAAATATGGCGGTCAGCCGCGAATCTTTTTTTATCGATCTTTTGCCGGCGACCGTCAGAGTCGATCGACGAAACGCAATTGGTTTAGCGCCCGCTCACATTTCATGTGACGCATAAAACCGCGGCGTAAATGGAAGTGGGGGCGGATTTCATTCGCCCCGCGTGTCGGATCCGCATTCGGGGCGGCGTGAGCCGCCTTGCAAAAGACGAAGGCGCCGTCATATCGTTGCAAGATTCCCATGAAATCAAGCGGAAAAGCGCGTTGGGCGGCGTTCTGCGGTTTGCGTTTGTCCTGAAAAATGGCTACAATCGCGGAGTCGCTGGGCGTGCGGCTTTTTATGTGCGGCTCAGGTGCGACCACCGGTAATAAGATGATGGGCGTTTAGCCCATTTTTTTTTGCCGCGCAGTTCTCAGTGGTTCGGCATCTCGGGTAGCACGAACGTGCGCCGGCTTAGGCGCGGCCCGCATTGGTTGTTTGCAAAACAAGCGGCAGGCTCGCTGCGCGAACATCTAAGAGGGCACTGTGCAACTGACGGAACTGATTGAAACCACGGTCGTGGGACTCGGCTACGAGCTCGTCGATCTCGAGCGCACCGGGCGCGGCATGTTGTGTATCTATATCGACCAGCCGGCCGGCATCGCAATCGAAGACTGCGAGAAAGTCACGCGTCAGCTCCAGCACGTTTTGACGGTCGAAAATATCGATTACGAGCGGCTTGAAGTATCGTCGCCGGGGCTCGACCGCCCGCTGAAAAAACTGGCGGATTTTGAACGCTTCGCAGGCAGCGAAGTGGTAATCACATTGAAAAAGCCATTGGACGGACGGAAATCGTACCGGGGCATCCTGCATGCTCCGCAAGGCGAGACGATCGGTCTGGAATTTGAAGGGAAGGAAGGCGCCGCGATGCTCGATTTCACGCTCGCGGATATCGATAAGGCACGCCTCGTTCCGAAGTTTGACTTTAGGAGCCGCAAACAATGAGTCGCGAAGTGTTGATGCTGGTGGATGCGCTGGCACGCGAGAAGAACGTCGACAAAGACGTGGTATTTGCCGCGCTCGAGGCGGCCCTCGCTTCGGCCTCCAAGAAACTCTTCGAAGAAGACGCGGATATTCGCGTCCAGATCGATCGTGAAAGCGGCGAACACGAAACGTTTCGACGCTGGAAAGTGGTGCCGGACGAAGCCGGTTTGCAGGAGCCGGATCAGGAAATCCTGCTGTTCGAAGCACGCGAACAGAAACCCGAGATTCAACTCGACGAGTTCATCGAGGAACCGGTGCCGTCGATCGAATTCGGCCGTATCGGCGCGCAGGCCGCCAAGCAGGTGATCTTGCAGAAGGTGCGCGACGCTGAACGCGAACAGATTCTGAACGACTTCCTCGAGCGCGGCGAGCACATCATGACCGGCTCGGTAAAGCGTCTCGACAAGGGCAATTTCATTGTCGAAACCGGCCGTGTCGAAGCGCTGTTGCGCCGCGACCAGCTGATTCCGAAAGAAAACCTGCGCGTGGGCGACCGCGTGCGCGCCTACATCGCAAAGGTCGATCGCACCGCGCGCGGTCCGCAGATCGAACTGTCGCGTACGGCGCCCGAATTCCTGATGAAGCTGTTCGAGATGGAAGTGCCGGAAATCGAACAAGGCCTGCTGGAAATCAAGGCGGCCGCGCGCGATCCAGGCGTGCGTGCAAAGATCGGCGTGGTCGCGTACGACAAGCGCATCGATCCGATCGGCACGTGCGTGGGTATTCGCGGTTCGCGCGTGCAGGCGGTGCGTAATGAGCTTGGTGGCGAAAACGTCGACATCGTGCTATGGTCGGAAGATCCCGCACAGTTTGTGATCGGCGCGCTCGCGCCGGCAGCCGTCCAGTCGATCGTCGTCGATGAAGAAAAACATTCGATGGACGTCGTCGTAGACGAAAACGAACTGGCGGTCGCGATCGGCCGCAGCGGCCAGAACGTGCGTCTTGCCAGCGAACTCACCGGCTGGCAGATCAACATCATGACGCCGGACGAATCTGCGCAAAAGCAGAATCAGGAGCGCGGTGTATTGCGTGACCTGTTCATGGCGCGTCTCGATGTCGACGAAGAAGTCGCCGACATCCTGATCGACGAAGGCTTTACGAGCCTCGAAGAGATCGCTTATGTGCCGCTCAACGAAATGCTCGAAATCGAAGCTTTCGACGAAGACACCGTTCACGAATTGCGTAACCGCTCGCGCGACGCGCTGTTGACGCAGGCAATTGCGAATGAAGAAAAGGTCGAAAATGTAGCACTCGACCTGAAGAGCCTGGACGGCATGGACGCCGACCTGCTCGCCAAGCTGGCCGAACATCAGATCCAGACGCGCGACGAACTCGCCGAGCTGGCTGTGGATGAACTGGTCGAGATGACCGGAATGGAAGAGGATGCCGCTAAGGCGTTGATCATGAAAGCACGTGAACACTGGTTCCAGTGAGAAATGACCATGGCGCACTAAATTGAAGCGGCCGTCAGGCCGCATGACCCGATGCTAACCGCAAGGAATCGGTCCTTGCATTAAGAGGAATGAATGGCGAGTAACAACGTAGCCCAATTTGCCGCGGAACTGAAAATGCCTGCAGGCGTGCTGCTTGAGCAGCTGCAGGCGGCGGGCGTCACAAAAGCGAGCGAGGACGACAGCTTGTCCGAAACGGACAAGGCGCGTCTGCTCGACCACTTGCGCAAGTCTCACGGCTCGACTGATGCTGACAAGCGCAAGATTACGCTGACGAAACGGCATACGTCGGAAATCAAGCAATCCGATGCGACGGGCAAAGCTCGCACCATTCAGGTCGAGGTGCGCAAGAAGCGTACTTTCGTCCGCCGCGACGAAACCTCCGCTGAAAACGGAGATGCATCGAATCATGTGGCCGAGGCCGACGTCGACGATCTGGAACTCCAGCGTCGTGAAGAGGAGGCTCGTCACGAAGCCGAGCTGCTCGAAAAGCAGGCTCAGGAGCTGAAGGCGCGTCAGGAACAGCTCGAACGCGAAGAGGCGGAACGTCAGGCGCGCGAAGCGGCTGCTGAAGCCGAGCGTCGCCGCGCCGAAGAAGAAGCCGCGAAGAAGCGTGCTGCGGCCGAGGCGGCAGCTCGCGAGCAGGCACAGGCTGCCAAGCCGGCGCAAGCTGCGCAACCCGCGGCCGCGAAGGCTGAACCGGTTGCTGCCAAGGCAGCGGAGCCGGCGGTTGCCAAGCAAAGCGAGCAGGACGATGAGCGCGCCGCAGCAGAGCGCGCCGCGCAACGCGAAGCCGCGAAGAAAGCGGAAGACGCCGCGCGTCAGGCTGCTGAAAAAGCGCGTGCCGAGCAGGAACAGATCGCCAAGCGCCGTGCCGCGGCTGAAGCCGAAGCGCGCGCGATTCGCGAAATGATGAACACGCCGCGCAAGGCGCAGGTCAAGGCGCCGGAACCGGCACCGAAGCCCGCTGAGCCGGCCAAGGCCGCGGAAGCCAAGGGCACGCTGCACAAGCCGGCGCGTCCGGCGGGTGAAGCACCGGCGCGTCCGGCAGCCAAGAAGCCGGCTGCTGCGGCTCCGGCTGCCACGACCACGCCTTCCGCCGGCGACAAGAAGAAGCCCGGCGGCGGCAAGGGCGGCTGGCAGGACGACGCCGCGAAGCGCCGCGGTATCAAGACGCGCGGCGATACGAGCGGCGGTGTGGATCGCGGCTGGCGCGGTGGCCCGAAGGGTCGCGGCAAGCATCAGGACCAGAACACCACGTTCCAGGCGCCGACCGAACCGATCGTGCGTGAAGTGCACGTGCCGGAAACCATCACGGTCGCCGATCTGGCGCACAAGATGGCGGTGAAGGCGTCGGAAGTCATCAAGTCGATGATGAAGCTCGGCCAGATGGTCACGATCAACCAGATGCTGGACCAGGAAACGGCGATGATCATCGTCGAGGAACTGGGTCACCACGCGGTGGCGGCCAAGCTGGACGATCCGGAAGCCATGCTGGTCGAAGGCGAAATTTCCGATGCGGAATCGTTGCCGCGTCCGCCGGTCGTCACGGTCATGGGTCACGTCGACCACGGCAAGACCTCGCTGCTCGACTACATCCGCCGCGCCAAGGTCGCAGCGGGCGAAGCGGGCGGGATTACGCAGCACATCGGCGCTTACCACGTCGAAACGCCGCGCGGCGTCATCACGTTCCTCGACACGCCGGGTCACGAGGCCTTTACGGCCATGCGTGCTCGCGGTGCCAAGGCAACGGACATCGTGATTCTGGTGGTCGCAGCCGACGACGGCGTGATGCCGCAGACGAAGGAAGCGATCGCTCACGCGAAGGCCGGCGGCGTGCCGCTCGTCGTCGCGATCAACAAGATCGACAAGCCGGATGCGAATCCGGACCGCGTGAAGCAGGAACTCGTCGCTGAAGGCGTCGTGCCGGAAGAATACGGTGGCGATTCGCCGTTCGTGTCGGTGTCGGCCAAGACCGGCGCGGGCATCGACGATCTGCTCGAAAACGTATTGCTGCAAGCCGAAGTGCTGGAACTGAAGGCACCGGTCGAAGCGCCGGCCAAGGGTCTCGTCATCGAAGCGAAGCTCGACAAGGGTAAGGGTCCGGTCGCAACGATCCTGGTCCAGTCGGGTACGCTGAACCGCGGCGACGTGGTGCTGGCAGGCAGCGCCTACGGTCGCGTGCGAGCCATGCTCGACGAAACCGGCAAGCCGACCAAGTCGGCGGGTCCGTCGATCCCGGTCGAAATTCAGGGTCTTTCGGAAGTGCCGCAGGCTGGCGAAGAAGTCATCGTCATGCCGGACGACCGCAAGGCGCGTGAAGTCGCACTGTTCCGTCAAGGCAAGTTCCGCGACGTCAAGCTGGCCAAGCAACAGGCCGCGAAGCTCGAGAACATGCTGGAACAGATGGGCGAAGGCGAAGTGGCGTACATGCCGCTCATCGTCAAGGCCGACGTGCAAGGTTCGCAGGAAGCGTTGGTGCAGTCGCTGCTCAAGCTTTCCACCGACGAAGTGCGCGTGCAGATCGTGCACGGCGCCGTGGGCGGCATCAGCGAGTCCGACGTCAATCTGGCCACGGCTTCGAAGGCGGTCATCATCGGCTTCAACACCCGTGCGGATGCGCAGGCTCGCAAGCTGGCGGAAGCCAACGGCGTCGACATTCGCTACTACAACATCATTTACGACGCAGTAGATGAGGTGAAGGCCGCGATGTCGGGCATGCTGGCACCGGAGAAGCGCGAAATCGTCACGGGTACGGTCGAAGTGCGTCAGGTCTTCAAGGTACCGAAGATCGGCGCGGTGGCCGGCTGTATGGTCACGGACGGCTTCGTCAAGCGCTCGTCGTCGGTGCGCGTGCTGCGCAACAACGTCGTCATCTTCACCGGCGAGCTCGATTCGCTCAAGCGCTTCAAGGACGACGTGAAGGAAGTCCGTCAGGGCTTCGAGTGCGGTATGTCGATCAAGAACTTCAACGATATCGTCGAAGGCGATCAGTTCGAAGTCTTCGAGATTACCGAAGTCGCGCGTACGCTGTAATTCACGCGGCACGGCTCTAGGGGCGGAGCGGGCTTTAACGCCCGCTCCGCCCGTTGTTTTTGGGGCCACGCGGTTTGTTCGCGTCCGTCGCGCAGAGCGCCCGCGGCCGAGTTTCGCCTGGTCATCCGCCCAGTTTGAATGCCGCAAGGATAAAAGCCCAAAACGCGGCAGCGCGAACCACTTTTTGCATCCGTCAGAACGGATCACATCACACCATGCCTAAAAAACGTTCTTCTCCCAATCGCAATGTGCAGATCGCCGATCAGATCCAGCGCGATCTGTCCGAGCTGCTGCGCGAGGTCAAGGATCCGCGCATCGGCATCGTCACGATTCAAAGCGTCGAGCTGACGCCTGACTATGCGCACGCGAAGGTCTATTTCACGACGCTCACCGGCGATCCGCAGCAGACTCTCGAAGCGCTCACGCATGCGGCCGGCCATCTGCACAATCAGTTGTTCAAGCGCCTGCATATCCATACCGTGCCGACGCTGCATTTCCATTACGACAAGACGATCGAGCGCGCCGTCGAGATGTCGCGTTTGATCGACGAAGCCAACGCCAATCGCGCGAAAGAAGACTGAGCGCGCTGTTTGTCGTGGCGTCGCTGCCATGCCTGAGTCGCGATGCGCTCAGTGCTGTTTCCCGTACCTTCGAAGACTTTCGTCTTTTTGACATGACCGCACCTCAACGCCCCCGCGTGCCGCGTCGCGCGCTCGACGGCGTGCTGCTGCTCGACAAGCCGCTCGGCCTGTCGAGCAACGACGCGCTGATTCGCGCGAAGCGTCTCTATCTGGCGAAAAAGGCGGGCCATACCGGCACGCTCGATCCCTTGGCCACAGGCTTGCTGCCGCTCTGTTTCGGCGAAGCCACCAAGTTTTCGCAGGACCTGCTCGAAGCCGACAAGACGTACGAGGCCACCATGCGTCTCGGTGTCCGCACGACCACCGGCGACGCTGAAGGCGAAGCGATCGATACCCGCGAAGTGACCTGCGACGAGGCCGCGATTCTGGCGGTTTTGCCGACATTCCTCGGCGAAATCACGCAGGTTCCGCCGATGTATTCGGCGCTCAAACGTGACGGCAAACCGCTGTACGAATACGCGCGCGCGGGCCAGACGGTGGAGCGGGAAGGGCGTCAGGTGACGATCCTCGCGCTCGAAATGCTCGCCTGCGTGCTGCCGGACGTAACCTTTCGCGTGACGTGCAGCAAGGGCACGTATGTGCGCACGCTGGCCGAGGATATCGGCGAAGCGTTGGGTTGCGGCGCGCATCTGGTGGCGCTGCGGCGCACCGGTGTGGGTGCACTGACGCTCGACAATTCGGTCACGCTCGACGCGTTGTCCGACGCGGCCGAAAGCGAACGCGATGCATGGCTGCAACCGGTGGATGCGTTGCTGTCGACATTCCCGCTCGTGCGCTTGAATGAAGACGCCACGCGCCGCTTCCTGCACGGCCAGCGGTTGAAGCTGTCCGAATTGACCATCACGGGCGATGCAGTGAATGCGCCGCGCGTCCGGGTATACGCGGCGCAAGGGCGTCTGCTTGGCGTCGCCAAACAAGGCGAGGGTGTGCTGGCGCCCGAGCGGCTGGTCGTCACGACGGAGAGCTGAACGTCCTATACGCCCTGTAGATGGCGCAACGCGCGACAAACGCGCTGCAAGGAAAAAGGCGGGACCGCTCAAGAAGCGGTCCCGCCTTTTTCATATCGTATCTGCTGGATACGGACTTGAGCCGGAAACTCAGTGCGCCGCTGCAGCCGCCGCACCCGCGTCGCCACCGGCACGTTCTGGCTTCGTGATCCAGATCAACGCGATCAACGCGATAAAGATGCCGGCGGACACGAAGAACAGATCGTTCACACCGAGTTGCGCGGCCTGCTGCGTCGCCATCGTGTTGAACAGGCCGTATGCCTGGGGTTGACTGAAGCCCGCCGCGCCCATCTGCCGGATCGACTGGTCGAACACCGGGCTGTACGCGTTAGCCTGTTCGGCCAGTTGCGCGTGATGCATGATCGTGCGGTGATCCCACGCCGTCTGGAAAATCGACGTGCCGATGCCGCCGCACATGATCCGGACGAAATTCGACAGGCCCGACGCCGCCGGAATCCGGTTGCCCGGCAGTCCCGACAGCGTGATCGACACCAGCGGGATGAAAAACCCCGCCATGCCGATCCCTTGAATCAAGGTCGGCACCAGCAGCGAAAACGTATCGACGCCGGTCGTATAACGCGAGCGCATCCAGAAACACAGCGCGAACACGAGGAACGACAGAGTTGCGATATAGCGCGGATCGGTGCGCGGCAAAACCTTGCCCGTGATCGGCGACAGCAGCACGGCGAACAGCCCGACCGGCGCCATCACCAGACCGGCTTCGGTCGCGGTGTAACCGATATCGGTTTGCAGCCACAACGGCAGCAACACCAGATTGCCGAAGTAGAGGCCGTAGCCGATCGACAGCGCGACGGTGCCGCCCGTGAAATTGCGCCGGCTGAATAGCGACAGGTCCACGACCGGGTGCTCGGCCGTCAATTCCCACACGATAAAGAACGCGAGCGCGATCACCGCGACCAGCGCCAGTACGACGACGGTCGTCGACGAAAACCAGTCGAGATCCTTGCCTTTGTCGAGCATGACTTGCAGCGAGCCCACCCAGACGATCAGCAGGCCGAGACCGACGCCGTCGATCGGCGCTTTTCTGATGACCGAATCGCGATTGCGGAAGATCATCCACGTCGCCGCGGCGGCGATCGCGCCGACCGGAATGTTGACGTAGAAAATCCACGGCCACGAGATGTTGTCCGAGATCCAGCCGCCGAGAATCGGGCCGGCCACCGGCGCGATCAGCGTGGTCATCGCCCACATGGATAACGCCATGGGCGCCTTGGCGCGTGGATAGCTCGCCAGCAGCAGCGTTTGCGACAGCGGAATCATCGGACCGGCCACCGCGCCCTGGAACACGCGCGAAGCGAGCAGAAAGGGCAGGGTCGGCGCGAGGCCGCACATCCACGACGAGATCACGAACAGGATGATCGACGCCATGAAGAGCCGCACCTGGCCGATACGATCGGTCAGCCAGCCGGTGAGCGGCACGGAGATCGCGTTGGCGACCGCGAACGAGGTGATGACCCACGTGCCCTGGTCGGACGACACACCGAGGTCGCCGGAAATCGAGGGAATCGACACGTTGGCGATCGACGTGTCGAGCACGTTCATGAAAACGGCGAGCGACACCGCGATGGTGCCGATCACCAGTTGCGCGCCCTCGAGTGGCGGATGAGGAACTTGCGCCTGAGCCTGAGCCTGAGCCATTAAAGAAGCCTTGTCTGAATCGTCGCGTGCCTTACATCACCTTCGCTGCGACAGGCTTCGCGCCGTCCGCCTGAGACGACTTTTGCGAGCCGCCGTTCGGACCTGCGTTTTGCGAAATGATGCGGGCGATTTCCGCATCGGCTTCGTCACCGTACTTCTCGAACACGGCGGTCTGGTAGACCGTGTTCGGCGCCTGGCCGAGCTGGCCGCCGTTGTCGTCCTTGATGCTGACGTCGGCTTGCATGGACAGGCCGATACGCAGCGGATGCTGTTCCAGTTCCTTCGGATCGAGCGCGATCCGCACCGGCAGACGCTGCACCACCTTGATCCAGTTGCCGGTCGCGTTTTGCGCGGGCAGCAGCGAGAACGCAGAACCCGTGCCCGCCGAGAAGCCGACCACCTTGCCGTGGTACACCACCGACGAACCGTACACGTCGGCCGTCAGTTCGACTGGCTGGCCGATGCGCATGTGCTTGAGTTGCACTTCCTTGAAGTTCGCGTCGACCCACACGCCGCCGAGCGGCACGATCGCCATCAGCGGGGTGCCCGGCGAGACGCGCTGGCCGACCTGCACCGAGCGCTTCGCCACGTAGCCGGTGACCGGCGCCGGCAGGTTGTTACGCGCGTTGTTCAGGTACGCGTCACGGACCTTCGCGGCGGCGGCCTGCACGTTCGGGTGATTCGCGATCGTGGTGTTGGCGGTCAGCGCGCGGTTCGAGTTCAATTGCTGCTGGGCGGCGTCGACGGCGGCTTGCGCGCTCTTCACGGCGTCGCGGGCGTGGGAGATTTCTTCTTGCGACACGGCGCCGGTTTGCGCGACCGTCATGCGGCGCTTCAGGTCGTCCTGAGCGCGCGACAGATCGGCCTGGCGCTGGGCCACTTGCGCCTGGTATTGATTGTCGTCGGCGAACAGGCCGCGCACCTGGCGCACCGTCTGCGCGAGGTTCGCTTCGGCCTGTTCCAGCGCGACGCGGGCGTCGGCCGGATCGAGCACGACGAGCGGGTCGCCCACCTTCACCGTTTGCGTGTCGTCCGCGTTCACGGCGACGACCGTGCCGGTGACTTGCGGCGTGATCTGCACGACGTTGCCGTTCACGTACGCGTCGTCGGTGTCTTCATGGAAGCGCGCGACGAGGAAGTAGTACAGGCCATAAGCGATCGCGGCGATCAGGATCACGATGACGAGCAGCGTCATCATGCGCTTGCGTTTGCCGTTGTTCGCCGGCGGCTGCGTCGGCTGCGGGGCCGATTGAGTCGGCTGGGTGGTAGCCGCGGGCTGTTGGGTGGTGCTCATTGATGTGCTCCGGGTTCTTTCAGACGTCGTCGTTTATTCGGATGTTCGTGCGTGTGTTCGATCTGGCCGGGGTTCGCGCCCTCAGTTGACCGCGGCGGTCGCGGCGGTGGCCGATGCAGGAGCATCGGTCGGCACCACGAGGCCGGTCTGTGTCGCGTCGAAACCGCCGCCGAGCGCCTTGATGAGGCCGATCTGCATGTCGCGGCGGCGCATCTTCAGGCCGGTCACCGTCTGGTCGGCGGCAAGGCGGTTCTGGTCGGCGGTCAGCACCTGCAACTGCGGCGACAAACCAGCTTTGTAGCGAATCACTGCCAACTGGTATGCCTTGGTCGATGCGTCGAGCGCGCGTTGTGCGTCGCCTTGCTGCTGGTCGATCGAACGGATCGACGACACTTGCGTCGCGACGTCCGAGAGGGCGCTGATCAGCGTCTGGTTGTAGTTCGCCACATCCAGATCGAAGTCGGCGTAGCGGCCTTTCAGTTGCGAGCGCAGCGCGCCGGCGTCGAAGATCGGCAGATGAATGGCCGGACCGAATTGCATCTGACGGCTGCCGGCCTTCAGGAAACGGCCCCAGCCGAACGCGTCGAAACCGAAGCCGGCCGCGAGGTTCACGTCCGGGAAAAACTCCGCTTTGGCTTCCTTCACGTCGTGCATCGCGGCTTCGACTTGCCAACGCGCGGCGACGATATCCGCGCGGCGCGCGACGAGGTCGGCCGGCAGGTTGTTCGGCAATGCCACGACGTTGCCGTTGGTCAGCGTGGGCTGCGCGATTTGCAGGCCGCGATCCGGACCCTTGCCGAGCAGCGCGCCCAATTGATAGCGCACGACGGTGATCTGGCCGTCGAGGTCGGTCAAATTGGACTGGCTGGTCGCGATGTTGCCGTTCGCGGTTTGCCGCTCGACATTGGTGTCGAGGCCGGCGGTCACGCGGCCGTTGGTGATGCGGCCGATATCCTGGCGGTTGGCGATTTCGCGCGCGGCGATGTCGCGGAATGCGTAGAGCTGCGCGAGCTGGTTATACGTGCTGGCCACCGACGCCGCGAGCGTCACACGCGCCTGCTGCATGTCGGCCTCAGCGGCCTTTTCCTGCGACACGGCCTGACCCAGACGCTGGCGGTTCTTGCCCCACAGGTCCAGATCCCACGAGGCACTGGCGAGCACGTTATTCTCGCTATACCAGGTGCCGCCGTACGGAGGCGGGTAGAGCGCGTTCCCCGAGAAGAGTTCGCGGGTCCACGAATAGCTGCCGTTGACCTTCGGGTAGAGCGCCGAGCGCGAGCTCTCGATATACGACGAAGCCTTGGCGAGACGCGCCTGCGCCTGCGCGATCGACGGGCTGCCTTCCAGCGCTTCGGCGATCAGCTTGGGCAATTGCGGGTCGCCGAACTGGTTGGCCCAGTCGAGCGACGGCCACTGGCCGCCCTGACCGGTGAGGCTCTGGGTGGACTCGTACTGAGCGGGCGACGAGATCTGCTTGTCGCTTTTCATACCGAAGTAGTTCGCGCATCCCGTAAGGGCGAGCGCCGTCACCGCGGCGGCGACAGCGGCCCGGCTCGAAAACGCGGGCGCGGACAGGGAAAGGGATTTCATCGCTCGACTCTTTGAGTGGAATGTAATGATGGACACTGCAAGCAATTTCTTACGATTTACTGTCAAAATTGCTTGCTGCATCACGGGTTAGTCCCGTTTGTTCGCCGGAATTGATGAGCACGCGACGCAGCATGCTCTTCAGAAAACCCACTTCTTCCGGAGTGAAGCCGCCTAGCAGGCTATCCAGCACGCCGTTGAAAATAGCCGGCATTCTGGCGGCGATGGCATGACCTTCCGGCGTGAGCGCGAGGCGCACGACCCGCCGGTCTTCGCTGCTGCGCACCCGGGTCAGCAGGCCGCGTTTCTCCAACCGGTCTATCAGACGCGTGACGGCGCTTGCGTCGATACCGTATTCGCGGGCCAGTTCGGCCGCCAGCAGGCATTTGCCGCTCGCCACCATGAACAGGATGCTGCCCTGCTGGCTGGTGATGCCGAGCTCGGCCATGCTGCGCTGGGTGACCAGGTTGGACAGCGTCGATTTAACTCGCGAGATCAGGTAGCCGACGCTCTCGCCTAGCTGATATTCGCTGAGGTCCGGCGTGGGTGTAGCGGACGGCTCCGTCATGATTCTCGTGCGAATGCAATGGTTGACTAGGCAGGATTATAGAGGCCGGTTGGTTGACGCGGCAAGTGTTATTACAGCTTAGGCAAGGAACTTTCCCCGCTCAAGTCATAATCCGCGTGATTTTGCGTAGGATTTCGCCCGCCTGCTTGCGTTTCATTTCTGCCATTCCGTCGCGTCGCCGACTGCGGCCTATCAGGGAATACCAGAAAGCTTCATTCGCACGTGCTACAATATTGGGTTCCCAAAAGTGCGCTTTGGGCTTTGTTGGTTTCGTTCACACAATGCTGCTGCTGGCGCACTCAACTGTCTCCAGGTTCCTATGACTCGCGCCCTACGCAACATCGCCATCATTGCTCACGTCGACCACGGCAAGACCACGCTCGTCGACCAGCTTCTCCGCCAGACCGCCACGTTCCGTGACAACCAGCAGATCGCTGAGCGCGTGATGGACTCGAACGACATCGAAAAAGAACGTGGCATCACGATTCTTTCGAAGAACTGCGCGGTCGAATACGAAGGCACGCACATCAACATCGTCGACACGCCGGGCCACGCCGACTTCGGCGGCGAAGTGGAGCGCGTGCTGTCGATGGTCGACTCGGTGCTGCTGCTGGTCGACGCCGTCGAAGGTCCGATGCCGCAAACGCGCTTCGTGACCAAGAAGGCGCTGGCGCTCGGTCTGAAGCCGATCGTCGTGATCAACAAGGTGGACCGTCCGGGCGCGCGGATCGACTGGGTGATCAACCAGACGTTCGACCTGTTCGACAAGCTGGGCGCAACCGACGAACAGCTCGACTTCCCGATCGTCTACGCGTCGGGTCTGAACGGCTACGCAGGCTTGACGCCGGACGTGCGCGAAGGCGATATGCGCCCGCTGTTCGAAGCCGTGCTGGAACACGTGCCGGTTCGCCCGGCCGATCCGTCGGCCCCGTTGCAACTGCAGATCACGTCGCTCGACTACTCGTCGTATGTCGGCCGTATCGGCGTGGGCCGCATCACGCGCGGCACCATCAAGCCGGGCATGTCCGTCGCCGTGCGTTCGGGTCCTGACGGCGCGATTCTGAACCGCAAGATCAACCAGGTGTTGTCGTTCAAGGGCCTGGAGCGCGTGCAGGTCGACTCGGCTGAAGCCGGCGACATCGTGCTGATCAACGGCATCGAAGAAATCGGCATTGGCGTGACCATCTGCGCACCGGAACAACCGGAAGCGCTGCCCATGATCACCGTCGACGAACCGACGCTGACCATGAACTTCCTCGTCAATTCGTCGCCGCTGGCCGGCCGCGAAGGCAAGTTCGTCACGAGCCGTCAGATCCGTGACCGCCTGATGAAGGAACTGAACCACAACGTCGCGCTGCGCGTGAAGGAAACCGGCGACGAAACCACCTTCGAAGTGGCGGGCCGCGGTGAACTGCACCTGACCATTCTGGTGGAAAACATGCGTCGCGAAGGCTATGAGCTGGCCGTGTCGCGTCCGCGCGTGGTGATGACGGAAGTCGACGGCGTGAAGCACGAGCCGTACGAAAACCTGACCGTCGACATGGAAGACGGCCACCAGGGCGGCGTGATGGAAGAGCTGGGTCGCCGTAAGGGCGAAATGCTCGACATGGCGTCGGACGGCCGTGGCCGTACGCGTCTCGAGTACCGTATTTCTGCGCGTGGCCTGATCGGCTTCCAGTCGGAATTCCTCACGCTCACGCGCGGCACGGGCCTGATGAGCCACACATTCGACTCGTATCAGCCGGTCAAGGAAGGCGCGGTCGGCGAGCGTCGCAACGGCGTGCTGATTTCGCAAGATGACGGCGCCGCTGTCGCGTACGCACTGTGGAAGCTGCAGGATCGCGGCCGTATGTTCGTGTCGCCGGGCGAGCCGCTGTACGAAGGCATGATCATCGGCATTCACAGCCGTGACAACGACCTGGTCGTGAACCCGATCAAGGGCAAGCAACTGACCAACGTGCGTTCGTCGGGTACGGACGAAGCCGTGCGCCTCGTGCCGCCGATCCAGATGTCGCTGGAATACGCGGTCGAATTCATCGACGACGACGAACTGGTCGAAGTCACGCCGCAATCCATCCGCCTGCGTAAGCGCTACCTGAAGGAACACGAGCGTCGCAGCGCGAGCCGCAAGGGCGCGGTGGACTAAGCGAGCGGGCATTATCGGCTGCGGCCGGTACGATGCTTTAGCAGCGCAGTCAGGCAAAAGCCACCTCCGGGTGGCTTTTGCCGTTTCTGGGCTTCGGTAACTGGATAACCGCTGCGGGCGCTGCGCGATATCTTGTTTTCATTTCATGCAGAAGACCGTTGCGAACCGAGAGAATCGCCCGAAAGCCCGTCGCGACGGGCTTGAGCGGCAATCCATCTGCTATCTGCACTATCCGTTCTGTGATATGCTCCCCGGGTGCAAAGTTTTAGGTCCTTCCAAGCAAGACTTGATTCGCGCAATCCGCTAAACGGTCAGGCCGTGTCGCGGAAGGTTCTGTAACCCGCTATTTCTCGAGAAACTCGAAGAAAGGTGAGCGTAAAAATGATGAAGCAATTCCAGTCGAACTCTTATCTGTTCGGCGGCAATGCTCCGTACGTAGAAGAAATGTACGAAGCGTATCTCGATAATCCGGCGTCAGTGCCCGAGAACTGGCGCAGCTATTTCGACGCGTTGCAGAACGTCCCTGCATCGGATGGCAGCAATGCCAACGACGTGGCCCATGGCCCGATCGTCGAATCGTTTGCACAACGTGCCAAGGCCAATGCCTTCATCCCGCGCACGGCGGCCGGCGGCGAAGATCTCGCTACCGCGCGCAAGCAGGTCTATGTGCAGTCCCTCATCGGCGCGTATCGCTTCCTCGGCTCGCAATGGGCCAATCTCGATCCCCTGAAGCGCCGCGAACGTCCCGCTATTCCCGAACTCGAACCCGCGTTCTACGACTTCACCGAAGCCGACATGGACCAGGAGTTCAGCGCCACGAATCTGTATTTCGGATTCGAGAAAGCGTCGCTGCGCGAGATCGTCAAGGCATTGCGCGACACGTACTGCGGCACGATCGGCGCCGAGTACATGTACATCAGCGATCCGGAACAGAAGCGCTGGTGGAAAGAGAAGCTCGAGTCGATTCGCTCCACGCCGAACTTCTCGAACGAAAAGAAAAAGCACATCCTGAATCGCCTGACGGCCGCTGAAGGCCTCGAGCGCTTCCTGCACACCAAGTACGTCGGCCAGAAACGCTTCTCGCTCGAAGGCGGCGAAAGCTTCATCGCGTCGATGGACGAAGTCGTGCGCCACGGTGGCGCCAACGGCGTACAGGAAATCGTCATCGGCATGGCTCACCGCGGCCGTCTGAACGTGCTGGTCAATACGCTCGGCAAGATGCCGGCTGACCTGTTCGCCGAATTCGAAGGCAAGCACCACGACGACCTGCCGGCCGGCGACGTGAAGTACCACAAAGGTTTCTCGTCGGACGTCTCGACCGAAGGCGGCCCGGTTCACCTGTCGCTCGCGTTCAACCCGTCGCACCTCGAAATCGTCAACCCGGTGGTCGAAGGTTCGGCGAAAGCTCGTATGGACCGTCGCGGCGACGACAGCGGCCTGCAAGTGCTGCCGGTGCAGATCCACGGCGACGCGGCTTTCGCGGGCCAGGGCGTCGTGATGGAAACGCTGAACCTCGCGCAAACGCGCGGTTACGGCACGCACGGCACGCTGCACATCGTCATCAACAACCAGATCGGCTTCACGACGTCGGACCCGCGCGACTCGCGCTCCACGCTGTACTGCTCGGACGTGGTCAAGATGATCGAAGCGCCGGTGCTGCACGTGAACGGCGACGATCCCGAAGCAGTCGTGCTGGCTACGCAGCTGGCCATCGACTTCCGGATGCAGTTCCACAAGGACGTCGTCGTCGACATCGTCTGCTTCCGCAAGCTGGGTCACAACGAGCAGGACACGCCGGCCGTCACGCAGCCGCTGATGTACAAGACGATCGCCAAGCACCCGGGCACGCGCGCACTGTACGCTGAAAAGCTGGTGCAGCAAGGCGTGATCACCGCCGAAGAAGGCGAGGAGTTCGTCAAGAACTACCGTAAGGCGATGGACGAAGGCCATCACACGGTCGACCCGGTGCTCTCGAACTACAAGAGCAAGTACGCGGTGGACTGGGTTCCGTTCCTGAACCGCAAGTGGACCGACGCTGCGGACACCGCAGTGCCGCTCGCGGAACTGAAGCGTCTGGCCGAGCGCGTCACCACGGTGCCGGAAAACTTCAAGGTTCACCCGCTGGTCGAGCGCGTTCTCAACGACCGTCGCGCGATGGGCCGCGGTGAAGCGAAGCTCGACTGGGGCATGGGCGAGCACCTGGCCTTCGCGTCGCTGGTCGCGTCGGGTTACGCAGTGCGCCTGACCGGTCAAGACTCGGGCCGTGGCACGTTCACGCATCGTCACGCAGTGCTGCACGATCAGAACCGCGAACGCTGGAACGACGGCACGTATGTGCCGCTGCAGAACATCGCCGATGGTCAGGCGAAGTTTACGGTGATCGACTCGGTGCTGTCGGAAGAAGCGGTGCTCGGTTTTGAGTACGGTTACTCGACCGCTGAACCGAATACGTTCGTCGCGTGGGAAGCCCAGTTCGGCGACTTCGTGAACGGCGCGCAAGTCGTGATCGACCAGTTCATCTCGTCGGGCGAAGTGAAGTGGGGCCGTGTCTCGGGTCTCACGATGCTGCTGCCGCACGGCTATGAAGGTCAGGGTCCGGAGCACTCGTCGGCACGTATTGAGCGTTTCCTGCAACTGTGCGCGGACCACAACATGCAGGTCGTTCAACCGACTACGCCAGCGCAGATTTTCCACCTGTTGCGCCGTCAGATGATCCGCCTGTTCCGCAAGCCGCTGATCGTTGCTACGCCGAAGTCGCTGCTGCGCCACAAGGAAGCCGTCTCCGATCTGTCGGAACTGGCCAAGGGCGCGTTCCAGCCGATCCTCGGCGAAGTCGACGAAGCCATCGACGCGAAAAAGGTCAAGCGCGTGATCGCCTGCTCGGGTCGCGTGTATTACGACCTGCTGGCACATCGCCGCGAATCGAAGTCGAACGACGTCGCGATCATCCGTATCGAACAGCTCTATCCGTTCGCGCACAAGCAGTTCGAAGCGGAAATGAAGAAGTACGACAACGCGACCGAAGTGGTCTGGGTGCAGGACGAGCCGCAGAATCAAGGCCCGTGGTTCTACATCGAGCACCACCTGAAGGACGGCATGAAGGAAGGGCAAAAGCTGGCATACAGCGGACGTCCGGCTTCGGCCTCGCCGGCGGTCGGCTACTACGCGAAGCACTACGAGCAGCAGAAGGCGCTGGTCGAAGGCGCTTTCGGCCGCCTCAAGAGCTCGTCGATCGCTAAATAATCATTAAAACCGAACCGGGAAAGCGCAACGCGCTTTCCCGTGCCGCATCCGAACAGATCAGTTGTGGCATTCGAGGTTCGCAGGCGGTCGTCGGATCCATGGATCGCGCGCCGTCACCCGATACGTATTCAGGATATTCACAAAATGGCTATTGTTGAAGTCAAGGTCCCCCAGCTCTCCGAGTCGGTCTCGGAAGCCACCATGCTGCAGTGGAAAAAGAAGCCGGGCGAGGCTGTTGCTCAAGACGAAATTCTCATCGAAATCGAGACCGACAAGGTCGTGCTCGAAGTGCCGGCACCCTCGGCCGGCGTGCTCGCGCAAGTCATCGCGAACGACGGCGACACCGTCACGGCCGATCAGGTGATCGCCAAGATCGACACCGAAGGCAAGGCGGGTGCCGCTGCCGTCGAAGCCGAAGTGAAGCCCGCTCCGGAAGCCGCGCCGGCACCCGCCGCCGCAGCGGCTCCGGCGGCTCAAGCCGCATCCGCAACGGGTGCGAACACCGCAGCTTCGCCGGCTGCCGGCAAGCTGATGGCCGAGAAGGGTCTGGGCGCGGGCGACGTGTCCGGCACGGGCCGCGACGGCCGCATCACCAAGGGCGACGTGCTGACCGCGGGCGCTCCTGCTGCCAAGGCAGCACCGGCTCCGGCACCGGCCGCCGCACCGAAGGCTGCCAAGCCGTCGCTGCCGGACGTCAAGGCGCCGGCTTCGGCCGATCAATGGCTGAAGGACCGCCCGGAACAACGCGTGCCGATGTCGCGTCTGCGCGCGCGTATCGCCGAGCGTCTGCTCGAGTCGCAGCAAACCAACGCCATCCTGACCACGTTCAACGAAGTGAACATGGCCCCGGTGATGGACCTGCGCAACAAGTACAAAGACCGCTTCGAGAAAGAACATGGCGTGAAGCTCGGCTTCATGTCGTTCTTCGTGAAAGCGGCGGTTCATGCGCTGAAGAAGTTCCCGCTGGTGAACGCGTCGATCGACGGTAACGACATCGTCTATCACGGCTACTTCGACATCGGTATCGCGGTCGGTTCGCCGCGCGGTCTGGTGGTGCCGATCCTGCGCAATGCCGATCAGCTGAGCCTCGCCGACATCGAGAAGAAGATCGCTGAATTCGGTCAGAAGGCCAAGGACGGCAAGCTGTCGATCGAAGAAATGACCGGCGGCACGTTCTCGATCTCGAACGGCGGTGTGTTCGGTTCGATGCTGTCCACGCCGATCATCAACCCGCCGCAATCCGCGATTCTGGGCGTGCACGCCACCAAGGAACGCGCTGTGGTCGAGAACGGCCAGATCGTGATCCGCCCGATGAACTACCTGGCGCTGTCGTACGACCACCGTATCATCGACGGCCGCGAAGCGGTGCTGTCGCTGGTCGCTATGAAGGACGCGCTGGAAGACCCGGCGCGCCTGCTGCTCGACCTGTAATCGCGGGTTCGGCTGCCGGCTTGTCATTGCGCAAGCCGGCGCCATATATGCAGCAAGCAGTCAGCATGTCTTTCGCATTCCGCAGTACAGGAACGCCGCGCGCCACGAATTGTGACCAATAAGCGTGGCCGCGTGCCGTTCCGCCATCAAAAGGATTGTCATGTCCAAAGAATTTGACGTCGTCGTGATCGGCGCAGGCCCTGGCGGTTATATCGCCGCCATCCGCGCAGCGCAGCTCGGCAAGACCGTCGCATGTATCGAAAAATGGAAGAACCCGGCCGGCGCGCTGAAGCTCGGTGGTACGTGCCTGAACGTGGGTTGCATTCCGTCGAAGGCGCTGCTCGCGTCGTCGGAAGAATTTGAAAACGCGTCGCATCATCTCGCCGACCACGGCATTTCCGTGGAAAACGTGTCGGTCGATATCACGAAGATGATGGCCCGCAAAGAAGGCATCGTCGAAAAGATGACCAAAGGCATCGAATTCCTGTTCCGCAAGAACAAGATCACGTGGCTCAAGGGTCACGGCAAGTTCACCGGCAAGACGGACGCCGGCGTGCAGATCGAAGTGAGCGGCGAAGGTGAAACGGAAACGGTCACGGCGAAGAACGTGATCATCGCCACGGGTTCGAAGGCGCGCCATTTGCCGAACATTCCGGTCGACAACAAGATCGTCGCCGACAACGAAGGCGCACTGAGCTTCGACACGGCACCGAAGAAACTCGCCGTGATCGGCGCGGGCGTGATCGGTCTGGAACTGGGTTCGGTGTGGCGCCGTCTGGGCGCGGACGTGACCGTGCTCGAAGCGCTGCCGGAATTCCTCGGCGCGGCTGACCAGGCGCTCGCCAAAGAAGCGGCCAAGCAGTTCAAGAAGCAAGGTCTGGATATCCACGTCGGCGTGAAGGTCGGCGAAGTGACGACGACCGACAAGAGCGTGACGATCAATTACACGGACAAGGACGGCAACGCGCAGAAGCTCGAAGCGGACCGCCTGATCGTGTCGATCGGCCGCGTGCCGAACACCGATAACCTCGGTCTCGAAGCAATCGGCCTGAAGGCCAACGAGCGTGGTTTCATCGACGTCGACGACCACTGCGCGACGGCGGTGCCGAACGTGTACGCGATCGGCGACGTGGTGCGTGGCCCGATGCTCGCGCACAAGGCGGAAGACGAAGGCGTGCTGGTCGCGGAAATCATCGACGGTCAGAAGCCGCATATCGACTACAACTGCGTGCCGTGGGTGATCTACACCGAACCGGAAATCGCGTGGGTCGGCAAGACGGAACAGCAGCTGAAAGCAGAAGGCCGCGAGATCAAGACGGGCCAGTTCCCGTTCATGGCCAATGGTCGCGCACTCGGCATCAACAAGGCGGATGGTTTCGTCAAGATGATCGCCGACGCGAAGACCGACGAACTGCTCGGCGTGCACATCATCTCGGCCAACGCATCGGACCTGATCGCGGAAGCCGTGGTGGCGATGGAATTCAAGGCGGCGTCGGAAGACCTCGGCCGCATTTGCCATCCGCACCCGTCGCTGTCGGAAGTGATGCGCGAAGCGGCTCTCGCCGTCGACAAGCGCGCGCTGAACATGTAATTCCGCGCACGCCTGACTGACAGTACTCCGGCATTACCACGAAGGCGGGCGGGTTCACTCCCTCCCGCCTTTCTATTTGCAGCAACACGATGAACGTCACCGAATACTACGAAAAAGAACTGCAGACGCGGGGTTACCAATCGGACCCGGCGCAACGCGCGGCGGTCGACCGTCTGCAGCGGTGCTTTGAAGAGTGGACCGCCTACAAATCGCGCCGCTCGAACGCGTTCAAGAAACTGCTGATCCATCCGGATCTGCCGCGTGGCGTGTACATGTGGGGTGGCGTAGGGCGCGGCAAAAGCTTCCTGATGGACAGCTTCTACATGATCGTGCCGTTGCACCGCAAAACGCGCCTGCATTTCCACGAGTTCATGCGCGAAGTGCACCGCGAGCTGGAAGATCTGAAAGGTCAGGCCGATCCGCTCGACGAACTCGCGCGCCGCATTGCCAAACGCTACCGGCTGATCTGTTTCGACGAATTCCACGTGTCGGATATCGCCGACGCGATGATCCTTTATCGTCTGCTCGATAAGCTTTTCGAAAACGGTGTGCAGTTCGTGATGACCTCCAACTACGATCCGGACACGCTGTATCCGGACGGGCTGCATCGCGACCGGATGCTGCCGGCAATCGAACTCATCAAGCAGAAGCTCGACGTGATCAATGTCGATGCGGGCATCGACTACCGGCAACGTACGCTCGCGCAGGTCGAGATGTACCACACGCCGCTCGGCGCCGCCGCCGATAAGGCGTTGCGCGACGCATTCGCGCGTCTTGCCGCCGTGCCCGATGAAAGCCCGATCCTGCGCATCGAAAAGCGCGAGTTGAAGGCGTTGCGCCGCGCCGACGGGGTCGTGTGGTTCGACTTCGCCACCTTGTGCGGCGGTCCGCGCTCGCAGAACGACTATCTGGAACTGGCGAGCCGCTTTCACGCGGTGGTTCTTTCCAGCGTCCCGCAGATGTCCATACGCATGGCCTCGGAAGCGCGCCGCTTCACCTGGCTGATCGACGTCTTCTACGACCACAAGGTGAAGCTGCTGATGTCCGCCGCGGTGCCGCCCGAAGAACTGTACACGGACGGTCCCATGGCCAACGAGTTCACGCGCACGGTGTCGCGCATCGTCGAAATGCAATCGAAGGAGTATCTCGATACGCCGCGGCGGATCGTCGATACGTCGCTGACCTGAGGCATCGCGCGGCACGGCCGGCGCCGCTTTTGCGATAGATCACGTTCGGATTGCCGATGACGCGCAGGCGTCCGGCGTATTTTCAAGATTCGGATTGGTCTTATATTCCGTCCGCGGACGACTGGATATCTTTTGTCGAGGTTTAGACAAAGGAGAAACCATGAATCCCTACCGTGATATCAACGACGAAGAATGGCAACGTGTCGCACCGTTGCTTCCCGAACTGCGGCCGCGCTCAGAACTGCGTGGCAGGCCGCTTGCCAATACACGCTCAGTGCTCAACGGCGTGCTGTGGGTCATGTATAGCGGCGCCACCTGGTCCGCCATGCCGCGCAAGTACCCGTCATACCAGACCTGCCATCGCCGCTTCAAGGCGTGGTACGAGTCCGGCGTGCTGCACCGGGTCATGGAGCAACTGTTCGGCGCGGCGAGCGAAGAGCTTTGCGGCCTGATGGAAGCGCGCATGCGTACACACGTGAACGAGAAACCGAAGAGCGTCGAAGCCGAAAAGGCTCCGGTTGTCGCGCCTGCGGTATACAGCCCGCCTGCGAGCCAGCCACTGCCGTCCTCGCCGTTCGCGTTCCATTCGCCCTTCAAACACGCTGCATGATCCCTACAACCCAGCGTCCTCCAATAAAAGAAACGGCCGAACGATTGCGATCGCCGGCCGTTTCTCGTCGTTTCACGCGGGCTCTGTAACGAGCCCCGATCTACCCGCGCATCATTGCTGGCGAATCCACGTCTGCGAGCGGCCCAGCAGCGACACGCCGATATAGCCTCGCACGACCAGTTTGTTCCCACCGTCTTCCAGGTGCATCTTGCACTTGTACAGCTTGCCGTTTTCCGGGTCGAGAATCTGCCCGTGATCCCAGGCGTCGCCGTCCTTCTTCAGATCGCTGATGATCGTCATGCCGAGAATCGGCTGATCCTTGCGCGCGTCGGTACAGGCCGTGCAGCGGCGATCCGGCTGGTCGTTCGCACCGAGCCCCTTGATGACCTTGCCGCTGAGCGCGCCGCTGCCGTCCTGCGAGATCTGCACGAGCGCCTTGGGCTGGCCGGTATGATCGTCGATGGTTTGCCACGTGCCGACCGGACTGTCGGCCTGCGCCATGGCCGTCACGGCGCTGACGAGCAAGACGCCGGCAAGCGCGGCATGTTTGGCTGTACGAAGCGCGACTGCACGCGCGCGGTGGGTGAATTGCATCATTGTCTTCCTCCTTGATTAAAGACGGCGCGATCATGGTCGCGCGGCGTTATTGGCATCTCGGGCGGTCTTCAGGCGACGGCCGCCGTGATGCCTTGCGTGGCCCCTCAGGTTCGACTTCTGCTGCCCTCGTGTGCCACGCGCGACGGGTGGATTGCTGCTTGCCCGCCGCCGGCGGCACATCGTCAGCGCAGAATACGTGAAAGTGCGCGCGTCGTTTGATAGTGGACCCTCTAATCAGGACGCGGCACTTCTACCAATCAATTCAGCTGATACGAGAACGTCGCGTTGATGCGCGGACTACGCGACGCGCTTTCCACTGGCGCGTCGCCGATGGCTTTGGCCACGGAGAGATCCAGGCTGTAATACTTCGCATCCGAGATGCGAAAGCCGAACGCAATCGACGAAAGCTTCGAAGGCGAGGGCGTACCTGCATGCAAATACACGCGCGCCATATCGAACGAAACGTAAGGTGTGAGCGTGCGCAGATAAGTGAAGCCCGGTGTGAACGCGCGGTTGACTTCCAGTATCGCGCCCCAGCCCGAATCGCCCGAGGCTTCGCCCGGCTGATAGCCCTGCGCGAAACGCTGCGCGCCGAACGAGATCTGCTCGGAGGTCGGCAGCGACACGCCGCTGTATTGGCCTGTCAGCGAGACCGCCGTGCCGATCTTCAACGGCCATTCGTTGGTTTGCGAGAAGGTGGCGCCGGTGCGCACGAAGTTGATCGACGCCGGATTGGTGACCGGCGAGCCCGGCACGTTCGAGTCGCCGGATTTGGACGCGCCCAGGATGTCGAACGCCTTCGCCACGTTGACGCTCGCACGGCGCACCTGGCCCGTCTGCACGCTGGTGTAATCGGCCTGCAACTGCATGACCCGCACTTGCGAGCGGAAGCCGATCTGTGCGCCGGTGTCGTGATTGTTGTAGCGATCCTCGTCGTGCGACGCATAGACCGACGCTGTGCCGATCACGCTTTGCGTGTTGCTCAGCAGGATCGGATACGCCAGCGAACCGCCGATCTTGTCGTTGATGACCGTGCGTTCGATGCTGGAGGGCAAGCCGGGATTGTCGGTCGGATTGCCGCGATAGTGCGAGGCGTCGATCTTCGCGACCAGTCCGTTGCTGCCGATCGGCACGGCGCCGTGGGCGGCGAGATAGGTGACGTTGTCACGCCCCTTCGGCAGCAGCGCCGACACGCTCAATTGTTCTCCGAATGAAGTCAGCCCGTTTTCGGTGGCGGTCAGAAGCCCCTGCACGCCGGGGTGATTGAAATCGATCCCGGTGCTGACGTCGAACGGCTTGCGCTCCACGTTCAGTTCGAGCGTGGTGGCGCCGTCGGTGTTCTGCGGCGGCGGCACGTTGGCCGCGACCTTCACGCCCGGCAGCAGGCCGAGCACGTTGACGTAGCGCTCGAACGTAGCGCGTCGCAGCGGCCGGTCGGCCGTGATGTGATCGGCGATCGCGCGGATCTTGTCTTCCACGGCACCGGCCTTGCCCGTCACCTTGACGGCGGACACGTAGCCTTCCACCACCGTCACGCGCACCACGCCGTCTTGGAATGTCTGCGCCGGAATGAAGGCGAACGAGAGCGCGAAGCCGCGGTCCTGATAGAGCTTCGTGACGCTGTTGGCGACCTGGATCAGATCGCCGATCGTCGTGTCCTTGCCGACGAGCGGCGTGAAGCGTTGCGCGACATCGTCGAAGGGAATGGACTTCACGCCCTCCACCTGCACGCGCGACGGCGTGATGTGGCGGGCAAGCAATTCTTCGAGTTGGGGGGCTTGCGGCGCGACCTGCACGGTCACGTTCGGACCTTTGTCGGGCGCCTTGATCTGCGGCAGCGAATCCAGCGGATTGCCGCCCAC
This sequence comes from Paraburkholderia dipogonis, assembly GCF_042680985.1. Classification (NCBI taxonomy): domain Bacteria; kingdom Pseudomonadati; phylum Pseudomonadota; class Betaproteobacteria; order Burkholderiales; family Burkholderiaceae; genus Paraburkholderia; species Paraburkholderia dipogonis. The sequence goes on along the minus strand of NZ_JBHUFR010000014.1, from coordinate 61,683 downwards.
CGCCGAACCGCCTGGGCGGGACTGCGCATGCGCTTGCATGGGCAGGGTACTCGCCGCAAGCGCGGCGAGTACGACGGTACCTATGTTGCTATACCCGAGTTTCATCGGATTTCCCTCGTATATCGTTCTTGTGTCGCGGACGCACCGCCTGGCCGGGCGGTGCGCGAGCGCTTATGTGCGGCTCGACGCGTATTGCGATGCTTGCATGTATTACGTCACGTGCTCCGCGGGGCTTGAGCGCTCGCCGCAAAAGCGCGCAGCACGTGATGAGTCGGACCGGTCATGCGCATTACCTGATTCGCTGCGGCTTGCATGATTCGATGAACAGCCGCGCGGCAAGTCTCAGCGGATGGCTGATGCAAGCCGCGGCGATTGAATAGTTAGACTAACTACTTATGGTTCGACGGAGTCAGGCCACCGAGCAGGGTCGTCAAGCCGTTGGTCGCCGTGCCCGAGCCGCTCGTCGAACCTGCGGCCGAGCCGAGCGTGCCGGTCAACTGGCCGACCAGCGCGGTCACCGGCGCGAGCGCCTGGCCGCTGCCGCCCGAGCCGCCGCCCAAGCCGCCGCTCGTGACGCCGGACAGTGCGCCCGTCAGCGTCGACAACGGATTCGATGCGCTACCCGAGCCGCCTAACGCCGACGTCAGCGAACTCAGCGGCGAGCCGCTCAAACCCGAGGAAGTCAGCGATCCCAGCGGCGTGCCGCCGAGCGTCGAGCTCAGGCCGGCCAGCGGTGTGCCGCCGAGCAGCGTCGACAGTGAGCCGACCGGATTGCTGCCGAGCCCGAGACTCGCCAGCGAGCTTTGCAGCGGGCCGAACGGGTTGCTGCTGGCGGGCGGCCCATCGGCGACGCCCACGCTCGTCGCGCCGACGAGGCTCGTGATCAGTCCGGGAAGCGGCATCGCGCCATTCGGGCCGTTCGGATTGACCAGGCCGCCCGCTTTGGTCACGGTGTTGCCGAGCGAGCCGACCAGCGTGCCGAGATCGGCGCCAAGCGGATTTTGCGTGGCGTCGCCCACTTGCGAGCCCGCGGAACTCAATGCACCGCCCACTTTCGCGAGCACGCCGCCGAGCGGCGCGCCGAGGCCGGTCTGCGTACCGACCGTTTGCGTGACGAGTCCGGCCGTCGTCACGATCGGCGTGATGGCGGTGCTGACTGGTTGAGTGATCTGCTGCACGGGCACAGAGCCGAGCGCGTTGCCGAGCGTCGCGCCACCGGCGTTGAGTGCGCCCGCAGCGGTGGAGAGCGCGCTGGCCAAAGGTGTCGTGAGCGGCGCCAGTGGCGCGAGTTTGCCGCTGCCGAGGCCGCCGACGGCAGTGCTCAGCCCTTGCACGACGCCGCTCGTCGAACCGACCACCGAGCCGAGTCCGGCGACCGTGGTGCCGACCGGATTGGCCGTCGTGCCGGTCTGGCCGACGCCGTTGCTTACGGCATCGGCCAGCGAGTTCAGCGTGCTGCTCGTGCTCGACACCGCGTTGCCGAGCCCTTGCGTGACTTGCGGGCTGAGGCCCGGAATGGTCTGCGAGGCGATCGCCGTGCCTAGGTCGCCGGTGGTCTGCCCGGCCGCGGTGGCGACGCCGGTCGTGCCCGTCTTCGCGGTGGTGCCGCTGCCGCTGCCGGTGTTGGTCGAACCCGAGCCGCTGCCGCTACCGGTATTCGAGGTGGTGGGCGGCGCGCTGACGGTGCTGCCGCCACACGCCGCGAGCAGGCCGGCGACCGCCACGGCAATCAATGGCGCACGCAACGACGACACGGTCGCGCACGTCGCATGGAGAGAAAAAAAACGTTGTGTGGACATGTGTGCTCCTCTGTGTCTTCTGGATGTCGTGTGCGTTGGTTTCAGTGCGCCGTTGCAACGGATGTCTGAGCGGCGCGGCCCAGTTCAGCCAGGTTTCGGGAAGCGCCGGGACGCGGCTGGTGGGCCGCGCTCGGGCTGGGTCTCGCTCGACGTTTTTCGCTGTTCCCGAGAGGGCTGCTTACTTCTTGCCCAAGCCGCCGAGCAGGCCGCCCACGAGCGACGTCACCGGTGCGAGCGGATTGTTCGAGGCGCCTTTGCCCGTGCCGGTCGACAGCGACAGGCCGGCGCCTGAGCTGGTGGAAGCGGCGGCGGTCGTGGTGGTCGGCGCGGCGCCTGCCGTGGTGGCCACGCCGCCGAGCGCGCCGGTGACGCCCGACAGCAAGCCGGTGACCGGTGCGAGCGGGCCGCTGCTGCCGCCGGCCGCGCCGGAGAGGCTGCCTGTCACGGTGGAGAGCAAGCCGGTGACGGGCGCGAGCGGGCTGCCGCCGCTCGATGCGCCGCTGGCGGCGCCAGTCAAGCCACCGAGTGCGCTGGTGAGCGGCGCAAGCGGGCCGCTGCCGGTACCGCCGGTCAAGCCGCCGAGTGCGCTAGTGAGCGGCGCAAGCGGGCCGCTGCCGGTGCCGCCGGTCAAGCCGCCGAGCGCGCCGGTAAGCGGCGCAAGCGGGCCGCTGCCGGTACCGCCGGTCAAGCCACCGAGCGCGCTGGTGAGCGGCGCAAGCGGATTGCCGCCGCTGCCGCCCGTGAGCAAGCCGCCGACTGAAGCGACCGTCGCGCCGGTGTCGGTGACTGTATGGCCGAGTGCGGCCGTAACCGGGTTGCCGCCGGTCGCGCTCAACAGCACGCCCGCCTTGCCGAGTCCGCCGCCGGCCGTCGAGAGCAGGCCGTTGAGCGGCGCGCCGAGACCCGTGGTGTTGCCGACCGTTTGCGTGGTCGCGGCGACCATCGACGTGATCGGCGTGATCGCCGTGCTGAGGGTTTGCGTGACTTGCTGGACCGGGCCCGTCGAGAGGGCGGTGGTGAGCGTGCTGCCGCCGTTGGTGACCGCGCCGCCGAGCGTGTTGATGACGCCGCCGAGCGGCGTGGTGATCGCCGACAGCGGAGCGAGGGGGCCGCTGCCGAGACTCGTCACGAGGTTGCCCGCGTCCGTCACTGCGCCGCCGACATGGCTCACGACACCGCCCACGCTCGACACCGTCGTGCCGACAGCGTTGCCGCCGGTGCCGAGCTGACCGAGCCCTTGCGACACGCCGTTGCCGAGCGTCGACACGGCCGAACCGACTTGCTGGACGATGCCGCCGGCGGACTGCGTGGTTTGCGAGCTGACGCCAGGCAGCGTCTGCGAACCGATCACGGTACCGATGCCGGTGACCGCCGAGCCGGCGTCGCTCACCACACCGCCCGTGTTGCCGACCACCGTGCCGAGCGCATTGGCGACGGGCGTCTTACCCGTACCTGTACCCGTGCCTGTGCCTGTTCCCGAACCGTTGCTACCCGTGGTCGTGTTCGCACCTGCGCCCGCACCGGACCCAGAGCCGCCCGAGCCCGTCGAGCCGCTGCCGCTCGTGGAAAGTGTGCCGCCGGCGGAGCCGCTGCCGCTGCTGCCGGTGCCGGAACTCAGGCTGCCGGAGCCTCCGCAAGCACCAAGAGAAAGCATCGCGGCCACGCTGGCTGCAATCAGGGTTGCCCGTAATGTCGTGGTGGTCGTTTGAATGTTCATGTCGCCCTCGCATCGCATGTGTTGTTGGATGTTGCTGGTGCCTGTCTCTGCACGAGCCGTGCCATTTCGACTGAACAATGCGGAGGATTTTTTCGACGCGAGCGGCAGCGCCACGCGTGACAAGGCTTTGCGAGGAACTGACGGAGCGTGCGCTAAACCAGACTGCGCTCGCGTAACGCGATGTGCGGCGCATTCGCACGGCCGGCGTAACGTAACGAGCCGCGCGCGCCGTTACGACGTACGGCGTAACGCAGCCGCACGAAACCGGTCCGCGCGCTTGAAACGTTCTGTTGAAACAAATAATTAGTGGAGCGAATCTAACTTATGGTTATTCCTATGTGCTGCAACGCACGAACTGCCGTTAACTAGAGTGAGTGGTAAAAATGCATACGGGATGAGGATCGGCGCAGCGGACAATTGCTTAAAAATGATTGTTCGGCTATAAAACCCGAAAGCACTGAAGATTGATGACGGAGGTGGGTTATCGAACAGACAACTCATACGCAAGTGTTTTATTGAAGGGCGGCTGCAAGGCATGGCGCTGCGGTGCAATAAACGAGACCGGGAATGAGAGCTCAACGGTCCGCGCAACCCACGCACATCGCCGAGAAATGCAGAACGATACGAACGAAATAAATGAAGTCCGAGGGTTCAAATGAAAAAATTCGCACAACGCTTCCTGACCGATAACAAGGGCGTGACGGCTATCGAATATGGCCTCATCGCAGGCCTCGTCGTGCTCGTGATCGCTACCGCGGTGACGAATGTCGGCACCAACGTCTCGAGTGTTTTGCAGCAAGTCGCGGACAAGATAGCACCCGCCGCTCCGGCCGCATCGTAAAAGGCAAACCGTAAGCGTTGCGCGAAGCAGCTGGCGTTTCGACGTCCGCCTGCTTCGTCGGCGTAATAACGCATCGCTGAATCGTTAATGTGGATTGCATTGCAATCCGCATGGCGCAGCTTCGCCTGTCGAGTGCGAAATGAATGTTTCCGTGGGCATTTTGTTATTTATCGCGTGGGCAGCGGTAGTCGCAATTAGCGATTGCCGTTGGCGGCGTATATCCAATTCAGTCATTGTCGCCGGTCTGGCGGCGGCATTTTGCTGCGCGTTTTTTCAATGCGGGCCTTTCGGCATTTCGCTGACTCAGTCAGGAATGGGCGCATTAATCGGTCTTGTTGCATTGCTGCCGTTTTTCGCGCTCGGCGTGATGGGCGCCGCGGATGTCAAAGTCTTCGCCGTCCTCGGCGCATGGTGCGGCATGCACGTGTTGCCCGGTCTATGGATGGCCGCGAGCCTCGCGGCCGGCGTGCACGCATTGTGGCTTCTGATCACCACGCGCACGCGGCTCGCGGGCCTGGCCCGTCAACCCGGCGCCACGTTCGAACTCGCCGGCAAAGCATCCACGCCTTATGCGGCGTGTCTCGCCGTGGCCGCGAGCGGCTGGCTCGTTCTTCACGGCATGGCGGGAAGCGTGCGATGAAAAGCGCCAAGACGCAACGCGCGCGCTCGCCGCATCGGCGCATCGAGGCGCGCCGCGCGCATGCGCAACGCGGCGCCACGGCCGTCGAATTCGCGCTGGTGTTCCCGCTTTTCTTCACGATCCTGTACGCGATCGTCACCTTCAGTCTGATTCTCGTCGCACAGCAGAATCTGACGCTGGCCGCGGAAGAGGGCGCGCGCGCCGCGCTGAACTGGCAGAGCAACACGTCGATGCAAACCGCGTTGACCAATCGCGGCAACGCTGCCTGCGCGGCGGCGAAGCTGGTCGCCGCGACGCTCGTGCAGTCGATGCAATGCACGCCGTCTTCCGCGGCATGCGGGCCGAGCGGCGCGATGCAATGCGTGAATGTCCTGGTGAGCTACGACTATCAGGCCAATCCGCTGGTGCCGAGCTTGCCGTTGCTGGGATTCGCGCTGCCGAACACGCTCACGAGCAGCGCCACGGTCCAACTCAATCCGGAGAACATTCAGTGACGCACGCGCCGGCACCCAGCTCCTTCGACCTCCTGGCCCGTCAACGTGTGATCGAACGCGCGCACGGCACGGCATCGTTTAACCGAAGCAGTCAATCTTCATGCCGAATCTGACCAAAATTCTTGCGGGCGTTCTGATCGCGGTCGCGCTCGTGCTCGGCCTGTTCGCGTGGTCGCTGTCGCGCCGCCCGGCGCCGGTCGCGGTCACGCCCGCCACGCAAGCGAGCTTCCGGGTGGTGGTGGCGACTCACACGTTGGCGGCGGGCAAAGCCATCACCGTCGACGACGTGCGCGTGCAGTCGCTGCCCATCAATCCGAACGGCGCCTTCACGGACCCCGCGCAACTGGCCGGGCGCGTGCCGAACGCGGAGATCGGCGCGCAATCGCCGGTGCTGGAAAGCCAGTTGTCCTCGGGACTCGCCGAGCGCGTCGAACCGGGCGAGCGCGCGCTTGCTGTGCGGGTCGACGAAGGCAACGCGGTCGGCAACCGGTTGCGGCCCGGCAATTTCGTCGACGTATTTTTCACGCTCAAGCGCGACGCCAGCATCGGCAACGGCGGTGAAATCGACCGCACGCAGGCGCGTTTGCTGATGTCAAAAGTGCGTGTGCTCGCGTTCGGCAATGCGACCGTGAGCGGCGACAGCGCAGGCGATCCGAACGGCATGGTCCGTACCGCGGTGCTGGCGGTGCCGGTCGCCGATATCGACCGCTTGACGCTCGCCGAGAGCGCCGGCCGTCTGATCTTCGCGTTGCGCAATCCCAAGGATCCCGAAGTAATCGACCAAAGCGTATTGCCGGTCTATCCGAGCGTGCTGAAGACGGCGGCGCACGCGGGCGCCGCCGAGCCGCTGCGGGACTCGACGCGCGCCGCAGCCGGCGTGGCGCTCGATACGTTGTCGGGCACCGCCAATACGAGTGGCGCGGGCGCCGCCGCGAGGCCGCCGTTGCCGCATATACCGCTGCCGCCGACGCGCGTGGCGGGCAATACCAACAGTACAAAGAGCGGTATCGAAGTGATACGGGGTGGGCGCGCCGAAACGGTCGCCTGGTAAGTGGTTTCAGGGAGCGGACGGCCAGTCGCGTCCAATAACTACATGACAGAACGGATTTTTGTTTTCGGGAAGGCGGCGTGCCTAGGTCTGGCTTTGCTGGCCGTATCGGCGGCGACGGATGCGGCCGGTCCGGCGCAGCGGGCGCAAGCCGCGCCGGCGGCCCAGCCGTCGCAGGCCGCGTTTGCCGCGCCCGCGCAAGGCATCGACCTGACGGTCGGCGCGCAGCGGCAGATCGCTGTCGGCCACACGCTGCAGCGTGTCGCGATCGGCGATCCGTCGGTGGCCGACGTGCTGATCATCAAGGGCGACAAGCGCGGCGGCGTGCTGCTGGTCGGCAAGGCCGCCGGCACCACCAACCTGATGCTATGGGCGCGCGATCGTGACGCGCCGCTGCAATACACCGTCAACGTGACCACGCCGGCGGCCGCCTCGCTGCTCGGCGCCGATACGCCGGCCGTCAAGGTGCTCGGCGGCACCGCGATCGTGTCCGGCACGTCGGCGACCATGGAGGCGCACCAGCGCGCCGTGGTCGCGGCAGAGGGCTCGCTCGGCAAGGACGGTGCGGTATTCGACACGTCGACGGTCGCAAGCCGCGCGGTCGTGCAGGTGGATGTGCGGGTCGTCGAGTTCAGCCGTTCGGTGCTCAAGGAAGTGGGCTTCAACTTCTTCAAGCAGAACAACGGCTTCACGTTCGGCTCGTTCGCGCCCTCGGCGTTGACCTCGGTATCGGCGACGCCGGGGCAGGCGCCGAGCATGACGGGTGTGACGCCGATCTCGTCGGCGTTCAACCTGATCTTCAACTCCGCGACGCACGGCCTGTTCGCCAACCTGAGCCTGCTGGAAAGCAACAACCTCGCGCGCGTGCTGGCCGAGCCGACGCTCGTGGCCTTGTCCGGCCAGAGCGCCAGTTTCCTTGCCGGCGGCGAGGTGCCGATTCCGGTGCCGCAGGCGCTCGGCTCGACGTCGATCGAATTCAAGCCGTATGGCGTGGGGCTCACGCTCACGCCGACCGTGCTGAGCCCGCAGCGCATTGCGCTGAAAGTCGCGCCGGAGGCGAGCCAACTGGACTTTGCCAACGCGGTGACGATCAGCGGCGTGTCGGTGCCCGCGTTCACCACGCGGCGTGCCGATACCACCGTCGAACTCGGCGATGGCGAGAGCTTCGTGATCGGCGGGCTGATCGATCGCGAGACGGCGTCGAATGTGTCGAAGGTGCCGTTGCTCGGCGATCTGCCGGTGATCGGCACGTTCTTCAAGCAATTGAACTATCAGCAGAACGAGAAGGAGCTGGTGATCATCGTGACGCCGCATCTGGTCTCGCCGCTCGCCAGGGGCGCGACCTTGCCGTCGACGCCGGGCGAGCAGTCCGAGCAGCGCAACGGGCCGGTGTGGCGTTCGCTGATCGGCGGCGTGGCGGCGCGCGATGCGTCGCCGGGATTTTCGAAATGAAGCCGGCAGCCGCTCGCGGAGCGCGCCGGATGAACACGGGTGTGATCCGGCGCGCGCGCGAACCGCGTGCGTGCGCCGGCAAGCGGTACGACGTGGGGGCTTTGCCGCCTGTGCGGCACGAGGATGTGCAACATGAACGCGAGAACGCATTCATTGACTGAACGGGCGGTCACCGATTATTTCGTGTTTGCGTCGCTGGCCGACGAGCACGTGCATTGGCTCGCCGATACGCTGGTGGGCGCCGGCGTGGTCGAAGCGGTCACGCTCGATCCGTCGATGCTGATGCAGCGCATCGCGGCGCTCAATCCGTCGCTGGTGTTCGTCGATTTTTCCGGCGGCCGAGCCGCGGCGGCGAGCGCTGCCGCGAACGCGGTGCGCACCGCTTATCCAGGCATGCAGATCGTCGCGCTGGGCTCGCTCGCCGAACCCGAAAGCGCGTTGGCGGCATTGCGCGCCGGCGTGCGCGATTTCATCGATCTGTCGGCGCCGGCCGAAGACGCGTTGCGTATCACACGCCAGGTGCTCGACAACCTCGTCGAGCCGGTCAGCCGCCATGGCCATGTCACCGCGCTGCTTGGCGCGCGCATCGGCATGGGCGTGAGCACGCTGGCGGCGAATCTCGCGGTGCTGCTGCAACGGCGCGACTCCGCGCAGGGCCGGCAAGCCGCCTTGCTCGATCTCGGCCTGCCGGCCGCCGACGGCTCGCTGCTGCTGAACACGCGCAGCGAATTCAATTTTGTCGAAGCCGTGCGCAATCTGCGCCGCTTCGATCAGACCTTCGTGCATACCGCGCTGTCGCATCACACGAGCGGCCTCGCGCTCACCACGCTGCCGCCGAATCTCGCCGACATGCGCGAGGTGTCCTATTCGTCGTCGATCGGCTTGCTGAACCGTCTGCGCGCGTTCTTCGACCAGCAGATCGTCGACCTCGGCGGCTTCACCAACAGCGAGTTCATCGCTCACGTCGTGCAGGCGGCCGACGAAACCTGGCTGCTGTGCGACCAGGGCGTGGCCTCGATCGTGTCGGCCGTCGGCGTGCTCGACGCATTGCGCGAAGAGGGCGTGGATACCGCGAACGTGCGTCTGATCGTCAACAAGTTCGACGCCGAGCTCGGCCTCGCCGCCGCGCAGATCGCGCAGCGTCTGGACATTGCGCTGCTCACCACCTTGCCGGAGCGGCGCATCGCGCTCGGCCAGGCGGCCAATCAGGGACATCTGCTGGTCGATACCGCCGCGCGCGATCCCTATGTGCGCGCGCTCGAGCCGTTGATCGAGCGGCTCGGCGGCGGCGAGCGCGCGGCGGCACAGGTGCGCGGCAAATCGGCACTCGGCGCGCTCAAGCGCTTCATTCCAACCACTCACAAGCGGTCATAGACGATGGCAAAAGAGATCGAATTTGCCGACGACGCGCCTTCGTTCGCGCATAGCCAGCAGTTCCAGGACATCAAGAACGCGGCGCACGAACATCTGCTCACGCGCATCGAAGAACTCGGCTCCGAGTTCGGCCGCTGGTCGCGTAACGCGATCAACCAGTTCGTCGATCTGGAGATGGACAGCTTCGTCAGGCTGCGCCGGATACCGATCAACGAAAGCGAGGTGCGCCTGATCGCCGAGGCGCTGACCAAGGAACTCGCGGGCTTCGGTCCGATCGAGGATCTGCTCGCCGATCCGGCCGTCGAAGACATTCTGATCAACGGCTATAACGACGTGTACGTGTCGCGCCACGGCATTCTCACGCGCATCCAGGTGCGCTTTGCGGATAACGCGCATCTGCTGCGGATCGTGCGGCGCATTCTCGCGCCGATCGGCCGCCGTCTGGATGAATCGAATCCGATGGTCGATGCGCGTTTGCCGAACGGCGGCCGCGTGAACGTGGTGATCGAGCCGCTTTCGATCGACGGTCCGATCGTCTCGATCCGCAAGTTCCGCAAGGATCCGATGCGGCCCGACGATCTGCTCGGCAACGGCACCTACAGCCCGGAAATCGGCGCACTGCTCGAAGCCGCGGTGGCGGCGCGCTGCAACGTGCTGGTGTCGGGCGGCACGAGTTCGGGCAAGACCTCGCTGCTCAACGCGCTGGCCTTTCATATTCCCGAGCCGGAACGGGTCGTGACGATCGAGGACACCGCCGAACTGTCGCTGAACCATCCGCACGTGGTGCGGCTCGAAAGCCGGCCGGGCGGTTTCGACGGCTCGGGCATCGTGACGATTCGCGACCTGCTGCGCAATACGTTGCGGATGCGGCCGGACCGCATCATCGTCGGCGAAGTGCGCGGCGGCGAAGTGCTCGAAATGCTGCAGGCGATGAACACCGGCCACGACGGCTCGATGGGCACCGTGCACGCCAGCTCGCCGCGCGAATGTCTGTACCGGCTCGAAATGCTGGCCGGTTTCGCGGGCTTCCAGGGTACCGAGTCGAGTCTGCGCCGCCAGATCGCCAACGCGATCGACTTCATCGTGCAGATCGGGCGGCTCTCCAACGGGCGCCGGCGGATTCTGTCGGTCACGGAAGTGACGGGCCTGTCGGACAACATCATTGCGACTCAGGAGCTGTATCGCTATGAGCCGATCCTGACGGCCGAAGGCGACGAACTCGACAACTGGGTTTCGCTGGGCATTCATCCGCACTCGCCGAAGCTGGCGCGTTTCCGTCAGGCGCTGGGAGGCGGTGAAGCAGGCAGTGCGTTCGGCAATGCGGGCTTCGGCGGATCGGGCGGCGGCGGTTTCGGTGGCGGTGGCTTCGGCGGCGGCAGTGGCGGCTTTGGCGGCGGCGGGTTCGGCGGAGGCTTCAATGTCTAGCGCGGTTCTGGTCTTCGCGGCGCTCGCGCTGCTGTGCGCGGCGCTTGCCTTGCTGCTCTGGCAGCGCGGCGCGCAACGCAAAGGCCAGGCAAGTGCGGAGCGTTATATCGATAGCCGCATGGCGATGCCGGCCGGCGCAGCCATGGGCGGCATGGGCGGCGGTGCGGCAAGCACGGCGCGCGCCGCCCCCGCGCGCGTCACGGCCCAGCACGCCGTGATCGCGCCGCAGGCGCCGCCGGCCGATGCGGGCTGGCTCGCGCGCTGGCGCTACGGCCAGGCGCGCGTGCGCTTCATGGTGCAACACGCGATGGCGCGTGCCGGCATTGCCAATGCCAAAGCGCCTGCCGCGATCGCCGGCACGATCGTGGTGCTGCTGTGCGGCTGGGCCGCCATGGTGGGCGGCGCGCTCGCGGCCTGCGTCGCGTTGATCGCCTGCGTGATGTTCTTCTATTTTCTGCTGACGATGCGCGTGAACAAACGCCGTCAGCAGATCGTGCGGCAGTTGCCGCTCTTTCTCGACGGCATCGTGCGTCTGATTACGCTCGGCAACAGTGTGCCGGCAGCCTTCCAGGCCGCGCTGCAAACCACCGAGGCGCCGTTGCGCGAATGCCTCGACTACGTGTCGCGGATGTTGCGCACCGGCGTCGAAATCGACCGCGCGCTGTCGCAGGTGGCCGCGATCTATAGCGTGCGCGAACTCGAACTGGTCGGCGCCGTGCTGCGGCTGTCGGTCAAATACGGCGGCCGCGCCGACGTGATGCTCGAGCGGATGGCCTCGTTCATGCGCGATCTCGAACACGCCGAGCGCGAGCTGGTGGCGATGTCGGCGGAAACGCGGCTGTCGTCGTGGGTGCTGGCCATGTTGCCGATCGGCATCGGCGGTTTTCTGATTCTCTCCAATCCTAAGTATTTCGCCTCGATGTGGTTCGATCCGACTGGCCGGCAGCTGGTCTATCTGGCGTTCGTGCTGCAGGTGCTAGGGGCGTACCTGCTGTACCGCCTCGCGAATCTGAGGAATTGACGATGCAGACTCAACAACTCCTCGCACTCGCACTGGCTCTCGCCGCGCTCGGTTTGCTGCTGATCGCCGGCCTGATGCTGGCGCGCGTCGCGGCCGCGCGACGCAGCGAACGCACGCTGCGGCATGCGCTCGACGAGCGCGCGTTGCAAAGCGCGGCGCTCGCGGCCGCGGCGGCGCGTGGCGCGGAGGGCGCGCAGGCTGGCGCGAAGGCAGCCGTGCGCAGCGTGCCGCCCACGGGTTTCAAGGGCCTGCTCGAACGCTTCGCGCATACGGGGATTCGCTGGCTCGACACGCCGTTCGGCCGCCAGGTCGTTGCTGAAGAAGATCGCCGGCTGCTGGAGCAATGCGGCTTCGTGGATACGCGCACGCGCGGCCTGTTTCTGCTTGCGCGGCTCGTGGGCGCGCTGGTGCTGCCGGTGCTCGCCGGTACGCTGGCGAGCGCCCATCTGGACGGGTCCCGCTATGCGGCGCTGGTGATCGTCGCCGTGATGACGGGCTTCATGTTGCCGAAGTTCGTGTTGCGGCGGCGTGCCGGCAAGCGCCGTCGCGCGGTGGCCGACGAATTGCCGCTGCTGGTCGATTTGCTGCGTCTTCTGCAAGGCGTGGGTTTGTCGCTCGATCAGAGCTTGCAGGTGGTGGTCAACGATTTTCGCGGCATGCTGCCAGTGCTCGCCGGCGAACTGGAAATCGCGCAGCGTCAGTTTGCCGCCGGCCGCACGCGTGAGCAGTCGCTGAACCGGCTCGCGTCGAGTTACGACAACGAGGATCTGCGCGCGGTGGTGCGTTTGCTGGTGCAGGTCGACCGGCACGGCGGCGCGGTGCAGGAACCGCTCAAGCAGTTCGGCGACCGGCTGCGCGAGGCGCGCCGCGCGATGCTGCGCGAACGCATCGGCCGGCTCGCCGTGAAGATGACGGGCGTGATGATCGTCACGCTGTTGCCCGCGTTGATGATCGTCACAGCCGGCCCCGGTGTGCTGGCCGTCCAGCATTCGTTGGGCAAAATGAAGCACTAAGGATTTGCCATGACTCACAGTTTCTCATTCGATTCCGTCAAACAGGGCGCCCGCTTTGCGGCGGCGCTGGCCGCGTTGTCGCTGCTCGGCGCGTGTGCGTCCAGAGACGTCACGGGCTATGGCGTCGGGCCGCAGGCGGAACGCGCCGTGATGGCGCAGCAGGCCAATAAGGATCCCGCGCCGGACACGCCCGGCATGTACCTCGGCCTGATCGATCAGATGCAATCGCAAGGGCTGTACTTCGCTTCGCTCGCACATATCGACGCATACGACAAACAGTACGGCGCGAGCCCCGATTCGATTCTTCTGCGCGCCGACGCGCTGCGCATGACCGATCAGCCGGCCGCCGCCGCGAACGCATACGGACAACTGCTGAAGACGCCGCTCGCCACGCGCGGTTATCGCGGCCTCGGTCTGATCGCGGGCGCGGCGGGCGACTTCGCGCGCGCCGCGCAGGAATTGCAGCAGGCCGTCCAGCTCGCGCCGACCGATGCGACGACGCTGTCGGACCTCGGCTATGCACGCTTGCGCGACGGCGATGTAGACGGCGCGCGCGTGCCGCTCATGAAGGCGGCGGAACTCGACCAGGCCAATCCGAAGATCGTCAGCAACGTTGCGCTTTATCTGCTTGCCAATGGCAACCAGGCGCAGGCGCTGGCGATCATGAACCAGCAGAAGCTCGCACCGGACGTGCGCGCCGCGATCCGCAGCGATGCGGCGAAAGTGGCCGCGGCTGGGCGCGCGCAAACACGCGGTGCGCCGGCGCAACAAGACTCGGGCGCGCTCGGCACGGGTGCGCGCACGGTGGCGAGCGCGCAGGGCATCGAGCCCGCGCCGCGTCTGTTGCAGCGTTTCGCGCAATGAGCGCGCAGCGACTTCGTGGTGATGCATCGGGCAATCAGGGAGCAACAATGAGAAACACGACAACGAAGCGGGCCTGGCGGGCGGCGATGCCGTGCCGGTGGCTGGCGACGGCCGTGACGGCCGGGTCGCTGCTGGGCGCTTCCGTCTCGGCGATGGCGCAAACGAGCGACATGACCCCGGCGGATCAGAGCGCGCCGCCGGCAGTGCGAGCCAGTGAAGTGGGTCACGCGACGCGCGCATGGCTCGATCTGCAAAGCAGCAACAAGCAAGCCGCGCCCGCGCTGCCGATGCTCGGCGCCGAAGCCGGGCTGGCCTATCGCCGCTACATGGAATCGTTCAAGAGCAAGATTCCCGATCTGTACGGCTCGGCGCTGAACACGGGCAGTGGCGGCAACGGTGCGATGGCCGTCAACGGCGGGCTCGGCGGAAGCGGCGGCGGATCGAACTGACATGCGTCGATTGTCTTTCGCCATGAGCCGTGCCGCGCGCCGTGCGCATCCCCTGAGGATGCGGCGTGCGGGTGCGCGCCGCCAGCATGGCGCGGTCGCGGTGGTCGCGGTGATCTGGCTGAGCGTGGCGATCGCCGCGCTCGGCGCGCTCGACGTCGGCAATGTGTTTTTCGCGCGCCGCCAATTGCAGCGCACGGCCGATCTGGCGGCGCTGGCGGCGGTCCAGATGATCGGCTCCACGGGCGGCTGCGCGAGCGCCACCACGGCCGCGCAGCAGAACGCGGCGGCCAATGGTTTCACGGCCGGCGGCACGACGACCATCGATACGACATGCGGCCGCTGGGACACCAGCAAGAGCACCTATTTCGGCACGAACGGCAATCCGCTGAATGCGGTGCAGGTGACGACGACGCAGGTTGTGCCGTACTTCTTCGTCGGACCGAGCCGCAACGTTTCGGCGACGGCTACTGCGTTTGCTTCCAACATCGACGCGTTCTCGCTTGGCACCGGCATCGCGTCGATCAATACGCAGCAGTCGGCGTTGCTGAATGCGATTCTTGGCGGTTTACTGAATGCGAGCGTGTCACTGAGCGTGGGCGATGTGCAGAGCCTCGCGAGCGCGCACATCAAACTCGACGATCTACGTGTGGCGCTGGGTGCGGCGACGATGAAGCAGTTGCTCGGCACCTCGGTGAGCGTTCATGACCTGATGATCGCGATGGCCACCGCCTTGACGGCGGGCGGCAACACAGTCAGCGCCGGTATTTTGAATACGTTGGCGTTCGCCGTTCCCGGTGGCCAGAACATCGCGTTGGGCAACGGCGTTTCGTCCGCGCCGGGGCTGCTTGCTCTTGAAGTGGCCAATCCGGAGTCCGCGGCAAGCGCGAGCATCAATGCCCTTGATGCATTGCTGGTGGCCGCGCAGATCGCGCAGAGCCCGCATGTCAATTCGGACGGTTCCACCACGCAACCACCGGCGATCAACGTCGCCGCAGCGTTGCCTGCTGTGGCGGCCCTGTCGCTACAGGTCGTCAATCCGCCGGTGCTCGCAATGGGCGAGGGCGGCACGGACGCCAGTGGCCAGCCGCGCACCGGCGCACAAGCGGCGTCCATCAAGCTCAACATGACACTGCCGCCATTGCTGGCGCAGCCGCTGAACCTCGGCATTGCGACGATCTCGGCGCTCAGTACGCCAATCGTGTTGACCCTCGCGATCGCACCGGCTACTGCGACGTTGAGCTCGGTCGACTGTGAAAGCTCCAAAGCAGCGACCCGCGCCACGATGCAGGTGACGCCGGGTATCGCGTTGCTTTGTCTCGGAGCGGACTCGAACTGCAGCCCGACCACGAAGCCGGCTCGCATGAAGGTGGCTTCTATTTCCATGGCGCTTCTGGGACAGGTCGCTGACGTGCAGTTGGCCGGCATCAAGGCGCAAGCTACGCCCGGACAAACGTCATTGGTTTTCGATGGTTCGTCGGGTAGCTTCGACGTCACCCAAAGCACTAACTCCAACGCCGTCGGCAGCGACCTGTCCTCGTTGACGACTGGACTGCTGGCGAACCTGGGAGCTCCCGGTGCGGTGTCCATCAAGCTGCTGGGTACTGCCGACCTGGGTGCGCTTCTGCAGCCGATTCTTAGCGCAGTAAGCATCGCTTTGTCGGGGTTGCTGCAGCCGGTGTTCGACCTGCTGAACACCCTGATCGTCCCGACACTTTCCCTATTGGGTGTGCAGGTCGGCACCGCCACGGTCCACAACATGTCGCTGACGTGCGGCGTTTCGCAACTGGTCAACTAGCCAATCCAAGATGAGAACCACCACCAAAATCGAGGAACTCGATATCTACGTCTGGGAAGGCAAGGCCGACATCGTCGACCGGGTCGCGCGCTGCATGGCGAGCTTCGATGTCGAAGTGATCCGTGCGGACGATATCGCGATCTCGCCCGAGCGGACCGCGCTGCGGCCGTCGCTCGCGATCATCAGCGTGTCGGTGATCGACAGCGGCGCGCTGATCCTGCGCGACTGGCAGGCCGCGCACGGCATTCCGGTGGTCTGGGTCGGCGCCGCGCCGCGCGAGCACGATCCGGCCACCTATCCGTCCGAGTACTCGCATATTCTGCCGCTCGACTTCACCTGCGCCGAACTGCGCGGCATGGTCATGAAGCTCGTGCTGCAAATGCGCGCGCACAGCGCGAAGACGCACGAGTCCGACGCGATGATCGCCAACTCGGAGTGCATGCAGGCGCTGCTGCACGAAGTCGACACCTTCGCCGATTGCGACACGAGCGTGCTGGTGCACGGCGAAACCGGCGTCGGCAAGGAGCGCATCGCGCAGCTGCTGCACGAAAAACATAGCCGCTATGGGCAAGGCCCTTTTGTCGCGGTGAACTGCGGCGCGATTCCGGACGGCCTGTTCGAGTCGCTCTTCTTCGGTCACTCGAAAGGCTCGTTCACCGGCGCGGTGGTCGCGCACAAAGGCTACTTCGAGCAGGCCGACGGCGGCACGCTGTTTCTCGACGAGATCGGCGATCTGCCGCTCTATCAGCAGGTCAAGCTGCTGCGCGTGCTCGAAGACAGCGCGGTCACGCGCATCGGTTCGGCGACGCCGGTCAAGCTCGACTTCCGGCTGGTGGCGGCGACCAACAAACTGCTGCCGCAACTGGTGAAGGACGGCACGTTTCGCGCCGACCTTTACTACCGGCTCGCCGTGATCGAGTTGAAGATTCCGTCGCTGGAAGAACGGGGCGCGGTCGACAAGATTGCGATCTTCAAGGCGTTCATCGCGCAGATCGTCGGCGCGGAGCGTCTCGCCGCGTTGTCCGATCTGCCGTACTGGCTCGCCGACGCCGTCGCCGACACGTATTTCCCCGGCAATGTGCGCGAGCTGCGCAATCTGGCGGAGCGTATCGGCGTGACTGTGCGGCAGATTGGCGCGTGGGATGCGGCGCGCCTGCAACGGCTTCTCGCACTCGCGCGCACCACTCAGCCGGTGCCGGCGGAGAGCGTCGCCGAGGTGCTGGTGGACCGCAGCAAATGGGACATGGCCGAGCGCAATCGCGTGCTGGCCGCGCTCGACGCAAACGGTTGGCGCCGCCAGGATACGGCGCTCTATCTGGGCATTAGCCGCAAGGTCTTATGGGAGAAAATGCGCAAGTATCAAATTTTCGACGAGGAGCCCGAAACGCGGGAAAGTGAGTAATAATGGGCCGGTTGTACTAAAACAAAAACTGTTCGAGCATAAATTACATGGACCGAAAGTCGAAACTGCGACAGATTGCGCTCGCCGCATTGATCGCGATGGGGGCGGCGCAAGGCGTCAATGCGCAGGCTCTGCAGAACAGCAGCGCGAGCGCTGGCGGCATCGGCGGCGTTGTTTCCCAGCCAGCCACGACGGCCGCATTGCCGGCTACCTCACAGGCAGGACAGGCGCAGACCTCAGCCCTCACGTCGGATGAAGCGAAGCAGTCCGCGGCAGGCAATGTGGCGGAATTGCAGCAGATGATCCGCGGCTCGGATCTGAGCGAATTGCGCACCACGTATAACGGCAGTTACGGCGCGAGCTTGCTGTTTTACGGCAAGGAAATGACGTACTACGTGGCGCTGTTCCAGCAGAAAAATTTCTGGCGCGTCATCAAGACGCAGGACGCGACGCGTGCCGACATGATCTACAAGGATTTCGTGCGTCAGACGCTGCAACTGTCCGACGTCGAGATTCGCCGCACGCAACTCGGAGCGCAAAAAGCATTCACCGAACGGATGATCGCGTTGCAGCAGGACAATGCGAACCGCCTGCAGGCGGACCTGGATGTGGCGCGTCAGCAGCAGAGCATCGTGGCGACCCAGCAGCAGCAAACTCGCGCCGAAGCGACATCGCTGGCTCAACAGAAGGCTTCCGCGCAGGATCAGTTGCGCGCCGCGCAGCGCCAGGTGCGCGATCTGCAGCGTCAATTGGAAAGCGGTTTGCCCTTGCATTGAGCGTGATGGTTTGAAGAGCATCCGGTGGGAAGGGCGGCGCGGTATTGAACGTGTTGTCCGGCTCATCGGAACGATGGCTCGGTGTTCAGCTGTATTCGTGCAATGGGTGTAGTTCGTCAGGTCCACGCGAACGGCGTTGCCGTTTCTCGCACCCGTTCGATTTTCCATTCATACAGCAGCAATAGCGATCCACGTTTATCTCAAGCGTGTTCGCGTGACGTCTCACGCGGCCGGCGAGTGGCTCGCAGCAAATCTTCCAGATTGTCTGGCACCCGCACGAACGACCGCGCTTGACGCACCGCCCGCGAGATAGCGATGGCGATGCGGATGCCATTAGACGCGGCCAGGCTTTGGCTGCCGCTTCGCTTTCCCTATGCTCCTCAAGCCGAGCACGCGGCCAGCTCTAATGCCGCTTCTTTCCCTCCGAAGACTCCTTTTTTTCCGGCGCGTGATGCGGGTCCGCCATGTCGACGGCAATCGGATCGCTGGCGGGGAAGCTTTCCTCGAGCGCCTCGTCGAGACGGTCGTCGGCGGATTCGGCGGGCGTTTGCGTTGCCGCGGGAGGGGATTCGTGTTGCTTCTTGCTGGTCATGACGTGCTCCGTGAGAAGAGAGTCTGCAAATCAGCATAGCGCAAAGCAGGCTTCGGCGAACATCGGCCGAACGGCCTAAGATCGCGCGCCGTAAGTGCCCGCTGCAAAACCGCCAGCCAAACAATGCACGAACCAATGCACGAACCGATGCGGGTTCATCAGCCGAACTTAAAACCATTGCGCATCAACTCGTTTTCCGTGTGTCGACACAGTGCGGCGCGGAAAAGAAAAGCAGGCGCCGGCCGCGTGGGCCGGCAGACCGCAACGCATGCCGCGAACCGGCCGTGTCGCGCTCGGGAGGGGCGCAACCAGAACCCGTGAACAACAAGGCAGCGAATAACATGAACCGGAAAAAAAGCGCGTGCGCGTCGCAGCGCCTCAACGCGTCGCACGTCGTGGAAGCTGAGCTGGAACACCTGGATTGGGCAACGAAGCAACCGGCGCAGCGTTTGCTGGACGCCGTATATTGGCGGCGCCGCGTGCTGGCGGTTAAATGCGGATTCGAATTGACGGAACTGCAGGTGATGCGTCTGGAGAAGATATTGCAGCGGCTCGACCATTCACCGGAGTAGCCGAGCGCTGCCGCGGCCGCTTATTCGCTGCCGCCATTACCGCCGTGATTACCGCCGCCATGGTTGTCGCCGCCGCGGTTACCACCACCGTGATTGCCGCCGTCGCCGCCCGTGCCGAACAGACGCCGGCGCCGCGTAACGACCACCGGGCCGTCCGACGTGCCGCCGCTACGATCCGACGCAGGCCGGTCCGAAGACGGCGCGCCATACGACTCGCGCGGTTCACGCGGTTCGCGCGGCTCACGGTGATCGCGTGGTTCACGCGACCCGTGCGGGCCGCGCGTGGTGTGCTCACCGTGCGAGGGGCGCCCCGCGCGCGGAGCCGGACGCGTGCCGGTGTCGAGCTGGATCGTCGAGATCGCGCGCTTGTAGATGCCTTGCAGGCCGACAGGCGTGCGCAGCATCACCAGATACTGATCGAACGACTCGATGCACCCGGTCAGACGGATGCCGTTGACAAGGTAAATCTCGACGCGCTTTCGTTCTTTGCGCGCAGCGTTCATGAAGTCGTTTTGCGGATGCGATTCTGCGGAAGCCATGGACAATTCAGGTTAGAAAGACGGTTGTTCGCCGCGATTCTACCCTGTGTGGGGGCGGAACGCGTCGGCGGGCGAACTGCGTCCACTATAACGGCTTGTGGGCACATAAGCATCTGATAACTATTGACTGTAACGTTGAGTTACGAATCTGCGGACCAATGCCGCGTTCTTCCGCCACACGCGGCCCTGCGCCGCGCGGGTGGCGGAAAAAGATGGCGCGCGGGTGTGCATCGGGTGGAATAAATCTCCGCCTGAGCGCGTTATATCAGGCATGGCGACGCTGCATCGTGCGCGTGGCCGATCGGCTTGTGCCGGCCGCACCGGGGGTCCGGGCGAGCATCCGCAAGCTTCTTGCATAGGAACAGAGCAGGCGCAGAAGCGCCAACTCTGGCCGACAGGAGACTCACCATGAAAGTATCGCGCATCCTTTCCGCCGTTCTGGTTCTGCTGGCACTCGCGGGCGGTACGCTCGCGACGAGCGCGTGCACGTCCGCGACCGATAGCGGCGCCTCGAGCTCGAGCGGCGGCAGCAGCGGCGGCTACTGAGCGCCGCTCGCCGGGTGAATTTCGAAGCCGAAGTGATTTCGTGGCTCCCGCAGCTGCGCCGCTACGCGCGCGCACTGACGGGCGACCACGCGTGGGCCGACGACCTCGTGCAGGATACGGCGGAGCGCGCGCTCGCCCGTTGGGCGGCGTTCCGGCCGGACAGCAATCTGCGCGCATGGCTCCTGACGATCCTGCGGCATCTCTACATCGATCAGCTGCGCGGCCGCCGCGAGATTGCCGTCGACGACGAGAGCGCGCCGTGGCGCAATCTCGAAGCGCCGCAAGGTGAGGTCGACGGTCTCGTGCTGCGCGATCTGCAGCGCGCGCTGTATTGTCTGCCTGTCGAACAGCGCGAAGTGCTGTTGCTGGTCTGCGTGGAGGAGCTGTCTTACCAGGAAGCGTCGCGCGCGCTCGGCGTGCCGATCGGCACGGTGATGTCGCGGCTCTCCCGCGCGCGCGAACACATGCGCGCGTTGCTGACGGAGGGACCGGCGCATGGGCCGGCGCGTAAAAATCCACCGTTGAAAGTAGTGAGAAACCCGTGATGAACAGCGACGACTACGATTCCAGCTTGCCCGAAGGGCTCGATCTGCGAGCGCTGTCGGCGTATGTCGACGGTGAGTTGCCGGGCGCGGAGCGCGCCGCGATCGAGGCTCAGCTGGCGCAGCATCCGCAGGCCGCCGCGCGCGTGGCCGCGTGGCGCGCGCAGAAGGCGGCGTTGCGCGCGCTGTGCGGCGCGCCGCAGCGCAGCGAGCGCGATGAGCGTCACGAGCGCGACGAGCGTCATGAACGCGAGGCGGCCGATGAGCCGGCCTTCATCGTGCTGCGGCGGCGCACCCCGTGGTGGCAACGCGCGGGCGTCGCGGCCTGCTGGCTGGCCGCCGGCGCCGGGCTCGCGCTTGCCCTCGGGCCGCTCGCGCCGCGTCTGACCGGCGGCGCGTGGGGCGGTCTGGGCGGCAGCCCGCCGAGCTTCGCCGAGCGCGCGGACATCGCGTATGCGGTGTACACGCCGGAGCGGCGTCATCCGGTGGAAGTTGCCGCGAACGAAGAAGAGCATCTGATCAACTGGCTCTCCAAACGGCTGAACCGGCCGCTCTCGGTGCCGTCCTTGCAGGAATACGGTTACTCGCTGGTGGGCGGGCGGCTCCTGCCCGGCGAAGCGGGACCGGCGGCGCAGTTCATGTACGAGAACACCAGCGGCGCCAGGCTCACGCTCTACGTCACCGGCATCTCACGCGACGAAACCGCGTTCCGCCTGTTCCGCGACGGCAACCGGCGCACCTTCTACTGGGTCAACGACGGCATGGGCTACGCGCTGTCCGGGCCAATCGCGGAAGGCAAGCTGCGCACGATCGCCATCGACGTGTGCAGCGCGCTCGGCGGCAAGCCGGAGTCGTGGCAGTAGCGGCATGCGCGAGTCCGCTCCGCGCGACGGCCGGTCGGCAGACGCTGTGCAACACGCGGTAACAGAAACGGCGTGCGCTTGCGCCGCGCGGGCGGAATAGCGTCGCGCGGCGCTGCGTTTACTTGTTGCTGGATCGCGCCGTTACCGCATGCTTACGCCGGTACACGGCAAGGTCTTCAACAAGGCAAACCGACGGTGTTTTCACGGTGCCGGCCCGTTTCTCGCGGGTCGCGATGCCGGCGCGCGTCGGACGGCATAGGGGCAGCAAAATCATGCTCACATTTCATCAATTCGGCGGCGGGCTGTATGGCGGCATAGCCTGTGTGTGCCTGTGCGCCGCGTGCGCGGCGCCGGTCGAGGCGCAATCGAATGCGTCCGTGTGCCGGTTCGTGGCGGGGCAGGCGGAAATCGACGGCGTCATGCAGCAGATCACCGGCCGCGCGTGCCAGCAACCGGACGGCACGTGGCAGATCGTCGAGGACGATGCCGCCGCTCAGACCTTGGCGGATGGCCCCGTCTACTACTACGATCCATGGTATTGGGGGCCGCCGGTGGTGTTCGGTGTCGGCGTGTCGTTCGTGTTCGTCGACCGCTTTCATCATTTTCATCACATGGATCATGTGCGCTATGTGCATGGCGTGCATGGATCGTTCGGCATGGGCGGGCGCGGCGGTTGGCACGGTGCGGCGCCCATGCACACATGGGGCGGCATGTCGCATGGCGGTGGAATGCGGCGGTGACTTGCTGTCAGAGACTCGGGCCGCTGACTCGTCGCGAATGACCTGTGCGGGTGGCTTGTGCAGGTGACTCGCTGCCAAAGACTCGAGCTGCTGACTTGTGCAGATGGCATGTGCCGCTGATTCGCCGCCGCCGACTCGTACCCCCAACTCACTGCCGCGGCTCCGCGCGGCGGCCAAGGAGACGTCTTGACTCGCAGCTTGCCGCCAAAAGTATCCGCCACGCAATTCGACCGCGCGCTCGCCGGTTGGCGTTCGATTGTCGGCGAGCCGCAGGTGGTGACCTCGGCGGACGGCCTCGCCGCGTATCTCGATCCGTTCGCGCCCGGCGAGCGCGAAGCGTTTTCGGCGAGTGCCGCGGTCTTGCCCGGCTCCGTCGATGAAATCCGCGCGGTGCTGCGCATCGCCAATCAGTTTCGCATTCCGCTGTGGACCGTTTCGACCGGCCGCAACTTCGCGTACGGCGGCGCCGCGCCGCGTCTCTCGGGCTCCGTTGTGCTCGATCTGCACAGGATGAACCGCATCATCGAAGTGAACGAAGCCATGGCGTACGCGCTGGTCGAGCCGGGCGTCAGCTACTTCGATCTGTACGCGCACCTGCGCGACAAGGGCTACAAGCTGTGGGTCGATCCGCCCGCGGCCGGTTGGGGCAGCGTGGTCGGCAATACGCTCGAACGCGGCTTCGGCTATACCGCGTACGGCGATCACGCGGCGTCGCAGTGCGGCATGGAAGTGGTGCTCGCCAACGGCGATGTGTTGCGCACCGGAATGGGCGGCATTGAAATCGGCACCGCGTGGCAGTTGTACCAGCCGGGCTACGGACCCTCGTTCGACGCGATGTTCATGCAGTCGAACTACGGCATCGTCACGAAGCTCGGCGTCTGGCTGATGCCCGCGCCACCCGCGTATCTGCTCGGCGAAATCCAGTTTCAACACGAAGCGGACCTCGAAGCGATCGTGGAGATTTTGCGGCCGCTGCGGCTCGATGAAACGATCCGCAATCACGCCGTGATCGAGGGCGGTTTGCGCCGCGCGGCCGGCTTGTCGGCGCGCTCGCAGTGGTACGACGGACCGGGCGCGATGCCCGGCAGCGCGGTGGACGCGATGCTCGACAAGCTGAAAGTGGGCCGCTGGAATCTGCATTACGCGCTTTACGGCACGCCTGAATCGATCGACGCGCGCCAAGCGATCGTGCAGCGCGCGTTTGCGAGCGTACCGCAGGCGCGCTTTCTGGCGGCGCGCTACGCGGGCGAGGCGCAGCCCACGGCGGGTGGCGACCGCAACCTCGCCGGCATTCCGGCGATGAGCGCGTTTCGCATGCTCGACTGGCGCGGCGGCGCGGGCGCGCACGTGGATTTCGCGCCGGTGTGTCCCGCGACCGGACGCGACGCGTTGCGCCAATACACGATGGTCAAGGCGCGCGCCGCGGAATACGGTTTCGATTACTACGGCGGCTTTACGGCGAGCGTACGCCATCTGCACCACATTTTTGCGGCGATCTTCGACCGCGGCGACGCGAACCAGGTCGAGCAGGCCGGCGCGCTTTTGCGTTCGCTGATGAGCGACGCGCGCGCGGCGGGCTACGGCGAATACCGCGCGCATCTCGCGTACATGGATTTTGCCGCGGCCCAATACAGCTTCAACGACGGGGCGTTGCTGCGGTTTTCGGAAACGATCAAGGACGCACTCGACCCGAACGGCATTCTCGCGCCGGGCAAGCAGGGCATCTGGCCGGCGGCGTGGCGCGACAGGCGCGGCTATACGTGAGGGCGGGGTCGATGACGCGAGACAGCGACACGGCGAGACGGCGAGACAGCGACACGGCGACACGGCGACACGGCGACACGGCGACACGGCGACACGGCGACACGGCGAGACAGCACCACAGCACCACAGCACCACCGCACCACAGCACCACAGCGACATGACCACAGCGACATGACCACAGGAGCCATGAATGGACCGGCGCACCTTCATGATGACCAGCGCATACCTCTCGACCGCGGCAGGCAGCGCGTGGCCGTGGCTCGCGCATGCTGCTGCGCGCAGCAATACGGTGGCGGTGGCCGACTCCACGTTGGCCTACGGCGCCGCGTTCGCCGGCTACGCCTCACACCGGCAGTTGCCCGTCTTCGAAACCGGCGGCGATATCGGCGCGCTCTGGTACACGAAACTCGCGCCGCTGCTCTGCGCAACGCCAACACGCACGCTCGCACGCACACCGACGCCCACGCTCCAGTCAACCTCGCTGATCGGCCTCACACGCGCCTCCGACTACTTCGTGCTGAGCCAACTCGCTAAAAGCGCGGGACAGGTGATCGAACACAGTCACGAGCCAGGCGCGGACCCGGACGCGCAACGTGCTCACGTCGCCTTTGCATTCACGTTCGCGCCGCCCGCGTGGCGCATGGGCTAGAACTTGTACGCCTTGTTCTTCGGATCGAAGGTCGAGTCGTCGAATGTTTTCGGCGTGATGGTTTCGAACACGATCTTCTCGAAGATCTTGCCGTCGTTGCCATAAGACTCGACGGTGCGGAAATACGGATGCCGCAGATCGAGGCCGAGCGTTTCCTTCTTCGCGTAGAACTGCGGCTGGCCGGTCGGCGTTTCGAAGGTGAAGGCCACCACGCGCACGCCGTCGATCGTTTTGACTTCCACCTGGGTCGAACGCGGCAAGCCGGCCTCGATGTATTTCTTGCCCTCGCTGAGGTACTGGTTCGCGATGTACTCCGTGCCGAGATCGCGCACCTGGTGGTTCGATTGCGCGCGGGCGAGCGCGCCGGTCAGCGAAGTCCACACCGGCATCACGTTCATGATGCCGCCCAGATGCCCGTACATCTCATCGGTACGTTTGGATTCGTCGTAGATGATTTCCTGGCCGGCGCGCGCGCCGTCGGGCAGCCACTTCGCGTAGATGCGCAGCGGGTCGTGCGCGATGCGTACCAGCATGTGATCGGGCTTGTCGGGCCATTGGCCGTGAATGCGTTCCGAACGCGCCATGGTGAACTCGTACGACGGATAGCCGTTCGGCCCTTCCTTGATATAGCGCGGCAACGCGAGTGGATCGAGCGACTGGAACAGCGCGACCAGTTGTGCGTCATCGAGTTTTTCCATCGCGCCGCTTTGTTGCGCGGCGCGCAGCCACTTGACCTGTTGATCCAGCGTGAGCTTGCCGACCTGCGAGGAGGGCGTGGACGGCGCCTTGACGGCGCTGGCGCTATCGAGCGCGGGCGGCGTGTCGTCGTTTTGCGCGAACGCCACGGGCGTGGTCAAGGCAGCCGCTCCCGCGATCAACAGCGTGCCCAGGAGCTTGCGCATCGGACCGTTTCGCAACGGCGTGGCAAATGGCTCATGACCCGGCTCATAACACGGGTCACTAAGAGACTCGAAGTCATTGCTGGCAAAACCCAATGACCCCGTGCGCAAACCACCTTGATGCGGCGGCAAACCGGAAAGGCGCATGAAGCCAGAGGTGCGGCGTGAACGTGCGGACAGGCGGTGCTTCATGAGTCTCTCCGAAAGGTGACGCGAAGCGCCTTCCCTGTCAGGCAGGCTTTTGCTTCGCGAGTTCCTCGTCGCGCAGGGCGCGGCGCAGAATCTTGCCGACATTGGTTTGCGGCAGCTCGTCGCGGAACTCGACGAGCTTCGGCACCTTGTAGCCGGTCAGGTTCTTGCGGCAGTGCGCGATCACCTGTTCGGCCGTCAGCGAAGGATTGCGCTTGACGATAAACACCTTCACCCGTTCGCCTTGCGCCGCATCGGGTACGCCGATTGCGGCGACTTCGCGCACGTCCGGATGCGCCGCGATCACGTCTTCGACTTCGTTCGGATAGACGTTGAAGCCCGACACCAGAATCATGTCCTTCTTCCGGTCGATCAGCCGGATAAAGCCGCGCGAATCCATCACGCCGATGTCGCCGGTGGCGAGCCAGCCGTCCTCGTCGATTACCTTGGCGGTTTCGTCCGGACGATTCCAGTAGCCTTTCATCACCTGCGGTCCTTTCACGCACAATTCGCCCGCTTCGCCGATGTTCGCCCAATTGCCGTCGTCCTTCCTGAAACGCACTTGCGTGGACGGCGCGGGCAAACCGATCGAGCCTTCGAAGTCGCGCATGTTGGAGAGGTCGACCGGATTCATCGACACGATCGGCGAACATTCCGTGAGCCCATAGCCTTCGATGATCGGCTTGCCGGTCACCGCCTTGAAGCGCTCGGCCACCGACTTCTGCGTGGCCATGCCGCCCGCCATCGCGAGCTTGAGATCGGAGAAGTCGCGCTTGCAGAATTCCTCGTTGTCGAGGAACGCGTTATAGAGCGTGTTCACGGCGGTCATGCCGGTGAATTTCTCGTGACGGATGATCATCATCACGCGTTTCATGTCGCGCGGATTGGCGATCAGAATGTTGCGCCCGCCCAGTCCCATGAAGATCAGCGCGTTCACCGTCAGCGAATAGATGTGATAGAGCGGCAGCGGCGTGAGCACCGTCTCGACCTCGCCGGTCAACTGGCCTTCGGACCACGCCTTGGCCTGCAGCAAGTTCGCAATGATGTTCTTGTGCGTGAGCATCGCGCCCTTGGCGACGCCGGTCGTGCCGCCCGTGTATTGCAGGAACGCGATGTCGTCGTGCGTGGGGCGCACGGGCGTCAACGGCCGCGAGTAGCCGGCGGAAAGCGCATCGAGCAGCGGCACCGCCCTGGGCAGGTTGTAGGCGGGCACCATCTTCTTCACGTGCCGCAGCATGAAATTGAGCAGACGTCCCTTCAGATTCAGGCCGTCGGCGAGCAGATCGCCGAGTCCCGTCACGATGACGTTCTGCACCTTGGTGCCGGGCAGCGCGTCTTCGACCGTCTTCGCGAAGTTCTCGAACACGATGATGGTTTGCGCGCCGCTGTCCTTCAACTGATGCGCGAGTTCGCGCACCGTATAGAGCGGATTCACGTTGACCACCACGCCGCCGGCTTTCAATACGCCGAACAGCGAGACCGGATACTGGAACGTATTCGGCAACATGATCGCCACGCGTTCGCCCGGCTTCACGCCGATGCTTTGCAGATAGGCGGCGAACGCGGTGGCCTTGCGGCCGAGTTCACCGTAGGTCAGATTCGCGCCCACGCTCACATACGCGACACGCTCGCGGAACTGCGCGATGCATTCGTCGAAGAATTGCACGACCGACTCGTATTTCGACACGTCGATTTCACGCGGCACGTCCGCCGGATAGGACGCGTACCAGATGCCGTCGGTGTTGGGCGCGTGGTGCGGCGCGTGAGCCTGCGTGGGAGCCTGCATGAGAGCAGGCGCCGTGTTCGCCGTGTTCTGCGCGGCGGATTCGTCGCCAGGCGCGAGCGTGGGTTGAGTGGGCTGGGTCATGGTCGTCTCCTGAAGCTGTGGCTTCATCTCTTTGTGTGCCGGCCCTATGGCCGGTCATCGAAGCAATCCACGCGAGTGTGGCAGCGTGTGAAGCAAAAACATGCGGCGAAGCAAACACTGAAACGCATCTCAGGCTTAGCGTTCCAGAATCGCGACCACCCCTTGACCACCTGCAGCGCAGATCGAAATCAGCCCGCGCGCGGTGCCGGCCGGTTTGTCGAGTTGCGCGAGCATTTTCGCGAGGCCCGCGACGATGCGCCCACCCGTTGCCGCGAACGGATGGCCTGTAGCCAGCGAACTGCCGTTCACGTTCAATTTTTTCCGGTCGATCGCGCCGAGCGGTCCGGCGAGACCGAGTTGCGTGCGGCAATACTCGTCATCCTGCCATGCCGCGAGCGTGCACAACACCTGGGCGGCGAACGCTTCGTGGATTTCGTACAGATCGAAGTCCTGCAACGTAAGTCCGGCGCGCGCCAGCATGCGCGGCACGGCGTAGGCGGGCGCCATCAGCAGGCCTTCTTTCTTGTCGAAGTAGTCGACGGCGGCAGTCTCGGACCAGCTCAGGTACGCGAGCACCGGCAGTCCGTGACGCGCGGCCCATTCTTCGCTCGCGAGCAGCACGGCGGAAGCGCCGTCGGTGAGCGGCGTCGAGTTGCCGGCGGTCAGCGTGCCGGCGTCGCGATCGAATACGGGTTTCAGGCTCGCGAGTTTTTCGAGCGTGAGGTCGGAGCGCAGATTGTTGTCGCGCGCGAGACCCCGGTACGGCGTCATCAGATCGTTGACGAAGCCGCGCGCGTACGCCTCCGTGAGCTTGCGGTGGCTGTCGTAGGCGAGCACGTCCTGCGCTTCGCGCGAGATGTTCCAGCGCTTGGCCATCAGCTCGCAATGCTCGCCCATCGAAAGGCCCGTGCGCGGTTCGCCATTGCGCGGCAGAAGCGGCTTGAAAAACATGCCTGGCCGCAGCTTGCTCAGCGCGCCGACGCGTTGCCCGGTGCTCTTGCCGCGATTGGCTTCGAGCAGGATCTTGCGCATCCGCTCGTTGACGCCGATCGGCGCATCGGAGGTCGTATCGACGCCGCCCGCGATGCCCACCTCGATCTGCCCCAAGGCGATCTTGTTGGCGACCAGAATGGCGGCTTCCAGTCCGGTGCCGCAGGCCTGCTGCACGTCGTAAGCGGGCGTTTCCTTCGCGAGCGTGGTGGACAGCACGGATTCGCGCGTCAGATTGAAGTCGCGCGAATGCTTGATGACGGCGCCCGCGGCGACTTCGCCCAGGCGTTCGCCGTGCAGGTTATAGCGGTCGATCAGCCCTTGCAGCGTAAAGGTCAGCATGTCCTGATTCGACGCGGTCGCGTAGGCGGTGTTCGAGCGGGCAAACGGAATCCGGTTGCCCCCGACGATGGCGACTCGGCGTACGGCTGGCAGCGGGTTGGACATGCTCGGCTCCTTCGGGGCGTCCCTGGGTATGGAATGGTGCGAAATGGTGCTCATGCTGCGATTAGTGTGACGGTTGATCGTGAGAGCTCTGATTCAACAACAACGATTTCAGCCGCCGTCGATTCCACGATTCGACGCAGCACGCACGACGCGCACGCCTCATTGCAACCTCCATTGCATGCGGCCGCGCAAATGCGGTTTCTGCCCGGCGATATCGCGCACTTCGATGTCGCGTTCGATCAGCGAAGGCGACGCGCTCCATAGCGACGCTTCGCCGGGCAACAGCATCGGCAGTTTGAATTCGGCGCTGAGGGTGGCTTCCGCAAGCGGCTTCGGCGGCTGCAACGCGGAGGCGGCGCGCGCCAGCGTCCACATGCCATGCGCGATCGCGCGCGGAAAACCGAAGGCTTTCGCGGACAGCGCGCTCAGATGGATCGGGTTGTAGTCGCCGGACACGCCCGCGTAGTCGCGGCCCAGTTGCGATGCGAGTTGCCAGCGCGCGATGCGTTGCAGCGCTTCAGGTCCGAGTTCGAGCGGATCGAGCACGCTGCCGTTCGCCGGCACGCCGCGCTTCAGATAGACGCTGTCGCCGTCCCAGACCGCTTCGCCGCGCCGGTACATGCGCGTATGCAGCACGAACGCCTGGCCTTTGTCGTGGCGCAGCAACGCGCCGAATTCCACCTCGACGCGCAGCATCTCCTTGTAGGCGAGCGGCCGGCGCAGGCGCACATGGTTGGCCAGATGCACGAGTCCGAGCGCTGGCCACGGAAACGCCGGGTCGGTCAGCATCAGCAGATGCAAGGGAAAGGCGAGCAGATGCGGATACGTAAGCGGCACGCCGTGCTCGGGTATGAAGCCGCACACACGCGCGTAACGCCAGATCGGCCCCGGGTCGAGAGCGACGGCGGGACGCACCAGCCGCAACGGCGGCAGTTGCAGTAGTTGCGTTTTGCGCCCGCGTTTGACGAGCCCGGACAGCGCGCGCGTATAAAGCCTGGCGGGCGCGGGCAGGGTTTCGATCACGACGGTCTTGGGCCGCACCGCGTCCGGCCGCGCCGGGTTCGACAGAGGACTGCCGCCGAACGGATCACCGGGCTCAGCCATGGTCACGCTCCAATCAGGCTTTGTCCGCACACGCGCACGACCTGGCCGCTCACGCCGGCCGATCCCGGATGCGCGAGCCACGCGATGGTCTGCGCCACGTCGACCGGCTGGCCTCCCTGGCTCATCGAATTCATGCGGCGGCCGGCTTCGCGGATGGTCAGCGGAATCTTCGCGGTCATCTGCGTTTCGATGAAGCCCGGTGCGACCGCGTTGATCGTGATGCCGCGCGCTCGCAGATGCGGCGCCATGCTTTGCACGCGGCCGATCACGCCGGCCTTCGACGCGGCGTAATTGGTCTGGCCGAGATTGCCGGCAATGCCGCTGATCGACGACACGCCGATGATCCTCCCGCCGTCGCGCAGAATGCCGGCGCCGAGCAGGGCGTCGTCGATCCGCTCCTGCGCGGACAGATTGATGTCGATCACGCTTTGCCACGCGGACTCGGTCATCTTCGCGATGGTTTTGTCCTTCGTGATGCCGGCGTTGTGCACGACGATATCCACGCCCTGTTCGTCGAGCGCGGCCGCGATTTGCGCGGGCGCTTCGGGGGCGGCGATATCGAAGGCGAGGGCGGTGCCGTTCAACTGGCGCATGGTCGCGTCGAGCGCGTCGCGGGCCGTTGGGATGTCGATGCCGATCACGTGCGCGCCTTCGGCGGCGAGTACGCTCGCAATCGAGGCGCCGATGCCGCGCGCCGCGCCCGTCACGACGGCGCGGCGGCCCGCGAGCGGTTGCTGCCAGTCGAAGGTGGGTGCCGTCTCGCCGTCCGTGCCCGCGCCCGCGGCGACGCGGACGACCTGGCCCGACACATAGGCCGAGCGTGGCGACAGAAAGAACCGCAATGTCGCTTCCACGCGGTTCTCCGCGCCTTGCTCCACATACACGAGATTCGCGGTGATGCCGCGCCGCGCTTCCTTGCCGAGCGAACGCGTGAAGCCTTCGAGCGCGCGTTGCGCGGTCCATTGACGCGGCTTCGTGCAGGTCTCCGGCGGCCGTCCCAGCACGATGATGCGCCCGCACTTGCCGAGCGAGCGCAGCGTGTCGTGGAAGAAGCCGTGCAAGGGTTCGAGCTGGGTACTGTCCTCGATGCCGCTCGCGTCGAACAGCAGCGCCGCGAGTTTGCCTTGCGAGCCGGAGTCGGCCGGTTCGAAGCGGCCCGTCATGAGGCCGTGGCGGTGGGCGAGCGGCACCCACAAGCCGGCGCTTTCATGCGCGACGCTCGTCACGCCGATGCTCGCCACGAGGTTCGCGAGCGCGTCGAGCAGATGCGGTTCGCGGCCCGCGCCGAGCGCCACCAGTCCGCCGAACTCGGGCTGATCCGCGCGATAGCGGCGCAGCACTTCGGGCTTCGGCAGGCCGACCGAGCGTGCGAGCCGCGCGCCGAACGGCGAGTTGACGAAGTTCAGATAAGAGTCGTTCATATTATTAGTCGCTCCGCTGGCCACGCCCGAGGGAAATCCCCGTGGGGGACGTCCCGCAAAGAATCTCCCTGAGGGACGTCGAACGTGTGTCAGTGTGCACCGAGTTCGGCGCCCGCGGCGCGCCTTCCCCGGATGTTTTTTTAAGCCGGCGCCGAACTCAGGCGGCGAGTTCCAGCGCCTTTTCCAGCGCCTCCTTGCGTTTTTGCAGGTTGGCGAGCATGTCGAAGTCGGCGGGGAAGTCGTCCACCTTCACGACTTGCGCGCCGTAACGCGCGTAGTCGTCGAGCACGCGGCGGTCGTCGGCGTCGAGCAGGCCTTTTTTCTGTGCCGCATCGGTCCATGCGGCCAGTTGCGGCAGGCTCTGCGGCATCGGTTCGAGCAGCCCTTGCTTGACGGCGTCGCGCAGCTTCTGCTCGATCTGCGTGAAGCGCGGGTTCAGCTCGAACACCAGTTCGCCGTAGCCGAGCGCGTCGACATCCGGATGCGGCACGTATGAATCGGACACCAGACGATTGCGGGCAGCGCCTGGCGATTGCATCAGTTCGGCAATCTCGCTGCCGAGGCGGTCGGACGGCTCGCGGTGCGGCAGCCCGAACGGAAACGCGAGCACGCGCACGAGGCCGGCGGCGAGGCGGTTCGGATAGTTGGCGAGCACGCCGTCGAGCGCGTGTTGCGCCTTGTACAGCGAGTCCTCGACGCCCCAGCGGACCAGCGGCAGGTCTTCTTCCTGACGGCCTTCGTCTTCGAAACGCTTGAGCGTGGCGGAGATCAGGTAGAGCTGCGACAGCACGTCGCCCAGACGCGCGGAGATGCGCTCACGGCGTTTCAGATCGCCGCCGAGCACGAACATCGAGACATCGGCGAGCAACGCGAACGCGGTGGAGAGGCGGGTGGCCGCGCGGTAGTAAGCATGCAGCGGCGCATGCGCCGTGCGCGGTTTGGTGATGAACGCGCCGCCCGTCACGCCGTAGACAAAACTGCGCACCACGTTGGAGAGCGTGAAGCTGACGTGGCCGAAGAACGCCTCGTCGAAATCGCGCAGTGCCTTGGCGCGATCGGTCTCGCGCGTGGCGGCCATTTCCTTCAGCACATAAGGATGACAACGAATCGCCCCCTGGCCGAAGATGATCAGGCAACGCGTGAGAATGTTGGCGCCTTCGACGGTGATCGCGATCGGCACCTGCTGATAGGCGCGCGCGAGAAAGTTCGACGGCCCCATGCAGATGCCCTTGCCGGCGGCGATATCCATGCCGTCGTTGATGACCATGCGGGCGCGCTCGGTGATGTGATACTTGGCGATCGCGGAGATCACCGAAGGCTTTTCGCCGAGGTCCACCGCATGCGCCGACAAACGGCGCGCGGCGTCCATCACGTACAGGTTGCCGCCCATGCGGCCGAGCGCTTCCTGCACGCCTTCGAACTTGCCGACGGCGGTGCGGAACTGGCGGCGAACCGCCGCGTAGGCGCCGGTGCCGCGCACGGCGATCTTCGCCATCCCCACGTTCGACGAAGGCAGCGAAATCGCCCGGCCCGCCGCGAGACATTCCATCAGCATGCGCCAGCCGTTGCCGACCTGGGAGCGTCCGCCGATCACCCAGTCGAGCGGAATGAACACGTCCTTGCCCGAGTTCGGGCCGTTCTGGAACACCGCGTTCAACGGCCAGTGACGGCGGCCGATGCTCACGCCCGGATGGTCGGTCGGAATCAGCGCGCAAGTGATGCCGGGTTCATCGTCGTTGCCGAGCAGATGCTCGGGATCGAGCGCGCGAAACGCGAGGCCGAGCACGGTCGCGATCGGGCCGAGCGTGATGTAGCGCTTGTCCCACGTGACGCGAAAGCCCAGCGTCTCGCGGCCTTCGAACATGCCCTTGCACACGATGCCGACATCGGGAATCGCCGCCGCGTCGGAACCCGCATACGGGCTCGTCAATGCGAAGCAGGGGATCTCCTCGCCGCGTGCGAGGCGCGGCAGGTAGTGGTTTTTCTGCTCGTCGGTGCCGTAGTGCATCAGCAGTTCGGCGGGGCCGAGCGAGTTCGGCACCATCACCGAAACGGCGGCGGCCGAGCAGCGCGTGGCGAGCTTCATGATGACCTGCGAATGCGCGTAGGCGGAGAACTGTTTGCCGCCGTACTGCTTCGGAATGATCATGCCGAGAAAGCCGCGCTCCTTGATGTACTGCCAGGTTTGCGGCGAGAGGTCCTGCCAGACCATGGTGGTGTCCCAATCGTTCGCGAGGTCGCACAGCTTCTCGCATTCGACGTCGAGGAACGACTGCTCTTCCGCCGTCAGCGTGGCGGGGCCGTAGCCGAGCAGCTTGTCCCAGTGCGGGCGTCCCGAGAACAGTTCGGCGTCCCACCAGACCGTGCCGGCTTCGATCGCGTCGCGCTCGGTCGGCGACATCTCCGGCAGGATCTTGCGGAAGATGTCGAGCACGGGCCTGGCGAGCCACGTGCGGCGCAGCGGTTTAAGCGCAAGCACGAGGGCGGGGAGGACGAAGAGGATGGCGAGCAGCGTGGTGGCCACCGGACCCGCCGCTCCGCTGACATGCGCGGCCGCCACCCAGACGATCATGAAGGCAAGCCACCCTGTTGCGCGCGCCTGAAGGTAGACGAGCGCGAAGGCGGCAATCACTAACACCAGGATAAACCACGGCATGACGTTTCCCCCTCTTTCGATGGTGCGTGCGGACGCATCCACGCAGCGCGGATGGTTCGCGTTCTATTGATTTTCTGCCTCACGCTCGCGCTGCCTCGTCGCGCGTACTGCGTCTGCATTTGCGTGTCGTGTGTGCAGTTCGACAGCGCGGCGTCGCTTACGTGCGGAACTTAGACGTGCTGCTCAGGTATGCGGCGTTTATCGTGTTCGGCTGCCTTCTCTCTGAGTGTTGACTGAGTACTTGTTGCCTGTTTTGCGCTGACTGTCGGCGTAGAGCTTGCCGGTGGACTGCTGGTTCGACATTGCGGCGTGCTTACTATTCTGATTCGCCCGCGTGACGCGGTAGCGATTCGCTTGACTGCTCGCGCAGGTGCCGCATGCGGGCAACGGCTCACGACGGCCCGTTGCCCGCTGTGCCCGCTCGCTAAGCCGCGCCGTAAAATGCGTGCTGCCGCGAACCTGCTTCCATGTTGCCGCCACGATGTTCACCTTCCGATACGGTCGGCGATGGCGACTCCGATCCGCCCTCAGTGCGTGCCGCGCTCGCCGCTTCGGCATCGCCGACGCCGGCGCACTCCGAGCCGCCTTCGCTAGCGTCGCCGAGTACCGCGGCGAACGCGGCCAGTTGCGTGCCGTCAGGCAACGGCGCCTTGAGCGCGGCCACCATCAGCGAAGCGAGGCGGGCGATGAGTTGCAGGTCGTTCATCGACTTGCCCTGCGAGAACTCGGAAAGCAGGCTGTCCGTGTCGGTGCCGGCCAGCACGCCCGACAGCGCGCCGATCGCGAAGTGCAGACGCCAGCCCAATTCCTCGCGAGGCAGATGCGGCAGCGCGCGCTGAAACGCATCGAAAAAACGCACTGCCACTGAAGCGTAATGCCCGTTGAGAAAGTCACGAATGAACGAAGACGGATCGGTATAAGCGCGGCCGAGCAAACGCAGAAACGCCTTGCCGCCTACGCGGGGATCGCGCGACAGGCGCAGCGCCGGAATGAACATCGCGCCGAGCACATGCTCGCAGGTCAGACGCTCGCCGAGCAGGGTATCGAAGCGGTCGAGCAGCTTGAGCCGCTCCTGGTTGAGATGGTCGAGGCGGCGCGACAGCATCGAGTGGATCAGCGACTCCTTGCTGCCGAAGTGATAGTTCACTGCCGCGAGATTGACTTCGGCGCGCGAAGTAATCTGGCGCAACGACATGGCCTCATAACCGCAGTCGATGAAGAGCGTTTCGGCGGCGTCGAGGATGCGGGATTTCGTATCGCCGGCTTGCCGGCCTGTTGTGCGAACTGCCATGTTGCGTCTCCCAGTTGCCGGGCATCCGGCCCGCAAACAAGCGATTCAAATGTTTATTTGAAACGGCCGTTTTTTTCAGGATAAGAAGAAACGATGCGTGCGATCAAGGGGTCACAGTCGACTAACTCCTCTAGAAGACCTGACGAAGGTCCGTCTTTCCATTGAGCGCGGCACGTCAATTCGCGCGGAAATAAAAAAGGCCGTTCCGATAAAAATCGGAACGGCCTCGTATTGCTTGCTACTCTGTTTGGCCCTGCGTTTGTTGGCTGACGCGCGCTTTGCGTCGCGGCGGTTCGAGCCGCCCTTGCCGTCTATTGTGCCCGATAACGCGCCGGCAAAATAGCTGTTTGGTTCGAACGATTAAAGCTGCGCCGCGACCTGTTTCGCCGACTGCGTCATGTCGATGCCGCGGCGCTCGCGGCTGAACGGGATCAGCGCGGCGATCACCACTGCCACGATGCCGATCACGATCGCCATGATGAGCGCGTAGTTGTTGCCGTGCGCTTCGGCGGCGCTCGCCTGCAACGGACCGTTCACCGACGCGATCAGATTGCCGAGTTGATACACGAGGCCGGGGAAGGTCGCGCGAATTTCATCGGGCGAGATTTCGTTCAGGTGTACTGGAATCACCCCCCACGCGCCCTGCACGGAGATTTGCATCAGGAAGGCGCCCACCGCGAGCAGCACCGGCGTGGTCGAGAAGGCCCACAGCGGCAGCACCGGCAACGCGATCAACGCAGCGATGAAGATCGCGCGCTTGCGGCCGATCTTCTCCGACAACGCGCCGAAGAACAGCCCGCCGCAAATCGCGCCGATGTTCAACGTGATTGTGATCCACGACACCGTATGCGCGTCGAACTGATGCTGCACGCGCAGGAAGGTCGGATACAGGTCCTGCGAACCATGCGAGAAGAAGTTGAAAGCGGTCATCAGAATAATCGCGTACAGCGACAGCTTGACGTTCTGCCTGAGCGTGGCGACGAGACCCGGACGCGCTTTCTTTTCGAGCGTCTTGAAGGCGGGCGACTCAGGCACATGCGCGCGCACGTACAACACGAGCAAAGCCGGCAACACGCCGACGAAGAACATGCCGCGCCAGCCGATGTACTGATAGAACACGCCGAACACGACCGAAGCGAGCAGATAGCCGCTCGGATAGCCGGCTTGCAGCAGACCCGAAACGATGCCGCGCGACTTCGGCGGCACGGTTTCCATGGTCAGTGCGCCGCCGACGCCCCATTCGCCGCCCATCGCGATGCCGAACAGCGCGCGCAGCACGAGCAGGGTGGCGAGATTCGGTGAAAAGCCGGACAGCAGTTCGAGCAACGAGAAACACGCGATATTGACCATCAGCGTGGGACGGCGGCCGTACTTGTCGGCGAGCCAGCCGAAAATCAATGCGCCGAGCGGACGCATCACCAGGGTCAACATAATGCCGAAGGCGACTTCGGGGATTTTTGTATTGAACTCCGCCGCAATATCTTTCAATACGAACACCATTAGAAAGAAATCGAATGCGTCGAGTGTCCAGCCCAGATAGGCAGCGATCGTGACGTTTCTCTGTTCCCGTGTCCAACTCATTGATTGTTCTCCTGGTTCTCCATTCACCCGTGTTCAACGACGGGTGGCTCCGCAGCCCCGTACGCCCCGTGGCATGGGCTTCGAGCGAGTGTACGCCGACTGTTAAACGCTTGCATGGATGAAGGCGCGTTTATCCGTATTAATCCCTAACGCGGATTTCACGCGTAATCGCGACGTGCGCCTTGTGTCGGGTAAATGTAATTATTGTATTAGCGCTGTGGGCAATTAAGTTTGTCATTTGTAATCTATTTTTGGTGTGAATTCGTGCTAATCCGGTCATTTCGACTTGAGGTCATTTGCTTATCGGTAGAGGTGACGCTCGCGGAATTCCGATTGGCGGCGGTGCCGGCCGGCGGGTATAACAGCGGCTCGCGGCGTTTCGCGCCGTGCATACAAGGGAACTCAATAATGACAATTCCGCATTTATGCCTGCTCATCGTCGCGCTGTTGCCGTTTCCATGGACCATGTTGGCCAAAGTCAGCGGGCGCTACGACAATCGCACGCCACGCGCCTATCTTGCCGGTCTCGACGGCTGGCGCGCGAGGGCTCATGCGGCGCATCAGAACGCGTGGGAGGCGCTGGCCATGTTCACGGCGGCGATCGTCGTCGCGGGACAGGCGGGAGGATCGAGCACTTGGATCAACTGGCTGGCGATCACGTTCGTTGTTGCACGCGTGCTGCACGGCGTGTTGTATGTCGCGAACCTGGCCTCGCTGCGTTCGCTCGTGTGGTTCGTCGGCGTGGCGTGCGTGGTGTCGATGTTCGTCGTTTCCATTCGCTAATCATGTGCGATGGGATCGCGCAAGTCGCGCGGTGCGAGCAGCCGTTGCTGAATTGAATCGAAGGAGGAGTCGCCGATGAGCTTGCCGCACTTAACGACCGCGCGTTTGCTGTTGCGTCCGCGCAGCTTCGACGATCTCGAAGCATGCCTCGCCATGGATCGTGACGTCGAGGTCACGCGGCATATTCCGGGTCCATGGCAGGACCCGGTCGCGCATCGACGGTTTGTCGAAGGGCGCATGCGCTGCGCGTATCCCGATGGGCTGGGCTACTGGTCGATCTTCGAACGCGCTGCGCCGGAGCGTTTTCTCGGCTGGGTGCTGCTGATTCCAGAAGACGCCGCCGGCCCCGAGGTCGAAATCGGCTGGCGCCTCGTGCGGTCCGCGTGGGGCAGAGGCATTGCCGGAGAGGCCGCGCGGGCGATCATCGAGCACGCGTTCGCGACGGTCGGACTGCCCGCTGTGGTGGCGGGCATCGCGGTGGAAAACGCCGCGTCGCGACGGCTTGCCGCGAAGCTGGGCATGCGCTGCCCGCAAGATGCGCCGGTCGACGCGGACGGGTATATGCGCTATCGGATCGAACGAGTCGGCGCGGGTTGAAACGCGAGCTTTGCCGACTCACGCAAGGCTCGTCACCTTAATATATGCGGTGTACGCATCAGTCAAGCTGAAAAATCAATTTGATTCATGTTGCGTCGCGGAATAAGATGGCCGCCATCCCACTCAGTTAGCCGTTGTCGACGCGCCATGTCAGTCAAATCAATCACTTCCGAGCCTGTACGCCGCGAGCACAGTCCTTTTGCCATGGTCGCCGCGGTCACGCTGCTTACGGGCCTCGGCGCCGGCCTCGGCGGCATGCTGCTCGCGCTGTTGCTGCACGGCATCCAGCATCTTGCATACGGCTACAGCGTGACGCATGTGATCAGCGCGGAGAGTTTTCTGCAAGGCGTCAGCGCTGCCGCGCCCGAACGCCGCCTGCTGGTGCTGACCGTTTGCGGCCTGGTCGCCGGGTTCGGCTGGTGGGCGCTGTATCGGTTCGGCCGGCCGCTCGTGAGCATTCGCCAGGCCGTCAAGTCCGACGATCCGCAAATGCCCGTCATGAGCACGACGATTCATGCGGTGCTGCAGATCGTCACCGTGGCGCTCGGCTCGCCGCTCGGCCGCGAAGTCGCGCCGCGCGAAATCGGCTCGGCGTTGGCCGGCTGGCTCTCGCGCCGGGCGGGCCTGTCGGTCGCGCAGAGCCGGATCATGGTGGCGTGCGGCGCGGGCGCCGGTTTGGCCGCTGTCTACAACGTGCCGCTCGGCGGCGCGGTGTTCGTGCTCGAAGTGTTGCTGGGCACGTTCGGCTGGCCCGCTTTGGTGCCGGCGATCGTGACCTCGTCGGTGGCCGCGCTGGTTGCGCGACTGGGATTGGGCAACGAGCATCAGTATCTGGTTGCGTCGATGACGCTGAGCCCCGCGCTCGTGGTCTGGTCCGTGGTGTGCGGTCCGATTTTCGGCGTGGCGGCGTGGAGCTTCGCGGAACTGATGAAACGCTCGCGCGCGCCCGCGCCGAAGAACTGGCGCCTGCCGGTGTTGTCGCTGCTGAACTTCGCGACGATCGGCGTGCTTGCGATGCATTTCCCGCAGTTGCTCGGCAATGGCAAGGGACCTGCGGGGCTAGCGTTCGACGGCGGCCTGACCATCAGTCTCGCCGCGATGCTGCTGGTGCTGAAAGTGGTGATCACCGCGAGCAGTTTGCGCGCGGGCGCCGAAGGCGGGCTGCTCACGCCGGGACTCGCGAATGGCGCGTTGCTGTCGATCGTGCTCGGCGGATTGTGGAGCCTCGCGTGGCCGGGGGCGTCGCTGGGCGCATTCGCCGTGGTCGGCGCAACGGCGTTTCTCGCCGCCTCCATGCAGATGCCGATCACGGCCGTGGTGCTCATGTTCGAATTCACCCGCGTGAGCCAGGACTTTCTGATTCCCGTGTTGTTTGCCGTGGGCGGCGCGCTGCTGGGCTTCCGTGCGTGCGCAAAGTGGGCGCCTGCGCTGCAGTCGAGCTTCGGGTTTGGCTGGAACGGGGCGAGCAAGGCGCGATAAGGCGTGGTCGCCTGAACGGTGACGCGGACACTGAAAAACGAAAGGATGACGAAAGAAAATCCGGCGTGCGCCTTGAAGTGAAATACGCTTATAAGAACGACAGCAGGAGCGTTACGTTCTCGATGCTCGCGGCACCGCGCGCTTCCTGGCGCCGAGTCCGACGGCCGGCGAATCGCGAATGCACAGTTTCAGCAGAATAATGTGCACCTTCTGATATGCTTTTTTCCGTGCTCCGGCGCGTGAATTCGGCGTCGGTACCGACGGCAGGCGGTATCCACTCAAGAGGGTTGCGATCATCATGACCAGTCAGTCGAATTCCCGGGGCGTGATCGGCGTCATCACGTTGCTCTTCACCGTGCTCACCGCGCTTTATTTGTTGATCGGTGGCGCATGGCTTCTTTCGGTGGGCGGCTCCGCCTACTATCTCATCACCGGCATCGTGCTGTTGGGCGTGGCCTGGCTTCTGTGGCGGCGCAGTCCCGCCGCGCTCGTGCTCTATGCGCTGGTGCTGATCGGCACGGCGATCTGGG
Organism: Paraburkholderia dipogonis; assembly: GCF_042680985.1. Taxonomy (NCBI): domain Bacteria; kingdom Pseudomonadati; phylum Pseudomonadota; class Betaproteobacteria; order Burkholderiales; family Burkholderiaceae; genus Paraburkholderia; species Paraburkholderia dipogonis. Next base: position 20,932 of record NZ_JBHUFR010000014.1, on the reverse strand, counting down.
CTTTGATGGAGTCCGGTCCCGACTTCTGGGCGCTCGCGCCGCGCTCCGGTGTGCTCGTCATCTTCGGCGTGTGGCTGCTGCTGCTCGTGAGTTGGCGGCTCGTCGGCGAGCGCAAGCTGGGTGTGGTGTCACTCGCCGTCGCGCTCGTGGCATGGGCGGGCGTGCTGGTGTATGCGAGCTTCAACGATCCGCAGCAGGTCAACGGCACACTGAGCGCTTCCGCGCCCGCGAGCGGCGCGAGCGCCGGCAGCGGGATCGACCCCGCCGATTGGCCCGCCTATGGACGCAACCAGGAAGGCACTCGCTACTCGCCACTACAGCAGATCACGCCTGAGAATGTGAAGAATCTCCAGGTGGCCTGGACCTTCCGCACGGGCGACATGAAAGGGCCCAACGATCCTGTCGAAATCACCAACGAAGTCACGCCGATCAAGATCGGCGATCTGCTTTACCTGTGCTCGCCGCACCAGATTCTGTTCGCGCTCGACGCGAAGACGGGCACGCTCAAATGGAAGTTCGATCCGAGACTGAAGTCCGATCCGTCGTTCCAGCACGTGACTTGCCGTGGCGTGTCGTATGTCGATCTGTCGGCCAGTGCGACGGCGGCCGCACCCGCAGCGGCGCTGGCGAGCGATGCGAGTGCAGCCGCCGCGTCGCCGACGAGCGATGCGACCGCAGCCGCTGCCGCGGCAACGAGCGATGCCGCCACAACCGCAGCGGCGCCCGCAAGCGACGCTGCAACTGCTGCCGCGCCCGCGAGCGATACAGCCACCGCAACCGCAACCGCAACCGCCGCAACCGCCGCCGCCGCGCCAGCGAGCGACACCACAGCCGCCTGTACACGCCGCATCTACCTCCCGGTCAACGACGGCCACCTCTACGCCCTCGACGCGCTGACAGGCCAGCGTTGCGAGGGCTTCGCCAACCACGGCGACCTCGATCTCCAACACGCCCAGCCGGTCACGACAGCGGGCATGTACGAACCCACCTCGCCATCGATCATCACCAGCAAGGTGATCATCGTGGCGGGCTCGGTCGAGGACAACTTCTCGAACCGTGAGCCGTCGGGTGTCATCCGCGGCTTCGACGTGCGCACGGGCGAATTGCTCTGGGCGTTCGACCCGGGCGCGAAGGACCCGAATCACATTCCGGGCGCGGGCGAGCACTACACGTGGAACTCGCCCAACTCGTGGGCGCCCGCCGCCTACGACGCGAAACTCGACATCGTCTATCTGCCGATGGGTGTCACGACGCCGGATATCTGGGGCGGCGACCGCACGCCGGAGCAGGAGCGTTACGCGAGCGGCCTGCTCGCGCTCAACGCCTCGACCGGCAAGCTCGCCTGGTTTTACCAGACCGCGCACCACGACCTGTGGGACATGGACCAGCCGTCGCAACCCACGCTCGCCGACATCACCGGCAAGGATGGCCAGAGCGTGCCGGTCGTCTACGCGCCGGCCAAGACCGGCAATCTGTTCGTGCTCGACCGCCGCACGGGTGTGCCCGTCGTGCCGGCGCCCGAAACGCCCGTGCCGCAAGGCGCCGCTCCCGGCGACCATGTGGCGCCGACGCAGCCGTTCTCGCAGCTCACGTACCGCCCGTCGAAGATGCTGACCGACGCCGACATGTGGGGCGCGACGATGTACGACCAGCTCGTGTGCCGTGTGATGTTCCACAAGCTGCGGTATGAAGGCACGTTCACGCCGCCGTCGCTGCAGGGCACGCTCGTGTTCCCGGGCAACCTCGGCATGTTCGAGTGGGGCGGCATCGCCGTCGACACCGACCGCCAGATCGCCGTCGCGAACCCGATCGCGCTGCCATTCGTCTCGCGTCTGATTCCGCGCGGCCCCGGCAATCCGTTGGAGCCGGTGCCCGGCGCCAAGGGCAGCGGCACGGAGTCTGGCATTCAGCCGCAATACGGCGTGCCGTACGGCGTGGTGATCAACGCGTTCCTCTCGCCGTTCGGCTTGCCGTGCAAGCAGCCGGCATGGGGCTACATCTCCGCGATCGATCTCAAGACCAATGAGATCGTGTGGAAGAAGCGCATCGGCACGGTGCGCGACAGTTCGCCGATTCCACTGCCGTTCAGGATGGGCATGCCGATGCTGGGCGGTCCGATCGTCACCGCGGGCGGCGTCGCGTTTATCGGCGCGACGGCGGACAACTACATCCGCGGGTTCGACGTGAACAACGGCAAGCAGGTCTGGGAGTCCCGCCTGCCGGCAGGCGGACAAGCCACGCCGATGAGTTATTCGATCAACGGCCGTCAGTACGTCGTGATCGCGGCGGGCGGGCATGGCTCGTTCGGCACGAAGCTCGGCGACTATGTGATTGCCTACGCGTTGCCGCAGCAGTAGGCGGCACGCGCTGCCGCGGTTGTTCCAATTCGGCGGGCCGATGGTTCCAGCCTCATGCAGCGGCATGCCGCGCGTGCCGTTTCTCTTGCGATCAGCTTTCTTGTGTCGTGCCGGCGGCTGTCCAATAAATGGGACGTCGGTTCAGGCAATAGCCGGAAAGGCGGGAAGCGCGGACAATAATTTCTAAATAGAATTCGCAGCATTACAGCAAGCTTCCAGCGTGGAACGGAGCAAGCGCTTTGCACTAGCTCCGGTCGACCGCATTCTGCATGGGACCGGAGCCAGTGCCAAAGCACTCACTCCGATCGACAGTGGAGTCCGCCGTGGATCTCACCGGATATGAGTTGGAGCCGCTGCACGACGACGGCGACTTCTCCCTCTATCGCGCCCGCAGACCCCGCCATGCCGTCTCGGTGCTCGCGCTGGTCGCCACGCGCCCGGCCTCGCAGAGCCTGACCCGGCTCGAGCACGAATACGGATTAGCCCCGCTGCTCGATTCCAGCTGGGCAGCTCAGCCGCTCGCGCTGTACCGCCGCAGGGAGCCGCCCATGCTCGTTCTCGACGACGACGGCGGCGAGCCGCTCTATCGCTCACTGGGCCGTCCGCTGGAGCTCACGCGCTGGTTGCGCATCGCCGTCAATCTGGCGCGGGTAATCGGCCACGTTCACCGCTGCGGGCTCGTTCACAAAGACATCAAGCCGGCGAATGTGCTCGTCGACGGAAGCGGCAACGTGCGGCTCACCGGCTTCGGCATCGCCTCGCAACTACCGCATGAACATCAGCCGCCCGCGCCGCCGGAGATCGTGGCCGGGACCTTCGCGTACATGGCGCCCGAGCAGACGGGCCGCATGAACCGCTCGATCGACACGCGCAGCGATCTCTACTCGCTTGGCGTCACCCTGTACGAGATGCTCACCGGCGCGCTGCCGTTCACCGCATCGGACGCGATGGAATGGATTCATTGCCACATTGCGCGCAGGCCGACGCCGCCAGGCGAGCGCGTCGACGGTCTGCCGAAGCCGGTCGAGGGGATCGTGCTGAAGCTCCTCGCCAAGGCGGCCGAGGACCGTTACCAGACCGCGGCAGGTGTCGAAGCCGACTTGCGGTCGTGCCTCGCGGCATGGGAGGCGCACCATCGCATCGAAGCGTTCCCGCTAGGTGCGCACGACGCGTCCGACCGCTTGCTGGTGCCCGAAAAACTATACGGACGCGAGGCGCAGATCGAAGCGCTCGTGAGCGCGTTCGATCGTGTCGTGGGCAGCGGGGCGGTCGAACTGGTGCTGATCTCGGGTTATCCGGGTATCGGCAAGTCGTCGGTCGTCAACGAGTTGCACCGGGTGCTGGTGCCGCCGCGCGGCCTGTTCGCGTCCGGCAAGTTCGACCAGTACAAGCGCGGCATTCCTTATGTGCCATTTGCTCAAGCGTTCCAGACGCTCGTGCGCAACCTGCTGAGCCAGAGCGACGCGGAGGTCGAGCCGTGGCGGCACGCGCTGATGGAGGCGCTTGGGCCCAACGCACAGTTGATGGTGAATCTGATTCCCGAGCTCGCGCTGATCATCGGCGAGCAGCCGCCCGCGCCCTTACTGCCGCCGCAGGATGCGCAAAACCGCTTCCAGATCGTATTTCGTCGTTTTCTCGGCGTGTTCGCGCGACCCGAGCATCCGCTCGCGCTGTTTATCGACGACCTGCAATGGGTCGATACGGCGACGCTCGACCTGCTCGCGCATCTGGTCACGCATCCGGACGTGAAGCACGTTCTGCTGGTCGGCGCGTATCGGGACAACGAGGTGGATGCGTCGCATCCGTTTGCACGCACGTTGGAGTCGATCAGCCACGCCGAAGGCAAGGTGCAGCGGATAGAACTCGCGCCGCTCACAGCGGAGAACGTCACGCAACTCGTCGCTGATTCGCTTCACTGCGACAGCGGGAGCGCCGGCACGCTCGCGCAACTGGTGCACGAGAAAACCGGCGGCAATCCATTCTTCGCGATCCAGTTTCTGACCGCACTCGCCGATGAAGACCTGCTCACCTTCGATCAGCGCGCCGCGGCGTGGTGCTGGGATTTGCGGCGCATCCGTTCGAAGGGTTTTACCGAGAACGTCGCCGATCTGATGGCGGCGAAGCTGAGCCGCCTGCCTGCGCAGACGCGCGATGCATTGGGGCAACTGGCGTGCCTCGGCAACATCGCCGAAGTGATCGCACTGACGTGGGTTCAGGGCGGATCCGAAGAGACGATGCACGCGAACCTTTGGGAAGCCGTCAGAACGGGGCTCGTCTTTCGCGTGGCCAACGCTTATGAATTCGCACACGACCGCGTGCAGGAGGCCGCTTATGCGCTGATTCCCGCCGACGAGCGCGCCGCCGCGCATCTGCGGATCGGTCGGGCGCTGGTGTCGCGGACCCCGCCGGACGCGCTGGAAGATGCCATCTTCGATATCGTCAATCATCTCAACCGCGGCGCAGCGCTGATCGCGACGGAGCCGGAGCGCGAGCAGGCCGTTGCGTTGAATCTCGTCGCTGGGCGGCGCGCGATGAATTCGACGGCCTATGCGGCCGCGCGCAGCTATCTGTCCCAGGGCGCGGCGCTGCTGTCGCCCGATGCATGGACGGAGCGCTACGACAGCACCTTCGATCTCTATCTCGCGTTTTCGGAGTGCGAATATCTGGTCGGCGATTTTGCGAAGGCCGACGCGCTGGTCGACATGATGCTCGCGAGGGCGCGCTCCAATCTCGATCGTGCGAAGGTTTTCAGTCTGCGCATCGAGTTGTATCAGCTCGCCGGAAGATATGACGAGAGCTTCGCGGTCGCGCTGGCTGCGCTGCGCGATTTCGACATCCTCTTTCCTGAGACCGATCAGGACATCCAGGCGGCCCTCGACCACGCATTGCGGGACGTTCACGTCAATCAGGCCCGGCGTTGCGTCGACGAACTCGTCGACGCGCCGGTGGCGACGGATCCCGCGATCGGTGCAATCGTCAATCTTCTGCTTCAGGCGATGAACTGCGCGTTCGCCGCGCGGCCCGCGTTCTATCCGCTCATCACCCTCAAGGCGGTGAACCTCTCCTTGCAGCACGGCAATACGGAGAACTCCAGTTTTGCTTACGGCAATTACGCGTTGATGCTGGTGTCCCTGATCGGCGATATCTCCACCGCCGTGCAATTTTCAGAGATGTCGCTCAAGCTCAACGAGAAGTTCGGCAATCGGCGCCTGAATGGCAAGCTGCTGCACCTGTACGGCGCGCACGTCAATTTCTGGCGCTGCCACATTGCAAACAATCTGCCGGTGCTCGAACGGGCCACCGCTGCGTGCCTGGAAGCGGGCGACCTGGTTTTTGCAGGCAACGTCGCCTTCAACGCGGTTTGGCAGACGATCGAGAAAGGCGCTGCACTCGAAGACGTGCAGACGCTCGCCGAGAAATACGCGGCGCTCGCGCGCGAGAGTCACAACGACGCGGTGTACGAGTTGATCCGCGTCGAGCGGCAATTCGTCATCAGTCTTCGTGGCAAGACGACCGAACCGTTGAACCTGAACGACGAGACATTCGACGAAGCGGCCTGCTTCGAGGCCATCGTCAAATCGAATTTCGGCTGCGCGATCGGCGTTTATCGCATCATCAAGGTCGTGCTTGCGTTCCTCGATGGCCGCTATTCAGAAGCGTTGGAGGCGGCTGACCGGGTGGACGCGGTCCTCAGTTCTGTCATGGCACTGGCGATCGAACCGACCTATCACTTCTTTCATGCGCTCATCTTGACGGCGCTTTATCCGCAGGTGTCCGGGGAACAGCAGCAAGCCTGCAAGCACATTCTCGCAGCGAAACTCAGAAAGCTCGAAATGTGGGCCGAGCACTGCCCGGAGAACTATCAGAATCGCTATGCGCTTGTCTGTGCGGAACTCGCGCGTCTGGAGGGCCGCGATCTCGACGCCATGCGCCTCTATGAACAGGCTGTCCACTCCGCTCACGAGAATGGCTTTCCACACCACGAAGGCATCGCCAACGAACTCGCCGGTCGCTTCTATTTAAGTCGCAGTCTCAGAACGAGCGCCGATGCGTATCTGCACAACGCGCGTCATTGCTTCGCCTTGTGGGGCGCGGACGGCAAAGTCGCGCAACTCGACGCGGAGTTTCCCCGCCTTGCCAATCAGGACGGAAGCAATGCGACGTCGACGCTCAGCTTCGATTGGCGGCAGTTCGACGCCGCGACGCTGCTCAAGGCGTCGCAAGCCCTTTCCAGCGAGATCGAACTGGATGGCCTGATCGAGCGCCTGATGACGATAGCGCTGCAAATCTCAGGCGCCGATCGCGGCCTCTTAGTTGTGCCGCAGCAGCCGGACGGATACCGGATCGAAGCAGAAGCGCGCATCAATGGACATGGGATTGCGTTGAACCGGGAGCCGCTTGCCCATCTCGCCGTTCCTGCCGGCATTTTGCGTTATGTGATCCATACGCAAAAGAGCGTCATCATCGACGATGCATTGACACCCAATATGTTCTCGCAAGACGGCTACGTGGCAAGTGGCGCGACGCGCTCCCTGTTCTGCCTGCCGCTGGTCAGACAGGGCACGCTCAGCGGCCTTTTGTATCTCGAGAACACGGCTACGTCGCATGTTTTTACGGCGCGCCGTTCCTCGCTGCTCGACTTGCTGGCGTCACAGGCGGCCATTTCGCTTGAGAACACCCGTCTTTATGCCGATCTTCAGGAGCGCGAGGCAAAGGTTCGGCGGCTGGTGGACTCCAACATCATCGGGATCCACATCTGGGACTTCGAAGGCAACGTGGTCGAAGCGAACGACGCTTTTCTGCGCATCGTGGGTTACAGCAGAGACGATCTCGTCTCAGCGCGTATTCGCTGGCCCGATCTGACTCCGCCCGAGTGGCGTGAACTCGACGAACGGGTGAGGGTGGAATTGACGACCATGGGAAGCGCCAAACCGTTCGAGAAAGAGTACATCCGTAAGGATGGCAGCCGCGTGCCTGTGCTGGTTGGCGCGGCGGCGTTCGGCGACCGCGAGGGGCAGGGCGTCGCTTTCATACTCGAGCTGACCGACCAGAAGCGGGCGCAACAGGACGTGCGCGACAGCGAACGGCGATATGTCGGACTCCAGATGGAGTTGGCGCACTCCAATCGCGTGGCGACGATGGGCCAGCTGTCGGCGTCGATTGCCCACGAAGTGAAGCAACCCATTACCGCAACGGTCGCCTATGCCAGCGCGGCCTTGCGCTGGCTGGCGGCGCGCCCGCCCAATCTGGACGAAGTGCGCGAGGCGCTCAACCGCATCGTCGCGGATGGTGGCCGCGCTAATAACATCGTCGACCGCACCCGCGCTTTCTTTAAAAAGGAGCCACAGCGAAAAGACGGCCTCGACATCAACGAAACGATTATCGAATTGATCGCGTTCATGCGAAGCGAAGCCAGCAAGCACGGTGTCGAGTTGATCGCGAAGCTGGCTGATGGATTGCCGCAGATCCATGGCGATCGGGTGCAACTGCAGCAAGTCATGCTGAATCTGATGATCAACGCTCTTGAAGCGATGAGCGCCAAGGAAGTGCGAGAGCGAACGCTTTTGATCCGGTCCGGCAGGTCCGGTATCGACGAACTCTGCATTAGCGTGGAGGATTCCGGACCGGGTCTCGACGCCGAACATCTGGAAGGCGTATTCGAGGCATTTTTTACGACCAAACCCAACGGACTGGGGATGGGGCTGCCGATCTGCCGCTCGATTGTGGAAAGTCACGGCGGACAGCTATGGGTGACGTCGAACTCTGCGGGGGGCGCCACGTTCCAGTTCACGTTGCCTGCGCAAGGCGACGTAGCGCATATGTAGCGCATACGTCGCGCATCCGGCGGCTGGTTCAGACAGTCGCGACGCGCACGCCGACGCACAGATGGATTTTCTGCCAGCTCACTTTCGCAATATCTCGCCGATCCGCGCGAGTAGCCGCGCATCATCCACTGGCTTTGAGAAGAAACCAGCGGCTCCACCAGTTTCCGCTCGTTCAAGAAGCTCTTGCGTCGCGTAGGCGGTAATGAAAATTACAGGAACCGGCCGCTTCCATAGGTTGATCGATTCCAGCAGCGCGAAACCGTCCATACCCGGCATGTGAATATCCGCGACAACAAGCTTCAATGCCGAGCGGCGCGTATCACCTAAGAGATGGTTGGCGGACTCATAAACAATCACCTTCCAGTTTGCCGAACGAAGCAAACTGGACGTCGCCATCCGGACGAATTCGTCGTCGTCCACCACCCCAATAACCGCAGGAGAGCGCTTTGTTCTCATCTCGAGTCCGCAGGGCATCGAAAGGATTCGGAAAGGCTGAATCCTTTAGGCAAATTACAGGCCCGGGGAACAAGCGACAATAAGACCTTAGAATGATTTTAGTGACAGTTCGTATTAGCCGGGGATCGATCCCGGCCGGGAAAGGCGGATAGCGCGCAGCGACTCCAAAAATTGCAATCCGACGCCTCAGTGCAGAGGCAGCACCTGCTGTAACTTCCTGACGACATCAGGCACCGAGCGCGCCTGCAGCTTGTGCATCGCTTGCGCGCGATGGATCTTAACCGTCACTTCGCTCAGACACAGGAGGTCGGCGATCTGCTTGTTCAACAGTCCGTCGGCGACCAGCCTGATGACTTCCCGCTCGCGCGCCGTGAGCGAATCGTAGGTTTGACGGATACCCGCCACGATCCTCTCCTGGCGTTTCAATTCGCCATCTCTTTTGAGTGCCGCGGCGATCGTATCGATCAGATCCTGATCCTTGAACGGCTTGGTCATGAAATCGAAAGCGCCCGCCTTCATTGCCTTGACGGACATCTCGATGTCACCATGCCCGGTCAGAAATATGACCGGGAAGCGAACACTTTCCTTGAAGGGATCCTGCTGCAACGTCAGGCCGCTCGTGCCTCGCAGACGAACATCGAGAATGAGACAGCTCGGCACGTCCGGCATGTCCGTGGCGAGAAACTCGTCGGCCGATTCGAAAGCGCGCACGTGAATTCCAACCGACATGAGCAGAGAGGTCAGGGCGCCTCGAATGGACTCGTCGTCGTCGACCACATAAACAAGCGAGTCCGGCAATGATTCACTTCCCGTCCCAACGTTGTCATGTTTCATCGCTCGATCTTTGAAAAGTTCGTTACGCTAAGCTGACGCCGACACTTTTCGTATAGTAAGCAATGCTCGCGCTTATCGCTACCTGTTGCGCATGGTCTTCCTTCGTTTCATTGTTTCGTTACGCGGTAGCCCGAGCGAAGATCAGGCAAGAAAGTTTATTCTCCTGATGAATGGAGTGATCCGTATGACGGAAGCATCCGTTCGCTTTCGCGGATTGAATCACTGCAGGCAGACACGACTCAAATCTACTGTCCGCCGATAAACGTTTTTGTTGAGCCACGGAACGAAGGTGTATTCGTCGTAGGCGTGAGTGCCGACAAAAATCCAGTTGTGCAATACGCGAAACATAACCACCTCCTCAAATAAGCGCGTCGACGCGCAAGCGCATTTCTTTCGAATACGCTATTGCCCGCGAGACTGCTTTTCCCGCGACGACGCGACGGCGAATGCGATTACGCACGCGGCCTTACTGAAGCATTCGATCGAAGAAAAGATTGCTATCGGGAAAGAATGGATGAATTCCATCGGAAGTGCGGGTGCGATGGCCAACACGCTCGCACCGCAGAGAAAGGCAAAAATTCCGCGAGCGAAGCGTGCTTTGGCAACCGCAGCGAGACCCGTGCCGACCACAACGAGCTTCGACACGAGCAGGGCAAGCAATCCGGCGCGGATGTCGGTCCCGCCTAACTCTAGTGGCGCTTCAATCAGAGACCACCCGCAGACGACGAGCACAAGTGTTTTGAGTACCCGCTCGGAGAGCGCATTCACTGTCGTGGCTTCGGTGTGCATCTCGCGCGGTGCAGATGGGAGCGCATCGCCATGCAGGCTGATCACCGGATTTGCTGCTTCCCTTGCATTCACGACTCGCCCTCCAGGTGATGGCGCGCGAGACGGCCGCACTCGCCATGAGATCAAGGTACATGGCCGAGCCGCTGAAAACCATTGTACGAACGGGTGGCGGTGCCACTGAAAAAGCGTGTGGAACTCATACGGCCGTATATGCAATGGGAGAGAAATCCGGGCTCCGTCATATCGATACGGGCAGACCGCTCGCGCCACACCTGCACGCAGCTATCGATGAACAGGAAGACCTTGGTTACACGGTGTAAAGAGTGAATTGAGGCTAGCGTGGTTCGTGGCATCGCGATTCGGTTCTATGATCCTTCCACCCGACGCCGCCCGGTGGCGTATCCCATGTCCTTCACGATCGGCACAACGGGCCGGTGCAACAGTGGAAATCTAACGGAATTAGCGATGAAACTCATATTTGTAGGCGATCCAATGTGCTCCTGGTGTTACGGTTTCCACAAGGAGATGACAACCCTCGTAGAGGCGATGCCCAACGTTGAAGTACAGGTAGTGCTCGGTGGCCTGGCCGCGGGTTCCACACAGCTTCTGGACGACGCGGGCAAGCAGTTTAGACTGACGCACTGGGCGCGCGTCGAGCAACTGAGCGGCGCGCAATTCAATCGTGACGCGTTGCTTGCGAGGAAGAATTTTGTCTATGACACTGAACCGGTCTGCCGCGCGGTGGTGACGGCACGTCTGCTCAAGCCGGCGGCTAATCTGCTGGCGGTCTTCGGCGCGTTCCAGCGAGCATTCTATGTCGATGGACTTGATACTACGGACGGCAAGGTTCTCGCGGGCATCGGCGTGTCGGCCTTGAAGGCGCACGGGTTCGACGTCGACGCCGAGGCGTTTCTCGCCGTCTGGTCCTCGGACGAAGCGATACAGGCCGCTCGCACGGATTTCGCGCTGACCCGCCGGTTGGGTGTGTCGGGCTTCCCATCGTTGTTTGTCGAGCAGAACGGAAAGATCGGGCAGCTCAGTTCGGGCTACGCTACGGCGGCCGGCGTTCAACAGACGCTCATGCGCCTCGCTGCATAAGCGAAGCCACTGGGCACAGATCTAGGCACGTCGCGCAAGAATGCAGTTATTCCGATCGACGGGCGCGGACTTGCGGTGCAGGTTTATGTAGGGAAGGAATCGGGCCGGCGCCAGAAGTGTTGCCGAGGAAAAAGCCCTTTTCCTGAGCGCATATTTTATCCACACCTCAATGGCCATATCATGGCTTCGAAGCAAATTCGCAGACGCATCGATAGGTGACAAAGGGCTTGGATGTTTGAACCATCGGCCGTCTGTTCGGGGCGCTTAACGTGTTGTTATCGGTGTGGCGTCCGGTTCAGCGAGAGTGAAACGTCAGGTTTCGATTCATGAGGAGCGCGGCCATGCTCGTTAGCCGAGTCGACCCGTGGGGTCAGACGATACGACTGTTGTCATCGGGATTTCGATGCCCCGAGGCGGACGCTGACACAAGACCTGTGCCAAAACGCGGGACATCCTATCGTTTCGAAGCGATGCTGGGTACTGGTCACATACCTCATCTGAAAGTAAGTCTGATTGAGCGGACCACCGCCCTCACCGTGACCATCGCGTGGCGGGACCCGACCAGCTGCTTCTACGGCGCTCAAGTCTGGCGGGTCGCGAACGCCAAGGTGTCAGGGACATGCGTGTTGAGCGGGCAACGGATCAGGCGCGGGGACCGCATATTTCATCCGCAGCGCTCGAAGCCCGCGCCGGTCAATGCGCGCGCGATGATCCTCGAATCGGCCCTCAACGCGATCGAACCATTGCAGTCCAGCCCGATCTAGACGTTTCCCCATTCGCTAGCGTATTTCCTTCCTGTATTCGCGCCCCTGCTAAAAGCCGCAGCGTCTCGCCATTACATGATGCGCCGCAATAGCCGCGTGCTGAGACCACACGAGAGTTGCCGAAAGAGCATACAGGCCGGATAGGCGCGCGCATCCAAACGTATTAGTCGAGCACGCGAGCGCACGATGCGTTACACCATATCGAACGATGGTGCCACGCAGCGTTCGCGCTTACCCTTCATTCGTTTCCCGGCTGTTTGAATTGTCTCGCCAGCGACGATTCGCGGCGCCTGAATACTCTGCTCTACATCTCTACATTGACCAGTGAGGTGCGAGATGGACCAGCTTTACATGTTGCGTGCGTTCGTTGCTGCCGCACGGTATCAAAGCTTCAGCAAGGCTGCCGAATCGCTGAACGTGACCACGGGCTCGGTATCGAAAGCGATCGCCAAGCTCGAAGGGTGCATCCAGACGAGGGTCCTGCTCAGGACGACAAGGTCTGTTTCCTTGACTGAAGCAGCGCAACCCTATTATCAGAGTTGCTGCCGTTTGCTCGAAGAACTCGACGAAGCGAATCGCCGCATTACGCGCTCGCGTGAAGTCGACAGTGGAAAGTTGCGGCTGATCGTGCATCCGATGCTGATGAGTGAAACCTTCTCGCGGCTCGTGCGGGGGTATCACGCCATTGCCCCCAATGTGAATCTGATCGTCTCCGTTCAGGAGGGCGCCGCCAACCTGTACGACGGCCGCTTCGACATGGCGATTCTGCCACCGCATCTTGTCGAGCAGTCCGCCGTGATTCGCCGCACGTTGTCGAAGTCACAGCGTATCTTCGTTGCAGCGCCTGCTTATCTTGAACAGTACGGTGTTCCTCTAACCGCCGCCGAGTTGAACCATCACTTTCTTCTGCTGGACACGGATTCGCGGAAAAAAGGCGTGGACGTCGTCGATCTGCTAGAAGGCGAAACACGAGTGAGCGTGTCGCCCATGTCGTCGATGGACGGCAACGAAATTCTGCTCAGGGCAGCAGCAGTCATGGGGACCGGTATTGCCGCATTGCCGGAGACGATGGTGCGTGAGGATATCGAAGCCGGGCGACTTACGCCTATCTTGCCGCTGTGCACGACATTCGACAGCAAGGTCGAAATCTGTCTCTTCTACTCGCACCGGGAACTGCTTCCTGCGAGGCTCAGAACATTCGTCGATTATTGCATCCAGTTTTTTAGATCGTCGGCTCGATACGACGTCAAGGATGCGGCGACTGTTTTGCCGTTGAACGACTATCGGGAAGAGTACAGCTGGCGGCCGGCTGAGGCTCGATATGCGCGGCCTTCACGGTTCGAATCGGTGGGCAGGTGACCCAGGCATCGACGGAGTGAGTGTTTACTCGGCGTTGACCGAACTGGCGCGTGGGATCGCGCCAATGAGCGTTGTTTGAGGCGCGACGATTGGCAGGATGCCCCCCTCGATCCTGGTCGACAAACCGGCCGCCGGCTAAAGGATAGCGACGGCCTTTCGATCGTGTGCGACGGCGACTGCCGTCGCACGGTCGTGCTCAGTGACCAGCACTCTGACCGCCATCGACGTGCAGGATTTCGCCAGTGACGAACGGGGCGGAATCCAGATACAGGATCGCATTCACGACATCGCTCATTTCGCCCATATGACCCATCGGATGCAGCGCGCCGAGCGCCGCGTGCGTTTGCTCCGGGTGCATTGGCGACTTGATGATGCCCGGCGCGACCGCGTTGGCGCGAATGCCGCGTTTGGCGTATTCGATCGCGAGGGAGCGGGTTGCCGCGTTCAGGCCGCCCTTGGTAAGCGCGGCGAGCACCGCAGGCACACCGTCGATCGCGTAGTCGGCCAGCGTGGTACTGATGCTCACAACATGGCCGCTGGAATGCTTCTCCATTTCAGCAATGGCGAGCTGCGTGATGTAGAAAAAGCCGTTCAGGTTCACTCCCGTGATCGATGCATAGTCTTCGGCGGTATAGAGAGTAAAGGGTTTGGCGACGAAGATACCGGCGTTGTTGACCAGCGTGTCGATCCGGCCAAAGCGAGCCACGGCTTCGCTGATCACGCGGCGGGCGGTGTCGGGGTCGGCAATGTCGCCGGCCACGGTCAGGACGTTGGGATCCTCGGAGGGCTTGATGCTGCGTGCGGTGGCTGCCACGCAATAGTCGAGCTTGCGGAACGCCTTGACGACTTCTGCGCCGATGCCTTGCGAGGCGCCGGTAACGACAACGACCTTTTGTGACGTACTCATGGAGAACCTCCGAATCGATTGAATGGACGCTGTTGTTGATCGGGTCCACGGCTCCGATAAGAGGCTAATTTAGGCGCTTTGGCACCGGGTTCGAATACCCTTCGGCGACAAACAGACTTGCGTGCGTGGAACAAGTCAGGTGCGACGCACGCGGCAGGTTCTTCGGCGATGTCGCGCGGAAGAACATGTCGCTACAAAGAATGCATTGACGCTCCTGTACTCGTGAGAATTGTTCACTATTGATTTTCCTCCTTGAAGCTTTTTGAAAGGGGAGCTTTACTGGAGACTTCTCGCGTGTTCATCCTGCCTCCAGGTAAGCCATCAGATACAACAATCCGGTCGGGCCGAAATAGGAGTCGGGCATTCCAGATCAGATTGACGAGTCGCGGGATAGAACGTACCAGTCACTCTTGAATCACCGAAACACGAGGAGCTTGACATGAGCAATGCACAAACACCCAACGAAGCCAGAACGGCTGCAGGTACAGCGCAGACCGTCGACATGAAGCTAGAGATAGTTGTCATCCCGGTTTCCGACGTCGATCGCGCCAAGCAGTTCTACGCCAGGTTAGGTTGGCGGCTCGACGTCGATATCGCGAAAGATGATTCGTTTCGGGTTGTCCATTTCACGCCTCCGGGATCGCAATGCTCGATCCTTTTCGGCAAGGGCGTCACGACGCAAGAGCCGGGATCGGTGCAGGGACTTCATCTCATCGTGTCCGATATAACCAGGGCGCACGCTGAGCTTGCCGAGCGCGGCATCGACGTGAGCGAAGTTTTTCATGATGCCCGCGGCCTTTTCCATCGTGCGGGTAAGGAGGGACACGTGAGCGGCCCACAACCGGCGCGCAACAGCTATGGTTCGTTCGCTTCGTTCAGCGATCCTGACGGCAACGGCTGGGTCTTCCAGGAGGTGACCACCCGACTGCCCGGAAGAGTGGACGCGCACGCCACGACATTCACTTCGGCAGTGGAACTCGCAGGGGCGCTGCGACGCGCCGCGGCCGCGCACGGCGAATATGAAAAACTCTCAGGACAGCATGACGAAAACTGGCCGGACTGGTATGCCAGCCATATCGTTGCAGAGCAAGCCGGCACGCAGCCGCCGAAATGAACCCCGCGGCTGATCGCCTGGCCAGCTATGAGCGGTTGGACTTACTTGTCCGGTTGATTGACCTGGCCGGTGTACCGGTCGAGATGAATTTCCACGTCAGGCATTTTCTGCAGTCCGAGTTCCATCAGCCTTTTGATGTCCCGCTGTGCCGCTGGGCGTTGTACGGAGGTAATGAAGGCGTCCCACTGTGGCCCGACTTCGCTATCGGAAGGGAGAGTGGCAACGTTGACGAAGTGCTTGATCTCCCCGATGGTTTGCTTGTCGAAGGATGCAATGCGGCGAGCGAGGGTATCGACAAACCCGTCCAGTTCGGCATCCGGAAAAGAGCGGTTGACATAACCGTAGCGTTCGGCAAGCTCGCCGTTGATGTCGTTGCCGCTCAGCAGAATTTCCAGTGCGCGGCCTCGTCCCATCAGACGGGGAAGGCGGGACATCGGTCCGCCTCCGGGAACGAATCCGGCGCCCACTTCGAATTGGGAGAGCACGGCTTTTTCACGGCTGGCGAAGCGCATGTCGGACGCAAGGGACAACTCGCTGCCAACACCCGTAGCCCGGCCCCGGATCGACACGATCGACACCACGGAGGAGCGGCTCAGGCGAGTGAGCATATCGGGTAGCGGCGCCATGCCTGTCGGGCCGGGCGGCATGCGCGTCGTCACTTCGAGGGGCGGTACGAAGTCGTAGTGAGTGAGGAAAAAACCGGGTACTGCGCTATCGAACACCACGACCTTCAGTTCGGGATCGTTTTCTATCTGGGTGATCACGCTGTTCAACTGCGGTATGGATTCCGGACCAAAAATATTGAAGGGCGGATGGTCGATGGTGACGCGCCAGTATGCCGGCGTCACGTGCTCGATCCTGAACTCCTGCTTCGCGCCGGCTTCCGGTTGCGCACTTTGAGCCACCGGCAGTTGGGTCAGTTTCATGTTGGATTCCTTTTTGATGATGAGGAAATTCGCGGAAGAAAGAATGCACGTGACATCCGGTACTCAGGACTTAGTGTAGGCATCCGTTCGGCAGATACCAATGAGCATGACTGCACCGGTCAATCAAGAATTGGCGAATATATTGAGCGATGCGAAGTAATATGGAATTGTTCAATCCATACGGCGATGGCCGGAAAAGTCGAACGCACGGATTTGTTCGCGACCGACACAACTGTTGTTCTAAGCCGGCCGTTTACCCGGAGGGCTTGCTTCCACACAATCGCTACAACTACTGCGAACTGCGGTTTGCGGTCGGTCGAAGCGATAACGATGTGAGGCTTGCGAACTGGATGCCTCTACAGGCGGCTCAATTGGACAATCGCGAAGGCGCTTGCCCGGAATATTGCGGTACTGCCGCACTCGTCGCTCCGCCTCATTGGACTCTTTGCCAAACAGGAGCTTGTATGGCTGACAATATTCTTCCCCAGACCCCATCGCGCCGCCGGTTTATCGGCGTGGCAGCGGCGGCCGCTGTTGCGGGCTCGTTGAGTCGGCTCGCTTTCGCGGAGACGAATCAAACTATCACGGAAGTCACCAAGTCGAGTGGCGGCGACAAGACCGCTATTCGTCCACTTCATGTGCACGCACCGGAATCGCAACTCATCGAATTGAAGAGGCGTGTCAAGGCGACCCGGTGGCCTGACCGCGAGACGGTGACCGATGCGTCACAAGGCGTGCAGCTCGCGACGATGCAGAAGCTCGCTCGTTATTGGGCGAACGGCTATGACTGGCGCAAAGTCGAAGCGAGGCTGAACGCGTTACCGCAATTCGTCACCGAGATCGATGGGGTGGACATTCATTTCATCCACGTTCGTTCGAAAGATGCCAATGCGTTGCCGGTCATCGTTACGCACGGGTGGCCCGGTTCGATCATCGAGCAGTTGAAGATCATCGGCCCGCTGACCGATCCGGCCGCCCATGGCGGGACGGCGTCGGACGCATTCGACGTGGTGATTCCATCGCTCCCGGGATACGGGTTCTCAGGCAAACCGACGGTGACCGGCTGGGATCCTGTTCGCATCGCACGCGCCTGGGTCGTACTGATGAAGCGGCTCGGCTACACGCGATATGTGGCGCAAGGCGGTGATTGGGGGAATGCCGTCACGGAGCAGATGGCTCTGCTGGCACCGCCGGAACTGCTCGGCATTCACACCAACATGCCGGCAACCGTGCCGGACGACATTGCACAGGCGCTGAAGCTCGGAGAGCCGGCGCCAGCAGGCCTCTCGCCCGATGAGAAGCACGCGTTCGATCAGCTCGACTATTTCTACAAGCACGGCCTTGGCTACGCATTGGAAATGGCGAACCGCCCGCAGACGTTATACGGCATTGAGGATTCACCTGTCGGCCTCGCCGCGTGGATGCTCGACCACGACTCAGCCAGCCAGGCGCTTATCGCACGCGTGTTCGACGGTCAGTCCGAGGGGCTTGCGCGAGACGACGTTCTCGACAACGTGACGCTCTATTGGCTCACGAGCACGGCGATTTCGTCGGGCCGGTTGTATTGGGAGAACAAGCTCAACTTCTTTGCTCCGAAGCACGTCGCCATCCCGGTTGCCGTCAGCGTCTTTCCAGATGAAATCTACGCTGCCCCGCAGAGCTGGACAGTGAAGGCGTATCCGAAGCTGATTCACTACAATCGCCTCCCCAAAGGCGGACATTTTGCGGCCTGGGAACAGCCGCAAGTTTTCTCGGAAGAAGTTCGCGTGAGCTTCCGGTCGCTGCGGTGAACGCAAAGATATAGGGCGGGCGTAAAGGCGCCTGTTCGCTGACCTTCTGTGCGAGGGAGGTCAGCGACAGGAACATGGGCCTCATACACGCATCTCGTCGCACGCGGCAGAACACGGGTTCAACGAGAACTGTCCTGCCTGGCATACGTTGACTCCCATCCACCACCGAGCACCTTGCAGAGCGTGATGAGGTTCGCGTCAGCGTCGGCCTTGCTCTGTTCGAGTTTGCTCTGCGCATCGAGCAGCTGTTTCTGCACGTTCAGCACATCGAGGAAATCCACCGCGCCCGCCTTGTACCGTTGCTGAGCAATCGACAGCGCGCGCTGGTTCAGACTCACGACAGTTTTCAACCGATCGCGCCGCCGCTGTTCAGCGTCGTAGACGACCAGCGCGTCGTCCACTTCACGCCATGCCTGAAGCACGGTGTGCTGGTAGACAATCGCCGCTTCCTGCTGCTGCGCCTCGCGCAGATGAAGCGTGCCTTTGAGGCGTCCGCCTTCGAATATCGGCAGCGTGATCGACGGTCCCACGACGAACTGGCCGGACGCCCAGTCGGCGAGATTCGACAGTTGCAGGCTCTGGAACCCGGCGCTGCCGTTCAGCGAGATGCGCGGATAGAAGTCGGCCTTGGCCATGCCAATCGTCGCGGTGGCCGCATGCAGCTGGGCCTCGGCTTTCCGGATGTCGGGCCGCCGCTGCACCAGTTCCGACGGAACACCGATCGGCACCTGATCGGGCAGCGCCGGCACATCGTGCGGCTCGGCAAGCATCTGCTGCAACGCGCCCGGTTCTTTCGCCAGCAGCACGCCGATCGCATTGATCGTGGTCGTGTTGCGCGATTCGAGCGTCGGGATCAGGCTTTCGATCGACTCCGCCTGCGCCATCGCGTTGGCCACGTCCAGGTCCGTCGTAACGCCTTCATGCACCCGGTTTTGCGTGAGCTTCGTGGCGTCGTGAGCGATGTCGAGATTCTGCTTCGCGATCTGCAGCAGGGCCTGCGTGTCGCGCAACTGGATGTAGTCGCGCGCGAGTTCAGCGCGGGCGGACAGCAGGATCGCGTTGCGGTCCTCGTACGACGCATCGGAGAGCGCCGACGCGGCCTCGACACCGCGTCGCACGCGACCCCAGAAGTCGAGTTCCCATGACGCGTCGAAGCCGAACTGGTACAGATCGTAAGCGGGCGAGCCTTTGGCGCCCGGCAACGGCGCGACACCGAGCGGCGCGCTGCCCGAGGCCGACTGCGTCTGACTTCCCGTCGGCGTGACGCCAAGCAGCGAGAGGATGCCGTTCGGACTGCCGCGCTCGCGGTCGTAGGAGGCGGCGCCGTTGAGCGTCGGATATTCTTCGGCGCCGGCAATGCGCTGTTGCGCCCGGCTTTGCCGCAGACGCGCCGACGCGGCCGCCACATCGAGATTCGCATCGGTCATCTGCTGTTCCAGCGAGTCCAGTATCGGATCGTTGAACAGCGTCCACCATTGCGGTGTGAATCCGGATTCGACGGCCTTGCTTGCGGCCTGCGCGGTCTGGGTGCGGTTGAACACGTCGGGCGTGGCCGTCTGCGGAGGTTCGAAGTTCGGACCCACCAGGCAGCCCGTGAGCATTGAGCACAGCAGCAGCGCGAGCGCCGGTGTGCGCAGGGAGAGGTTGCGCGCGTTCATTTCGCGTCCGCTCCCGCGACCCGCATGTCGGCGCGCTTCCCGACGGCGACCTCCGTTTCGACCGACAACCCGACGCTCAATGCAGCCGCCGCCTCCTGTCCATGATCGATAGTGATCCTGACCGGCACGCGCTGGACGATCTTGGTGAAGTTGCCCGTTGCGTTGTCGGGTGCGATAGGCGCGAAGCTCACGCCTGTGGCAGGCGCAAGACTATCGACATGGCCGCGGATCACCACGCCCGGAAAACTGTCGACCTTGATACGCACCGTGTCGCCGGGGCGCATCCGGGCAAGCTGGTTCTCCTGGAAGTTGGCGACGATATAGGCGTCCGACAGCGGGACGATCGCGAGCAGCGGCGCACCGGTCGTCACGAATGCGCCTACGCGTGCCGAACGCCGTCCGACCTTGCCGTCGATGGGCGCGTGGATCTCCGTATACGACAGGTTGAGTTTCGCCTGCTCAAAGGCCGCTTCGGCATGCGCCAGCGCGCCGCCTGCCTTGTCGCGCTGCGTCTTCAGAACATCGAGGTTCTGCACGGTCGCCACCAGCGCGGCGCGGTTGCGCGCCTGCTGCGCGAGTTCCTCGGCCAGCGCGCTCGCAGCGTGCTGCTGCTCCTGTGTGGTTCCCGCACCGGTCTCCGAAAGATTGCGGTAGCGCGCAGCGTTCGCACGCGCAAACTCGAGCGTCGCATCATCGGCGCGCAACGTCGCACGCGCCTGATCGACGAGTGCGGGCTGCCGCGCGATCTCGGCCTCGTAGTTTGCAACCGATGCTCTGGCTGCCGCCACGTCCGCTTCGGCACTCATCAACGCGGCACGAAAGTCGCGGTCATCGATACGAACCAGTAGCTGTCCCGCCTTGACCTGCTGGTTGTCTTCGACGAGCACTCCGGACACCTGACCCGCGACACGCGGCGCGACCAGCGTGAAATCGGCCGTCACATAGGCATCGTTCGTGGTCTCGCTGGTCGAGCCGGCAAACAGCCAGATACAGGCCAGTACAGCGACGCCGAGTATCACCGCATACGCAGCAAGACGGATCGTTCTGGGAGAAAG
>NZ_JBHUFR010000013.1:313847-417587 GCF_042680985.1 Paraburkholderia dipogonis | reverse complement strand
CAGGCTGAGGCCCGCAACCGTCGTCCCGAGCAGACGACGACGCCGCAAATTGATCTGGTCAGACATGGCTAATTCTCCTTATGTGCGACAGCGCTGAATTGAACAGTGCGCCCGCGGGACGCACCGAATGGTTAAATCAAAACATCGCGAAGCGTGGCCGGTACATGCAGCGGCCCTCGAAGCGGACTTCAGTTACGGCTTGGCGTAAATCGCCCCAAGACCGATTATTTCAGAGTCCGACGCATGCGAGCCCGATGCCGAACTGCCGCCCGTCGCTGGGCCATAAGACGACAACGCCAGGCCGTTCCGCGCACTCACGCGGGCCTCGGCGGCCTGGATATTCCTGGGATACTGCGTTTCATCGCTTGCAGGGTTGTAGCCGGCCTTCTCCAACTGCACGAGTTCCGCGCGGACCTGCGCCCGAGTGAGCGGCTGATTCGATTGCGCGAACGACAAAGCCGGGAGAGCAACGGCAGCAGCGACGATAAGCGATTGAATGACTTTCATGATCTTCACCTTGAGAAAAAATGTCTTCCACGCAAACGCCCGTTTGTGTTCTGCGTTTGCGTTCTGATTAGCAACGCCAGTTCGACTGGCCTGGAAGCATTAGACCCCGTCGACGTATCTGGCTTATGTCGGCAATGCCCGTTGGTGAAACGTTATGTACCCTGCTACGGTGCAGATACATTGCGATACAAAGAACGGTGGCAACGCCAAGGCGCTCGCCTTTGAGATTGCCAATCCAATCAGGCCGGTTCAGCTTGCCTCTGAGTCCTCGTCCATGATGAGCAGAAAGAGTGTTGCCTGGGAGGAAATGTTCAGTTTCCTGTAGAGATTGCGCCGGTGAACCTTGGCCGTGGCAGGCGACACCCCCAGTTCTCTCGCCATGTTCTTGGTCGAATGACCGGCGAGAATCATCAGCGCGACTTCGATCTCGCGATGGGTCAGCGACGCATTGGATCGCTTGCGCAGTGCCTGTTCGAAGTGAAGGCGACGGTCGCCTCCCGCCGCCGAACTCGCCGGCGGCGGCAGCATCGCGGTCTGTGCCGAGAGCGCATGGCACATCAGCGGAAGCAGCCATGCGCCGTAAAGACAGAGCGTTCCGACGTCGGCCGAACTGAAGCGCCGCTCACTGCCCATCGACACCGACAGCGTTCCTCCCGAAGACAGCGGCGCCAGTAACTGCACCTCGTCTTCGAGCACGTTCACCGAAAAATAGCGGCGAAAGTATTCGGTCTCGCGGAAATGATCGGGCGCGACTTCATCCAGACAATACACGCCTGGGCTGATCGCGCCGAGGCTGAATTGATAGAAAGGGTCCAGCAAATAGACGCTGTTCAGATAGCCCTTGAACAGGTCGTCGTGCGGTGTGCGCGTTTGTGTCTCCGCGATCAACTGTGGTTTTCCGTTGGGCCAAAAGATCATCGCCACCCAGTTGTCGAAGTGAACAACTTTGCGCAACAGATCGATCAGCGCATGCCAGAACTGTTTGTCGTCGAGTTTTTCGACCAGACGTCCGAGCCGCTGATGAAATGCAACGTCCGATATTTCAAGCGGCATGTCAGTGTCCCCCTCTACCCCTAAAAGGGTAGATCGCTCCATCGTTCTAGCCCTTCGGCCTGATTTGTACCCGTTTGCGCCGCCCCTACCATCTCAGTACCCCGCCGCATAGGCAGCGGCAAGACTTGCCCGCAGCGGGCAACACAGGAGAAACGTATGGGTATCAGAGACATCGGTGTTCGAGTCGGCCACGGCACGCCAGGTCCATTCAACAGCATCACCGACGTGCAAGGCGTCAGAGTCGGTCATCGTACCCTGGTCGAAAACCGGGCAGAAGTCTCGATTCGAACCGGCGTGACGATCATCGAGCCGCGCCCCGGCATCGCGCGGTTCGATCCGTGTTATGCGGGCGTCCATGTGCTCAACGGAAACGGCGATGCCAACGGCCTGGAGTGGATACGCGAATCCGGCTTGCTGACCACGCCCATCGCGTACACCAACACGCACAGCGTCGGCGTGGTTCGCGATGCGCTGGTTGCCGCCGAACGCGCGACGCTCGGCGAGAGCCAGTACTGGTGCATGCCGGTGGTGCTGGAAACTTTCGACGGGGTGCTGAACGATATCTGGGGGCAACACGTCACCGCGGCGCATGTACACGAGGCATTGGCCGCGGCCCGCAGCGGACCTGTCGAGGAAGGCTCGGTTGGTGGCGGCACCGGCATGATTTGCCACGAGTTCAAAGGCGGCATCGGCACCGCCTCGCGCCGACTCGCGACGAAGGACGGCGGCTGGACCGTCGGCGCGCTGGTCCAGGCCAACTACGGCCGGCGCGACGCGCTGCGCGTGGCCGGCTATCCGGTTGGCGACGTGCTGCGCGATCTGCCCTCGCCATTCGACAAGCGCCAGATGGGCGTCCCCGGAATGGGATCGATCGTGGTGACGCTCGCGACCGACGCGCCGCTTCTTCCGCATCAGTGCGAGCAGGTCGCACGACGCGCAAGCATTGGATTGGCTCGCGTGGGCGGCGGCACCGAATATTCGAGCGGCGACATTTTCATCGCGTTCTCGGTCGGCAATCACGCCATACCTCCGGCGGACTACGGCAAAGCGATCGAACCGGTGATCAGCGTGCGCACCGTCACTCACGATTCTATTTCTCCGCTGTTCGTCGCGGCCGCGGATGCCGTCGAAGAAGCGATTCTCAACGCACTTGTCGCTGCTGAAGATACGAGCGGACAGCGCGTGCATGTCCCCGCGCTGAGCACGGCCCGTCTGCTGAAAGCACTGGAGCAGGTTGGCTGGCGCCGCCCAGCGGATCGAGCCGAACGCCCGTTCACAGACTGACTCTTCTTCTCCTCGCATGCGCTTCTTTATTCAACCCGGAAGACCACTATGACATCCCGCCATCTCATCAGCGTAGTCACTGGAATCCTCGCAGCATCGGGGATGCTGGCGGCGACCACTCATCCTGCCAATGCCGAAGAACTGAATGTCTACAACTGGTCGGACAATATTGCCGAGGACACCGTGTCGGGCTTTCAGAAAGAAACCGGCATTCACACGCGATACGACGTGTATGACGGCGACGACACCTTGCAGGCAAAGTTGCTGAGCGGTTCCTCAGGCTATGACGTGGTGGTGCCGTCGTCCGCCTATGCCGCCAGGCAGATCGAAGCGGGTGTCTATCGCAAGCTCGACAAGAGCAAGATTCCGAATCTGGCCAATCTGGATCCCGTGCTCATGAAGATGCTGGCATCCGCCGATCCCGGCAATCAGTACACGGTGCCCTGGTCATGGGGAACGGACGGTATCGGCTACAACGTCACGAAGGTCACGCAGATACTGGGCAAGGACGCACCCTACGATAGCTGGGATCTGCTGTTCGATCCGCAATACGTGTCCAAACTGAAAACCTGCGGCGTTTCCGTGCTCGACTCTCCCGAGGATGCTTTCTCGGTGGGCTTGATCTACCTGCACAAAGATCCCAATAGCACTAACCCCGCCGACTATCAGGCCGTGTACAAGCTGTTCAAAACAATCCGGCCGTACATCACCCAGTTCAATTCATCCGGCTACATCAACGACCTCGCCAATAACGATGTCTGCCTCGCGCTAGCATGGTCCGGCGACGTCGGTATCGCAAAGCGGCGCGCAGAGAAGGCACACCGCGCCTATGAGATTCGCTACGTCATTCCCAAAGGCGACGGCGTGCTGTGGTTCGATCTGATGGGCGTGCCGAAAGATGCACCTCATCCTGAAGCCGCGATGCAGTGGATCAACTACATTCTTCAACCGAAGGTCAGCGCGGCGATCACCAATCAGGTTTACTACCCGAACGCCAACGCCGCCGCGCGTGCTTATGTGAAACCGGCCATCCTCGACAATGAAGCGGTCTATCCTCGCGGCGAGAAGATGAAATCGCTCACGCTGTCATTGCCTTTGCCGGCCGAAATCCTTCGCCTTCAAAACAGGCTGTGGACGCAACTCAAAGCTGGGCGGTAACTTACAATGCTGTGGATGAGCCCTTCTTCCACAGCATCGACGCGAGACGTACTGACTTCCTATTTCTGGAGTGGCGATGCCATTCGCAGCCGGAGCGTGAGTGACATCGTGCTGTCAGGCACGCTCGACGTACCCGCGCCTCCTGCTCGCGTGCTTGCGGATTGGGACAGGGAGATGTCGTCGCGCATGGTCCTCGAACCCGGTGACGTCGAGGTCATGCCGTTGGCGCGAACGCAGGTGCGCTGGCCGGACTACCCGCGCTGTGTGCGGGCAATGTCCGAGTGGACGGGCGCGCTCGGACTGCCGGACGTGCTTGCCGCCAGCGACATTGCGCTGATGGCCTGCCGCGGCGCGAGGTATCACCATGACGGCGCGCAATATGGCGGTGCGGCCTTCTGCAATCTGTTCCTCAGCGAAGACAAGGGGCTGGATGTTCATTTCCCCGGCACAGGTCATCGCATTCCTTTGACTCGCGGCACGGCCTTGATATTCGACACCGGCCAGCCTCATGGCGTGATCCGGCGAGGCAGCAGCGGGTTCAATGCAGCCGACTTCGCGCCTGATCAGGATTGCACGCAAATATTCCTGACGTGGGAGCTTCCCATCGAAGACCTTCATGTTGCGCGTGCGCTTAACGTTGTCTTCGACATCGGTATAGCCCCTTCGACCCCGTTGCAAGCGGATGAAGAGCAAGTCCGCGTGAATGGTGAATCGGCTATCGTGTGTGCGGAATCCGGCCGTTGGTGCAGGATCGAATGAGACGGTATCGTTGATTCGCGCTTTCCCGGTATACGGGGACGCGATATCAAACCAGTATCGTCAGAGTGTCGAACAAAGCGAGATCTTCTTTCTTCGCCGATCGTGCGTGCTTGCGGACCACCTGCAACAGGCATTCGATAAAACAATGCGCCGCGCCGCCAAGCGTACTGTTTCGGCGCGTGACAATGCTCAGTTGTCGCGAATCGAATTTCTCTTTCAGCGGCAGCGCCACGAGTTTTCCGTCAAACAGAGAAGCCGTCTGGAGGACGGCCGGGCACCACGTACACATCTCGGCACGTTCAACCAGTATCTGCAGCGTGCCTAGCGAATGGGCCCGTACAATGCGGCTCGCTTCGATCCGCGCACCGTGGCGCGTGAACAGATAGTCGATCAGCGCATCCTGTCCGTCGGGTGCGAAGTTGAGAGCCCAGTCCTGGTCCAGCAGATCGTGAATCGAACGGCAGTGCTCGCGCGAATGTCCCCGGCGCACCATCACCGCCGTTTCATAGTTCAAAACCGGTTCACACGAAAACTCCTGAGTGGCCGTCGACGGATTCAACTGGCCAATCACGAAGTCCATGTCGCCGGCACGTAAAAGCGGTTGCGCGACCGCCATGAGACTCTCGAATATCTCCAGCTGAATGTCGGGCATTCGCTTGCGAAACAGCAATACCGTCTCCGCCAGAAACGTCAACGTAATCCACGGTGTCACACCGACGCTAAGCCTCCCCTCCGCTCGTCCGCGCAGTCTTGCCAGGTCGCTCTGCGCGTGTTCCAGCTGATTGAGAACCAGCCGCGCGTGCGTCAGCAACGTCTTGCCGTAGTCGGTAAAGCTGATTCCCCCCGGCGCGCGTATCAGCAGCGGCAGTTGCTCGGTGGCTTCCAGTTCGCGCAGCGCGCGCGTGACAGCGGCCTGAGAAATTCCCAATGAGCGCGCGGCCGCCCTAATGCTGCCCGTTTCCGCGCTGGCGACCAAGGCCTGCAATTGATGAATCTTCACGGAACCACCCCGACAACAAATGGTTGTCAGCATAACAAAACTGCGGCTTCACCCTCGATATTTAGCTGAATAGCATTTCGATCAATGCAGACGATGGCGCGGTCCGAAATCTGGAATGACGGGACGCGACGGCAGGATCTGCGGGCTTTCCAAGGACTTTATCGATGATTCAAGACTTCGTTTTGCCCGGCATCGCCGCTATTCAGGAAGAAATGATCGGCTTGCGGCACCGCATCCACGCGTATCCGGAACTCGGCCTTCAGGAGGTCGCCACCAGCGAACTGGTCGCCGAATGCCTCGACAAGTGGGGCTTTCAGGTCACGCGCGCCGTCGGTAAAACCGGCGTGGTCGGCACGTTGAAGAATGGTCGCGGGCCGTCCCTCGGCTTGCGCGCCGATATGGACGCACTGCCTATCCACGAAACGACGGGCCTGCCCTATGCCAGCCGAAACGATGGCGTCATGCACGCATGCGGCCACGACGGGCATACGGCCACCTTATTGGCCGCTGCCAGGCATCTCGCCGAAACACGTGACTTTTCAGGCACGCTGAACCTGATATTCCAACCGGCTGAAGAAGGCCTCGGCGGCGCACAAAAGATGATGGAGGACGGCCTCTTTGAACGCTTTCCGTGCGATGCCGTGTTCGCTCTTCATAACGTGCCGGGGTATCCGGCGGGCCATCTGGGTTTCTTCAACGGCGCATTCATGGCGTCGGCCGACACCGTCACCGTGCGCGTGGTGGGCCGCGGCGGCCACGGTGCCGCGCCGGACGAGGCGATCGATCCGATCGTCGTATGCGCGTCGATCGTGACGGCGTTGCAAAGTATCGTGTCACGCAATGTGAGTCCGCGCGATCTGGCCATTATCAGCGTCGGTTCGATTCATGCGGGCACCGCGTCCAATGTGATCCCTTCATCGGCGCAGATGCTGCTGACGGTCCGGGCACTTGCGCCGGATGTGCGCGACCTGCTCGAACGCCGGATTCACGAACTCGTGCACGGACAGGCAGCGAGTTTCGGCGCGCAAGCGGAGATCGACTATTTCCGCTGTCATCCCGTGCTGATCAATCATCCTGCGCAAACGGACTTCGCTCGTGCGGTGGCGACGGACTGGTTCGGCGCGCAAGCCGTGATCGACGACCTTGCACCCTTCACCGCCAGTGAAGACTTCGCCTGCATGCTCGAACAATGTCCGGGCAGCTATCTCGTGATCGGTAATGGCGACGGTGAACGCGGCTGCGCATTGCATCACTCCGGTTACGACTTCAACGACGACTGCCTCGCCGTGGGCGCCACCTATTGGGTCAAGCTCACCGAACGCTTTCTGCCCATGGCGGATCGCCCGGATCACCATCATTTCAACCATGACATCGAGGAGAAGCACACATGATGAAAAAACTCGCAGCGATTTCGGCCGCTTTGGCGGTGCTGTCCGGCGGCGCTCACGCCGCCGACTGGTCGGGCAAGGAAATCCGCTTGGCGGTGGATCCAACCTATCCGCCGCTGGAGTACAAGACGCCTGACGGCAAGTTGACCGGCTTTGGCGTGGACATCGCGAATGCGCTCTGTGCGGAACTTCACGCGCGCTGCGTATGGGTCGAAACCAGCTTTGACGGAATGATCCCAGGACTGCTGGCAAGAAAGTTCGATGCGATTTCTTCGTCGATGACCATCACACCCAAGCGCATGCAGCAGATCGCGTTCACGAACAAGATCTCCAATGCACCCGCGCGGCTGGTTGTCAAACGCGACTCCGATCTGCTGCCGAGCGCCGCCTCGCTAAAGGGAAAACGCGTCGGCGTCGAACAGGGCACGAGCCAGGAAGATTACGCCCGCGCACAGTGGCAACCGGCCGGCGTGCAGATCGTCTCGTATCAGAACCAGGATCAGGTCTACGCCGATTTGATGTCCGGTCGACTCGACGCGGCATTTCAGGCGTCGATCGAGGCGAGCGACGGCTTCCTCAAGAAGCCCGAAGGCAAAGACTACAAATTTGCCGGCCCGGCTCTGGACGACCCGAAGTATTTTGGTCTTGGCGACGGACTCGGACTTCGCAAAGAGGACGTCGCGTTGCGTGATGCCTTCAATCAGGCGCTCGCTGCGGTGCTGGCCAATGGCACGTATGCGCGGATCAACCGCAAGTACTTCGACTTCGATATCTACGGTGCGAAGTGAACCGGCTTGAGCGAGCCACAGGAGACAAAATGATACTTGGAGGATTCGGGCCGGCGCTCGTCGCCGGCACCTATGAAACGATCAAGCTCGCGCTGCTGTCGCTACTCGTTTCATTTGCACTGGGGTTGTGCGGCGCCGCAGCCAAACTATCCGGCCGTCGCTACCTCGTGCGGATCGGCGTCGCATACACGACCTTGATCAGGGCGGTGCCGGACCTCGTGCTGATGCTGCTGCTCTTTTATAGCATTCAGATCGCGCTGAACCATATCACCGATATGTTGGGCTTCGACCAGATGGATATCGATCCCTTCTCGGCCGGTGTCGTCACAATTGGCTTCATCTATGGCGCGTACTTCACCGAAACTTTCCGGGGTGCGTTCATGGGCGTTCCCAGAGGGCAACTGGAAGCGGGCATGGCATTCGGCATGTCGAGCTGGCAGGTATTCTCCCGCATCCTGTTTCCGCAAATGATGCGGCTGGCGCTGCCGGGCATCGGCAACAACTGGCAGGTTATCGTCAAGGCGACCGCGCTGGTGTCGATCATCGGACTCTCGGATGTAGTCAAGGTGTCGCAGGACGCCGGCAAGTCGACGCAGAATTTCTTCCTGTTCACACTCGCCGCCGGCGCGATCTATCTGGCAATCACCACGCTGTCCAACGTGGTGCTGTGGCGACTGGAAGTACGGTATTCAGCGGGTGTGAGGCGCGTGGCCACATGATCGACATCGTTCGTCAATATTGGCAAAACTATCTGTACACAGATGGGTTTCAGTTCACGGGGCTCGCCGTCACATTGTGGCTTCTGGTGGCATCGCTCGCACTCGGCTTCATGCTGGCGTTGCCGCTCTCGGTGGCACGGGCATCGCGCAACCGGCTTCTGTCCACGCCGGTCTGGCTGTTCACCTATGTATTTCGAGGAACGCCGCTCTACGTCCAATTGCTGATTTGCTACACGGGGCTGTACAGCTTGCATGTCGTGCATTCACACGCGCTGCTCGACGCATTCTTTCGCGATGCCATGAACTGCACGCTACTCGCGTTCGCGCTGAACGAATGCGCTTACGCCACGGAGATCCTTGCGGGAGCAATCCGGGCGACGGCATACGGAGAAATCGAGGCAGCACTCGCAGTCGGCATGTCCACATTCACCGTCTACCGCCGGATCATTCTTCCTTCGGCACTGCGACGTGCGTTACCTATGTACGGCAACGAGGCGATTCTGATGCTGCACTCCACCACGCTCGCCTTCACCGCCACGATCCCGGACATTCTCAAAGTAACCCGCGATGTCAATTCGGCGACTTATGCATCATTCGAGGCATTTGGAATTGCGGCGCTGCTGTACGCAATGATCGCTTTTGCGCTGGTCTGGATATTTCGGCGGCTTGAGCGACGCCTTCTGGCGTATCTGAAACCGCGAGGCGGATAACAGCACTTGACCCCTTTGATTTTCCATTCTGCCGAACGGCTCGATTGGCCAATGAGCGCCAAATAAAAAAACCATTTCACATTCAGGATGACGAATTGAACAAAAAAATCTTTTGTAGCGCAATAGCGTCGGTATTTGCAACGTCGGCTTTTGCGCAGAGCAGCGTCACACTCTATGGCGTCATTGATGAAGGACTCGACTTCACGAACAACGTCGGCGGAGGCCACGTGTACGAGATGGCAAGCGGCTACGCCCAAGGTAGCCGCTGGGGGCTAAAAGGCGCCGAAGATCTGGGCGCAGGGCTTAAAACGGTCTTTCAGATCGAAAGCGGCTTTAACGTCAACACCGGCAAGCTCGCGCAAGGGGGTTTGGGGTTTGGTCGCCAGGCCTATGTTGGTATCGAGAGCGGCCGATACGGGTCGGTTACGCTCGGCCGCCAATACGACTCGGTGGTCGACTATCTTGCGCTGACAACGGCCAATGGCAACTGGGGCGGCTATCTGCTATCCCATCCGTTCGACAATGACAACACCGATAACACGTTCCGCGTGAACAACACGGTCAAGTATGCGAGCCCGGATATTGCCGGCTTCCAGTTCGGCGGCGCATATAGCTTCAGCAACAGCACGGGCTTCGCCGACAACCGGCAATTCAGCGTCGGCGCGCAGTACACCTATGGCGGCCTGCTGATCGCGGCTGCGTATCTGAACGCGGACAATCCCGGATCGACGTCCGGTGGCGCGATTGCCGGTTCGAGCTCGACCGTCTCCGCGGATGCGAACTTTCAGTCGGAGCGCTTGCGGATCTTCGGCGCGGGAATCAACTACACACTGGGTCCGGCGACGGCGGGCTTCGTCTATACGAACACGAACATCAGCAATCCGGCCGCGAATGTGGCCTACCTCGGCGCGCAGGAGAGTATTCAGCCGACCAGCGGCGCGCTGGCAGGCGGGACACTGACCCGGTTGAAGTACCAGAACTTCGAACTGAACGGGAAATATCAGTTCACACCGGCGTTCTATGTGGGCGCGCAATACGTCTATACGCTGGAGAACTACGATGCAACGACAGGCAGCGTACGTCCGAAGATCCACACCGCCGGCTTGATGGCGGACTATAACCTTTCGAAGCGCACCGATTTCTATGTTCAGGGCGCCTTTCAAAAGATCGCCGGCGACGCAACCGGTTCGGCTTTGGATCAGGCATATGTGCCTGGCGCGCAAGACCTGTCGTCGTCATCGAGTCAGATCGTCGTGCGGGCCGCGATCCGGCACACGTTCTAACCGCGCGGAGAGGTTTGCGGGTGGGCGAAACCTGATTGGCCTCGCCGGCGCACGTTCCGGGGCAAGGCCGTTTCAACAGGAACTCGGGGGATTGCGTTGTTTGGTGCGGCGCTCGTCGCTCGCGCGGCCTGACGAGACGTTTAGCCATCGCGTTCGAATCAAACAGCCATTCTCCCGCGGTCGAGTTAACGTGGCTCGCTATGCGGCAATACCTTGCGTGACGGGTGCGGCGTAAACGGCTTCGCGCTCTTGTGCTTCTGGCGCGATCGTCGTGATTGGCGTAGCCATCTTCGCCAGCTGCAGGCGCACCACGAAATTCGAGCCGCGGCCCAGTCCCGCGGAAAATGCCTCAACGGTGCCGCCATGGCTCGTAACGATATCGCGCACCACCGCCAACCCGAGTCCATGGCCACCGGTGCCCAATGCGCGCCCCACAAGCCCGCGCGCGTAGGGCTTGAAGATGGCCGCAAGCTCGCCCGGCGCGATGCCGATGCCTTCGTCGCTCACGCTGATATAGCAGTAACGCCCGGCGCGTGACGCCGTTACCTTGATCGCGTCCGCAGCCGCCGAATATTTGAGCGCGTTGACCAGGAGATTGACGAACACCTGGGTCAGCTTGCCGAAGTCGCCTTGCACCGGCAACGGCGCGTCGCCTGCCGTCAGTTGAATCGGCGCGTGATCCGGCGCGCCCGCTTCGGCTACCTGCACACAATGCGCGAGCAGATCGCCAATATTGACCGATGCGGGATTCTCGACAGTTTTCCCGCGCGACGCACATGCCGACGCGTCCGGCGCCGGGTGAACAGAACCAGCGGAACCATCGAACCCGGCATCGTCCGGCGCCATCAATTGCTGGGCCAATTGACCGAGCAGGTTTGCCTGCCGCGAGAGTAGAAGCGCGTAGCGCGTCAACTGTTCATCATGGCCGTACTGCGTGTTCAACAAACGCGCGAGCAAGCCGAGCGGCGTAATGGCATTGCGGATTTCGTGGCCTATCGTTGCACCGATCGAGGCTTGTTTCGTTTCATCGCTACGCCCGGCAATGGCGACGACGTGCTCCGAACGTTGCACACTCTGCCCACCAGCGTGCGCGCGAGAATGCCCGGAAGTCTCGACGCGCGGCGCTTCGATCTTCGCATCGTGCAGGCGCTCGATGTCCCGTGCCTGCGCGGTGCGAAGCTTCTGCACGCAGTACGTGCACAAACCGATGATCGGCCGCTCAGCAAGCTTCTCCTTCAGCGAGGCTTCGTAGTCGAGCAGCGCAACCCAGTCGGTGGTTTCGTTGCAGACGGCGTCGCCGGCCACGCGCAATCCTTCGAAGCCTCGCCCCAACGCGTCGTTGATCGCCTTCGACCACAAGCCCACGGTGACGCCGCCGTTGAAGCCCGTTTTGGGCGAGGCGTAAATCTGCGCGCCATCGAGAATCTGCAACTGGCCTGCATCGATATATTCGGCGAGTGCGGGCGCGGTTCGCGTGAGCATATAGCGGGCTTTGTCGGGTCCCAGCAGCTCGGGCGCGACCCACACGGCCGCTTCGCGATTGGCGAGTCCGGCATGCAGGAAGTCCGCGGTGACGCTGAGCAATTCGCTACGCGATTCGTAGAAGTGACACAGATGTGAGCCCCAGGAGAGGGCGCCAAGCGCTGGAAAACCGCTGTTACGAGGTCCGGTGGTCATCGTTTCCCTGAAAGTGCGTGGGTCAAGAACCACAGTCGCGCCAGGGTCTAACGATATCCCGCGCGCTCGAATATAAATGTCACGGCACTTCCCGCGTCGATCCGCCGATCCTGTTGAAGGACTGGAAGCGGATCCACCGCATGAGTGCTCGATATTTGGGATTCAGCCAAGGTTTAAAAGTACGCGAGGGTCGGTTTTGACAGAATAGATACTTTCCCTAGGCATGTTTTTTGGCACGAATGAGTGCTCGGTCACATGCGTGTCAATCGCGTTTGGTATATGACTTCGAGACGGCGACTTCAAAACGGGTGAATGCGCTCACGGCGGTCAGGTGCTCGCTACAAGCAGTTCTTCCGCATTGTTCGGCGGACGCAGACCGTCGGTTCTGCCCGTGAAATAGCGCTGCGTCAAATCGGCCGCCGACACGTGGCGCGCTTCGCCAAAGCCGGCTCCATAGGCCAGCGCCAGCATCTCCGGCGGCGTGAAGAAGCTGATAAAAGGTGTGCCGCTTGCTCGCGCGCCCTTCTCCGCCATCTCGAGCCCGGGACGTACCTCGGGGTCCGCCAGTTGCAGCGGCAGCAGGAAGGTCATGGCGAGCGTCGATCCCGCCGCGAGCGCCGCGACCTCGCGCAGCGTGGCCATGTTCGCGTCGCGCGTGAGATACATACTGACGCCCGTGGAGACCACGACCGCCGGCTTGCTGGCATCGAAGCCGGCAGCCATCAACTCGTCCCGCCAGTTCCGGCCCGCCTCGAAATCGACCGGCACGAAGCGCAGCCAGTCCGGCACGCCGAAGCCGAGTTCGATCAGGCGCTGGCGCTTCCATGCCTGAGGACCCGGCGGATCGATCTCGAACACCTTGAGGCGAGACGCGATCTCAGGCCTGCGCTGGGCGAAGCTGTCGAGTCCAGCGCCGAGAATGACGTACTGACTCAACCCTCGCCCGGCCTGTTCCACGACCAGGTCTTCGATGAAGCGAGCCCGCGCCACGATCGAGGCGCGAAACGGACGCGTGAACTGCGGGTCCATATCGCCGCGGTCACGCCAATCGTCGCCGGGAGCCAGCAGCTTGAGGCCGATGGCGTCTTCCAGCACATGCGGCGGCGCGTCGGCCTCGACATGCAGCGCGCGCCACAAGGCGACACGCGCAGCGGTGCTGTCAGGTGCTGCATCTCGCTTCTCGTTCATGACTCTCGATCCCGTTGTGTCCTTCTCGGCCTCTATTCGCGATCGCACAGAAACACTGTCGCGATCCTGCCGCCCGCTACAAGTTATGATTGACAAGTAAGCATGACGAGCCGATGACGAGGGACAGCGTGTCACAGACAAGCCCTGATCGCAAGACGATGTTCAGCAAACGCCTCTTATGGTTCATTGGCTTATGGCTGCTCGGCGTAGCCGGGGCAGTGCTGCTCGCGCTGCCGTTTCGGCTTCTGATCGCCGCGGCAATGCATTATCAGCATTGATGCGTTCCTTCCGCTTCAAGGTCGTTCGAGCATTTTCGGCACCTGTCCAAGCTGTCGAAACAGCGATAGCCAGTCTTCGAGGTGCCACGTTATCTCGATCAGATTTCCACGCATCTGATGGAAAGAATGAATCGCGAATTTCACGTGCTTCGAACTCGCGTCGATGCCGAGCAGTTCTCCGGTTTGCGTGCCGTTGATCTCCGCGCGAACCCCTATCCGGTTGCCATGCACCAGCAAATCGAGAATTTCGACTTTCATGTCCGGCATCGCGGTTGCAATGTCATGGAACACCTGAATCATTTGAGCAGGCCCGTGCGTGGCCCCGCGAGGCTCCGGAATGTACTGCCAGTCAGGGGTGACAACCTTCGCCAATAACTCGACGCTTTTCTGCTCGAATGCTCGATAGAAGCCTTCAACCGCTTCTCGAGCCACTGCTTCGTCGGTACCTGAGGTCATGATCTGCTGCTCCTGAAGGTGCAAGTCGCCATGTTAGACCGAATCATCCCGGGTGGCTTCAGGCATTCATCGTCGGTTCGCCATCCATTTGCAATGCGAACGAATGCCACTGTCTATTGGCCGATCCGCCACGCCACGACGCCTCCCGAAGCCGGCACCGAGTTCACACAAATTATCTGCTCGGTATAACATCTGTGGGCGTGATGGATGTCAACCATGTCACGCATGTTGCGCCCTTCCGGCGACAAGGCAAAGCGCTACGCATGCCTGAGGTGGCCGC
Source organism: Paraburkholderia dipogonis (assembly GCF_042680985.1). Taxonomy (NCBI): domain Bacteria; kingdom Pseudomonadati; phylum Pseudomonadota; class Betaproteobacteria; order Burkholderiales; family Burkholderiaceae; genus Paraburkholderia; species Paraburkholderia dipogonis. The sequence goes on along the minus strand of NZ_JBHUFR010000013.1, from coordinate 403,059 downwards.
AACAGCGAACCTGCTTCAATCATTCAAACGAAACTCGCGCCCGCCTCCCGCATGAAACGCGTAGGCGGAACGACATGGGTTCTACTGCCGTCGGAATCCGTAACGGTCTCTCAACACTCAAATCGATGCTCAACGAAACCCCGGAACCGCAAGCAATTTGTAATGACGTCTCCCGCAGTGCGATCTTCATTGTCGCGACCATCGCGAACGACCGCGATCAGGAGGCCAAGGTGCGCGAATGGTGCGGCGACATTGCCGCCCTTGTGCGCGCGGTCGGCAAGCGTGTGCCTGCCGGCAATCTGTCGTGCGTCTGCTCGTTCGGCTCCGATGCGTGGGACAGGCTGTTCGGCGCGCCGCGGCCGGCCCTGCTGCATCCGTTCCGCGACATCGGCGAAGGCGAGCGTCGCGCGTTGGGGACACCGGGCGACTTCCTGCTGCACATCCGCGCCGATCACATGGATCTGTGTTTCGAGCTCGCCACGCAGTTGCTGGGCGCGCTCGGCGACGCGGTCACCGTGGTCGATGAAGTTCACGGGTTTCGCTACTTCGATATGCGCGACATGGTGGGCTTCGTCGACGGCACCGAGAACCCGACCGGCCGCGCCGCCGACGAATACACGCTCATCACCGACGACCCCGGGTTCGAGGGCGGCAGCTACGTCCTCGTGCAAAAGTACCTGCACGACATGGACGGTTGGAATGCACTCTCCGTCGAGACTCAGGAGCGCATTATCGGTCGCAAGAAATTGTCCGACGTCGAACTCGACGCGGCGGTCAAACCGTCGTCGTCACACAGCTCGCTCACCACGATCACCGAAAACGGCAAGGAAGTGAAGATCTTGCGCGACAACATGCCATTCGGCCGCCTGGGCGCGGCCGAATTCGGCACTTACTTTATCGGCTACGCACGTTCGCCGGCGCCGATCGAGCAGATGTTGGAGAACATGTTCATCGGGCGGCCGCCGGGCAACTACGACCGGCTGCTCGACTATAGCCGCGCCGTCACGGGCGGCCTGTTCTTCGTGCCGTCGGCCATCTTGCTCGAGGAACTCGCGGACCGCGATCCGCCGAGCGTCACGGCCGCCATCGAAACACATTCCGAACCGTCTTTGCCCGCCGAGCCGCGCCACGACGGCTCGCTGAATATTGGCTCTCTAAAGGGAATCTCCCAACATGAATAACCTGCATCGCGAGCTCGCCCCCATCTCCAGCGCCGCCTGGTCGCAGATCGAAAACGAAGTGGCGCGCACCTTCAAACGCAGCGTAGCCGGCCGTCGCGTGGTCGATGTCGAGGGTCCGGGCGGGACGGAGTTGTCTGGCGTCGGCACGGGGCATCAGACCGCGATTGCCGCGCCTCAGCAAGGCGTCGTGGCCAAGCTCGCGGAGGTCAAGCGCCTGGTCGAATTCACCGTGCTGTTCGAATTGCAGCGCGAGGCGATCGACAGCGTGCTGCGCGGCGCGAACGACGCCGACTGGCAGCCCGCCAAAGACGCAGCGAAAGAGCTCGCCTATGCCGAAGATCGCGCGATCTTCGACGGCTATCAGGCAGCGGGAATCGGCGGGATTCGCGAAGGCTCGTCGAACGCGCCGCTCGCGCTGCCCGCCGACATCGGCGATTATCCGCACGCAATCGGCAACGCGCTGGAAGAGTTACGGCTTGCCGGCGTGGACGGTCCTTATTCCGTGCTGCTCGGCGCCGACGCCTACACGGCGCTCAGCGAGGCACGCGACCAGGGCTACCCGGTGATCGAGCACATCAAGCGGATCGTGAACGGCGACATCATCTGGGCACCCGCGCTGACCGGCGGTAGCGTGCTCTCCACGCGAGGCGGCGACTTCGAGTTGCACCTCGGCGAAGATCTGTCGATCGGCTATCTTAGCCACACCGACTCGGTAGTGCGCCTCTATCTGCGCGAGACGCTGACATTCCTGATGTTGACGAGCGAAGCGTCGGTGTCGTTGACGCTCGCTGAATAAGCGCGGGTCGTTGCGGGCTCAGGCACGCAACGACTGCTTCGGCAGCACGGAATCAACCTCGTCGGCCAGCACTTCAAGGCCGCGGGCCATTTTGCCGCATTCGACGTGTACGCTCTCGAGCATTGCCGGCGTGCACTGCTTCAGCATCGTCACAATCAGGCGTACCCGCGGCGGCATCGGACGTTGCGCCTGAATCAGTACGTTGACGTCGAAGGGCAGCGCCTCGAATTGCGGCAACAACCGAACCAACCGGCCATCCGCGAACGCCTCGACGCAGGCCGGCTCTTCCAGCACGCCAATGCCCGCACCCGCGACGATCATTTCATACATGGGCCGCCAATGACTGGTCTTCACGGCGGTACGGATGGGGGCGCTCTCGACGACGCTCGCCTGGTGCCTGAGAGGCAACTGGTCCGTGCCGAACATACCCTGCATCCGAATGAACGGATGTTTGATCAGGTCCGACGGCTCGTCGATCGACCCGTGCCGGCTCAGATAGGCCGGCGCCGCAACGAGCACGCGCCCGACCTGCCCGAGTTGACGGGCAATGAACGCGCCTTCTCCAAGTTGCCCGAGACGAAAGGAAACGTCCACGCCCTCCGTCACGAGATCGACGATCCGGTCGTTCAGTACCAGCTCCAGATCCAGTTGCGGATAGGCCGCACGTACGAGCGTCAACGCCTGCGGCACGATCGTCTCGCCGAAGCAGTGAGGCGCCGCGATGCGGACCGTGCCTCTGAGCGCCTGTTCGTCGTTCGACACATCGGCAATGGTCTGCTCGACGGCGCTCAGAATCCTCTTGCTACGCTCATAGAAGGTCACGCCTTCGGGCGTGCACTTGAACGCGCGTGCACTACGCAGCAAAAGCCGGCAACCCAGGTACTTCTCGAGCCGCTCGATGCGCTCGCTCGCGGCGGGCTGCCCGATATTCAGATCCCTGGCCGCGCTGGAAATGCTCTCGCGCTCCACGACTCTCACGTAAATGCGCATGGCTTCGAGCAGATTCATGATCCCCCTCCCCCTTTTGCGCCGGTCCTGCGTGATTCAAGTGACGAAGCGTCGGGGGGCTGTAGGCATGCGTGGCTATTTCCCTTCAGATTTGCGTCTTTCATGTTTCGGCTCCAGTCTTTGCATATCGACAGGCCCTCTTAGCAGGACCCGCGAACACGCGTTCGATGGAGAACAGAGTAAGGCTCGGCGGTCAGTCGCAGAGTGCACAAATCGGCCCGGCTTGCATCAGTACAGTTCTGCTACGATCTGCGCACCGGACGGCGGCACGTCTTCAAAAGCGCGTGCGCCGCAGCGAAGCAGCCGGTATAAACCGTCGCTGAAAAACGCCAGGAAAATCGTCCGATGAATCTCTATGAGAAGCTTGCAGACGACATCGAAAAGCTGATCTGGCAAGGCGTGTACGGCCACGGCGAACGCCTGCCATCGGTGCGGCAAACCAGCCAGCAGCATCGGATCAGCGTCACCACGGTCATCCGCGCCTACGTGTTGCTCGAAAGCCGGGGCTTGCTCACGAGCAGGCCGCAGTCCGGCTATTTCGTCAATTTCCGCGGCGACGAAGGCGCGCGGAAGTCACTCGAATTGCGGCCGTCTAAACCGATTCCGATTTCGTCACCGGTCGACGTCAGCCGGCTAGTGCTTTCCACGCTGCGCTCGATCGGTGTCGACGACGCGGTGCCGCTCGGCTCGCCCTACCCTGATGCGAGCCTGTTTCCTTTCGAGAAGCTCAACCGCTACGCTTACGACGCGGGACGAGGCAAGACACGCTGGGGCGTGACCGACGCGCTGCCGCCGGGCACGGCGAGACTGGTGCGCCAGATTGCGCGCCGCTACCTCGAGAACGGCATGGCGGTCGATCCGAATGAGATCATCATCACGGTCGGCGCGACCGAGGCGATCAATCTGTGCCTGCAGGCCGTCGCGAAGCCAGGCGATACGATCGCCGTCGAATCGCCCACGTTCTACGCGATGCTGCACGCGATCGAACGGATGGGCATGAAGGCGATCGAGGTGTCCACGCATCCTGAACACGGCATCGACATCGAAGCGCTTGCCGCGATCGTGGAATCGCAGACGGTCACCGCCTGCATGATCATGCCGAACTTCCAGAATCCGCTCGGTTTTCTGATGCCCGACGAGCGCAAGCGCGAGCTGGTCGACTACCTGACGAAACGGGACATACCGGTCATCGAGAACGGTGTCTACAACGAGCTGCACTTCGACAGCACCTATCCGAGCACGTTGAAGTCCTACGACACGAAGGGACTGGTGCTTCACTGCGCGTCGTTCTCGAAGACGCTGACGGCAGCCTACCGCATCGGCTGGGCGATGCCGGGCCGCTATCGCGATCAGGTCGAGAAACTCAAGTTTCTGAACACGCTGACCACGCCGACGATTCCGCAACTGGCGATCGCGGAATTCCTCGAACGCGATGGTTACGAGCATCATCTGCGACGGGTTCGGAAGACCTACGCGCAGCAGGCCAACCTGATGAAGGCGATCGTCTCGCGCTTCTTTCCCGAAGGCACGCGCATGTCCAACCCCGCGGGGGGCTACGTGCTGTGGATCGAGCTGCCGTCCAAGGTCGACGCGATGCGGCTCTATAAGCTCGCACTCGAGCAGGGCATCACCATCGGACCGGGTTACATGTTTTCGATCTCGGAGACGACCTTTCGGAACTTTATCCGCCTGAATTACAGCAGCCCCTGGTCGAGCGATATCGAACAGGCCGTGATTACCGTGGGCAAGCTCGCCGCCCTGTGCGCCCGCTAGCGATCTTCTGGCTAGCCGCTTCGCGCGGAACATAGCCACGCTCAGTGGTAACCGGCGTCCCCCTCCCGCACCTTGCCGCGGAACACGCGGTACTGCATGGCGTTGTAGACGAGGATGATCGGCAGCACGATCACCGTGCCGACCAGCGTGAACAGTTGGCTCGAATGACTCGACGAGGCTTCCCAGATCGTCAGCGAAGGCGGCACGATGTTCGGCCAGATGCTGATCAGCAAGCCGCTGTATCCGAGAAAGCACAGCGCAAGCGTGAGCAGGAACGGCATGGCTTCATGCCGCAGGCGAAGCGAACGAAAAATGCCCCACACACAGGCCAGAACAAGAATCGGCACCGGCATGAACCATCCGAGATAGCCGCTGCCGAACCAGCGATGCTCGACCGCCGGCAAGCCGATCACGGTCCAGAGACTCACCACGAAAATTATCCCCAGCAGCACGGCGAGCAACGGCCGCATCACCTCGCGCATCTTGCGCTGCAGTTCGCCTTCCGTTTTCAGGATCAGCCAGCCGCAGCCGAGCGTCGCATAGGTGAAGAGCACGCCGATCCCGCAGAACAGGCTGAACGGCGATAGCCAGTCGAACGGGCCGCCGGCAAAACGGTCGTCGACGATCTTGATGCCTTGCAGCAGCGATCCCAGCACGATGCCCTGGCAAAGCCCCGCGAGAGCCGACCCGGCAATGAAGGCGAGATCCCACGCATGCTGGGTCCGCGTGGCCTTCGCGCGCAATTCAAAGGCCGCGCCGCGGAAGATCAGCCCCACGACCATCAGGATCAGCGGCAGATAGTTCGCCGGCAGCAGCGTCGAATAGACCACCGGAAACGCGCCGTATAGGCCCGCGCCGCCGAGCACGAGGAACGTCTCGTTGCCGTCCCACACGGGGGCGATGGTGTTGAGCATCACTTGCCGATCGCCTTTCTCTTCGAAAAACGGAAATAGCAGGCCGATGCCGAGATCGAAGCCGTCCAGCATCACATAGATGAAAACGCCGAGCCCGATGATCGCAGCCCACACTACCGGAAGATCGATTTGCATGGCGTCACTCCCGTTCCAGTGCGTCCAGCGGACGATTGCGCAACACCGGATGCTGGACGGACTGGCGGGCGTCGACATGCTCGTCGGGTCCGCGCTTCATCATCTTGAGCATGTAGTAGACCCCCATACCGAATACCAGGAAGTACACCAGCACAAAGATCAGCAATGAAACACCCGCTTGCTGGGCGCTGATCGGCGAGAGCGAGTCTTCTGTGCGCAGAACGCCGTAGACCGTCCAGGGCTGGCGGCCGACCTCCGTCGTGACCCACCCTGCCAACAGCGCGACGATTCCCGACGGGCCCATGCACAGCACGAAAACCTGATACCAGCGCGTCTCGTAGAGACGGCCTTTCAATCTGAGCAGCAGCCCGAGCAACGCGGTCAGCAGCATCAACATACCGAGGCCCGCCATGATCCGGAAGGTCCAGAAGATGATTGGCGAATACGGACGGTCCCTGGCGGGAAACGTCTTGAGCCCGCGAATTTCTCCGTCCCAGCTATGGGTCAGAATGAGACTGCCCAAATGCGGAATTTGCAGCGTGTAGCGTGTCACTTCGGCGTTCATGTCGGGCAGACCGACCAGATTGAGCGCAGTGCCGCCTTTCTCGGTTTCCCACAGTCCCTCTATCGCCGCGATCTTGGCGGGCTGATATTGGCGGGTGTTCAGGCCGTGCGCATCGCCGACGAAAATCTGGATCGGCGTCAGCAAAAGCAGAATCCACAGCGCCATCGAAAAACTGCGCTTGATTGGTCCGTCGCGCCGGCCACGCAGCAGATGCCAAGCCCCGCACGCGGCGACGATAAAGCCCGCGACGATGAACGCGGCGATCGTCATATGCGCGAGCCGGTACGGAAACGACGGGTTGAAAATCACTTTCAGCCAGTCGACCGGCACGATCCGGCCGTTCTCCATGGCGAATCCCTGCGGCGTCTGCATGAAGCTATTCGACGCGAGAATCCAGAAGGTGGACATCAACGTGCCTGCCGCCACCATCAGCGTGGCGAAGAAGTGCGCGCGCGGACCCACACGCTGCCAGCCGAACAGCATGACGCCGAGAAAGCCGGCCTCGAGAAAGAACGCCGTCAACACTTCATAAGTCAGCAGCGGCCCTGTAATGTTACCGGCAACGGTCGAAAAGCCGCTCCAGTTGGTGCCGAACTCGTAGGCCATCACTACGCCCGACACCACGCCCATGCCGAAGCCGACCGCAAAGATCTTCGACCAGAACAGAAACATGTCCTTGTAGATCACGTCGCCGGTCAGCAGCCAACGCCACTCCAGCACGGCGAGGAAACTGGCCATTCCGATACTGATCGCGGGGAAAATAATGTGAAATGAAACCGTGAACGCAAACTGCAGCCTGGCGAGGTGGAAGGCATCGAAGATTTCCATGATTGATCGGCGGCTCCAGGTTGTACCGGCACGTGCGCAAAGATGAACGCCTCGCAAAGCTGAGCGACATCACTCAGCCGGCGAACCGTGCGCCGCCCGCCTCTTTCTTTCTAGAAGAGTTCGAGAGGCATCGCCAGGTCCGCTTCCGGATAATACGCGCCACACCGCCGACACGCTCGCTGCGTGTCCTCGCCCGTCGCCCACACCACGCCGTCAGGATCCGGCGCCCTCCGTGGACTCGGTGCTGCCGACTTCGTCGGACGACTTCTTCCTGGTCCGGCTATTAATGCGCTTCGCCTTGGGCGGCGGCGCCTCGCCGCGAGCGAACTTCACTTCGCCGCTGTCCTTGTCGTAGCTGACCTCGACACTGTCGCCCGATTTCAGGTTGCCGCCGAGAATCTCCTTGGCAAGCCGCGTTTCCAGTTCCTGACGAATCTGCCGCTTCAGTTCGCGGGCACCGAACTCGGGCCGGTAGCCGGCGTCGGCAAGATGGTCGACAATCGACTCGTCCATCTTGAGCGTGATGTCCTGGGCCGCGGCGGTGCGCGTGACCCGTTCGAGCTGGATCTGCACGATCGAGCGGATATTCTCGCGAGAGAGCCCGTGGAAGACGATCACCTCGTCGATACGGTTCAGGAATTCCGGGCGGAAGTGGCCCTTCAGCACATCCATCAGTTCTTCGCGGAGCTTCTTCTCCGGCAACTGGTCCGCCTCGGGCTTCTCGAGGTTATCCATGATGATGTGTGCGCCGAGATTGCTGGTCGCGATGATGATCGTGTTGCTGAAGTCCACCACGCGGCCCTTGCCGTCGGTCAGCCGGCCGTCGTCGAATACCTGGAGCAGCACGTTGCTCACGTCCGCGTGGGCCTTCTCGATCTCGTCGAGCAGGATCACGCTGTACGGGCGCCGCCGGACGCGCTCGGTCAACTGGCCGCCCTCGTCATAACCGACATAGCCCGGCGGCGCGCCGATCAACCGCGCCACCGCGTGACGCTCCATATATTCGGACATGTCGATACGGATCACCGCCTGCTCATCGCCGAACACGGTTTCCGCCAACGCCTTCGCGAGCTCGGTCTTGCCGACGCCGGTCGGTCCGAGGAACAGGAAGGTCGCGATAGGCCGGTTCGCCTGGCCGAGTCCGGCACGCGACAGGCGCACGGCGTCGCTCACGGCAAGCACCGCGTCGTCCTGGCCGACCACGCGCTCGCGCAGTTTGTTCTCCATGTCCAGCAGCTTCTGACGCTCCTCCTGTGTCAGGTCGGTTACCGGAATGCCGGTTTGGCGCGACACCACTTCGGCGATGGCCGCCACCGTCACTTCAAGCGTTTCCGAACCGGTCTTGCGCTGCCATGCCTCCATCTGCTCGTCGAGTTTCGTCTGCTTTTCGCCGATACGCTCTTCGAACTTCTTCGCCTCGTCGTAGCGCTTGCGCGAGGACGCATAATCCTGCTCGCGCTTGAGCTGGGCGATTTCGGCTTCGAGTTCCTGGATGTCGGCCGGACGCGAGGTGGCGCCGATGCGCACGCGCGCGGCGGCCTGGTCGATCAGGTCGATGGCTTTGTCGGGCAGAAAGCGCGACGTGATGTAACGGTCCGACATCTCCGCTGCGGCGACGAACGCATCGTCCGCAAAGGTCACCTGATGATGCGCTTCGAGCTTGTCGCGCAGACCGCGCAAGATGACGATGGTCTGCTCGACGGTCGGCTCGGGCACCAGCACCGGCTGAAAGCGCCGTTCGAGCGCGGCGTCTTTTTCGATGTACTTCTGGTATTCGTTTAGAGTCGTCGCGCCGATCAGACTGAGTTCGCCGCGCGCCAGCGCCGGTTTGAGCACGTTCGCGATGTCGAGGCCGCCCTCGCCGCCGCCCTGGCCGGCGCCCACGATCATGTGCAACTCGTCGATGAACAGAACCAGTTCGTCTTTCTTTGCTGTCACTTCGTCGATCAGCGTTTTTGCGCGTTCTTCGAACTCGCCGCGATACTTCGCACCCGCCACCATCGAATTGATATTGACCTCGACGAGCCGCTTGCCGCGCAGGTTTTCGGGAACATCGTCGTTGACGATACGCTGCGCCAGGCCTTCGACGATCGCGGTCTTGCCGACCCCCGGTTCGCCGATCAAAACCGGATTGTTCTTCCTGCGCCGCGCGAGTACTTCAATCGTGCTTTCGATTTCCTGAGCGCGGCCCAGCACCGGGTCGAGCTTGCCCTGCCGCGCCAGAGCCGTGAGGTCACGGCCGAACTTGTCGAGTGTGGGCGTGCCGGTCGGCGTGTCGACGCGGCCGTCCTCGGCGCCTTTGCCGACGACCTTCACCACTTTCTGCCGCAGCGCTTCCGGTGTCACGCCGTACTTCTTCAGCAAGGTACCCGCAATACTGTCCGGCACCGCCGCGAGCCCAATGAGCAGATGCTCAGGCCCGATGTAGGAATGACCCAGATCGCGCGACGCCTGGAACGCGCTCTGGATCACTTTTTTCATGCGCGGCGAGATGGTCATCTTGTCCATCGGCGCATCGGGATTCGCAGTGCCCTTCTGGGCATGCTGATCGATATAGCCTTTGATGTCTTGCGGCGACAGCTTGAGTTCCTTGAGCAGCGCCGCACACACGTCAGTGTCCGCCAGCACATAAAGCAGGTGCTCGGTGTCGAGTTCGGTGCGTTGAAGCTCGTGCGCTTTCTCCGCCGCGCGCTGCAACAATTCGAGCGTCTGCTCGCTGAAGGCGTCGGTGGCGTCGACCGATTCGCGCGGCAGCTCCGCGGCCAATTCTTCTTCGTCGTCATCTTCCGTGCTGGCGCCCGCGCCCGCGCCGCCAAGACCGCCGAAGAAGCGGGACAGACCGCCTCCTCCGAGCAGCGAGTCGAACGGGTTTGCCATGCTTTGGTGCCGCATTAATTGCCGATAGTCGTAGTCGCAGATCGATAAAGTTTTCCGCTCGCCGTTCTGCACAACGGTCACACGGGCGACAGCGGGACGGGCGTTACAGATTTCGCAAAGGGCGGGCATCGTAAATTCACCTTTATCAGTTAAGGCATCCGACGTTGTTACAGGCTATGGAACGCGTTCACGTGAGGGGCAAATGCTCGAAACCTGTCGCCGGCCTTTCGATCAGGGATACGCCAGGACCGATGCTTTGCTGATCAGCGTTCAAATGCCGGCGTCTCCCGAACAGATCGAGACGCGCGAGCGACTTCCGGCAACCGGCACGCGTTTGCGTGTTCGCGCTGCGCGCCTGATCGCCACATGATTGGCATAACGAATCTAAAAAAACCGCCCTTGAATTCTATGAGTGGATCGTTAGTAAGGGAACATTGGTTTTTCCGATGATAAGGATTGGCAGCCATGCCCAACGCTATCAGCTACGAGATTGCGCGCCTGGCCGCACGTGAATGTCCCTACTTGCCGGTCTCCCGGCGGCTCTGCTCCGCAACGGTCAGGATAGCCTCGGGCATGACCTCGAGCCGCTCTTTGGGAATCGGCTGGCCGCTTTCATCGGAGAGACCGTAGGTGCCTTCGTCGATCTTGCGCAGCGCACGCTGGATATCCGCGACGCGCTGGTCGTTCACGTCATGCAGCGACTGATTGATCTCGTTCTGTGCCATTCCCTGCGCCTCGTCCTCGTATTCCTCGGCCTCGTCGCCATGTTCCTCCTGAGCCGTTCTCTCGTCCGCGATCGTATCTTCCTCGCCGCCCAGCAGTTCCCGGCGCAGCGCTTCCAGACGCTTGCGCTGCTGCGCGATGAACTCGTCACTCAGATCACTCTGTTGCTCCGGCATGGTCTTCTCCCTCAGCTTGATTCGCTCTACTCGCCGTAGAGCGGGGCGTCATGCACCCAGTTCCTGAAATACGTGGCCGTTGGCTTCGAGTCCTTTCAGAAGTTCGGGTGTCAGTTCGCTTTGCCAGACATGCCCCTCGAATTGCCAGTCGCTCTTGTCGGCGAGGTCGGGCAGGCCGGCGCCGTTGCGCACATAGAGGCCGAGTGTCGGCTTCTTCAGGTTAATGTAGAAATCGAATTCCTGCATTTTCACCTCCTTATGCAAGTTAAGGTCTCAAAGACGCTTCAACTATCGTCGACGTTGTCCGCGTAATGATCGACAGCAACCTTGCATTCGTCGACCACGACCTGAAGGAACGCAGGATCGTTTCTTTCCACCCATCGTTCGACGTGAAGGAAACGCTGCGTGCCGAGATCGGCGATGCGCTCAGCGTCCGAGGTCGTGACATCGACCGTGACCATACCCCGGCTCCCTTGCAGAGGCGAGATCGTTGCGGAAAACAGGAATCGTCGATACGGGAATTCTTGAGCCTCTTGTGCCATAAAGCCTCCTTACGGAAGACCAGTTGAGTCCACGTTTTCTTCATACGAGTACGCGTCTTCGCGCGCCACGCGCCACGTGGCATTCTATGAGCAAGTCACGACCCGGTGAACGCAGGTTTGTCCAATGCTAACTATCGGCGAAATACGGTCGGCGTGCGCCATCCGGGAGCAATTTTCTTTGTATCGGAATGCTGAGATTGCGGCATGATGGCGCTTAGTAGCGACACCCAGGCTAAAGGAGAAAACGATGCCAGCATCCACTATTTTCTACGGCGAATTCGAGATGGTCGTGCGCCCTGAAACCAATAAGTTCGGCGCCTGGGTCGCGAGCGTGAGCCTGAAAAATAGCGCGGGTAAAGTCGTCGATATTCGACCGATGACTGTTCAACCCGAATGGCTGACCGAAGAAGAAGCGATCAGAGATGCGGTCGAATGGGGCCGCCGTTTCATCGATCGTGAGTTCGAGACGCCGCAACCACACTCCTGGGTCAGCGCCCGGTCTCGCGCAGAGGACTGGTTCCGCGATGCGGAAGAAAAATCGCACGGCCCAGACATCAGTGCCTGAACGCTGCCAACCTGAACACTGCCAAGCCGGCGCCTGCAAAACGCTTGCAGGCGCAGTGAAATTTTTCCGCAGACGCTCTCTACTTCCGCAGACGCGCCTCGATTTCCTGTGTACTGAGCGACAACAGATCTTCGCTGATCTGCTCGAATATCATTCGACGCGCTTCTTCGCTCAGATTCGAACGCACCATGCCGAGGAATTTCGACTCCATGGCGAGCCGCAGCCGATTGTAGAGTTGATGGAGCCGCCCTTCGTCCATATAGGTGGCAACCCGCTTTGCAAATTTCTCGCGGTCTTTCTCGGTCAGGACCGTACCGGTGTATTCGTCGTTGACGAGAACTTCGACTTCCTGCAAGTCGAGCGTAAGCCCGGGCATCCGGAAAACACGCGCGCGACCTCCGTCAGCCACGACAAGCCAGGTAACTTCGACCATCATGCACCTCTGAGCAGGAATTTTTAGCGCGTATGTGGCGCTCGCTCGCCGACAGTGCCGACGACACTCACTCAAGATAGCAGTTCGAACCGGCTACGCCCAAGATCAATTCACCGATTCATGGCATCGGCGTGAAGTTCACCGCTCGCTTGGCTTCGGTACGAGTATTCGAGGAATAGCCGGGATCCGTGAAGCCGTGCAACTCCGCAGCGGGAAAAAAGCCTTTGACCGCGCCGATATCGATCTTCTGGATCATGTCATCTCCGTTCAACGTTGCGGGCAGAATGATTGAGCTATGACTACACAGAGAACGCCCGGCTTGCTAACTGACTCGGCACGTTCAGCGTAGCCCGATAACGACGTGGCCGTTAAGGCAGAAGTTTTCACGCGTATGTGAGCGAAACTCGCCGGTCGCTGCACACTTGCCGATATTCTTCCCCTTCAAGCAAAGACCATTCCGAAGCTGATACGGTCATCGGCATTACCCAAACGCCCAACCTCGAAGTTCGGTACGATAAGCGCGCCTGCCGCACGAGCGCATCCTGCTATGAACGAAATGACAATGGAATGGGGCGATGTCCGCGTGTTTCTCGCGATTGCCCGTTGCGGCACACTCGGCGCAGCCGCGCGCCAATTGGGACAGACCCAGCCCACCATGGGCCGCCGGCTGCGCGCGCTCGAAAACGCGGTCGGCCAGGCGCTGTTCCAGCGCACCGCCGAGGGCTTCGTCCTGACCGACGAAGGCCAGGCGGTATTGAGTTTCGCGGAGCGAATGGAGGAAGAAGCGCTTGCGTTCACACGTTCGCTTGCCGGGACCACGCAGCAGTTGACCGGGTCGCTGCGCGTGTCGTCGTCCGACTGGTTCGGCATTCATGTGCTGACGCCGGTATTCGCCACGTTTCTCTCGCGGCATCCGCAACTGTCGATCGAGTTGATCACCGATTCGCGACGCTACAGCCTCTCGCGCCGGGAAGCGGATCTTGTGTTTCGCATCACGCCGTTCGACGAACCCGACGTGATCCAGCGAAAGATCATGGATATGAATTACGCGCTGTACGGGCACGCCGATCTGGTCGCGCCGCAAGCCGGCGATGGCGCGGGGCAATCGCTGATTACGATGGATAGCGCCTTCGAAGCCTTGCCCGACGTGACGTGGATTCGCCGCATGCTGCCGAATGCGCGAGTCGCGTACGCCAGCAACAATCGCGGCGTCCAGGCGCGCATGTGCGCCGAGGGCGGCGGTTTCGCGGTCCTGCCGTGCGCGCTCGGCGACAACACGCCGGGCCTGCGGCGCATCGACCTCGGCGAAACGCCGCCGGGTCGTGAAGTGTGGCTCGGCTACCATCGCGACCTTCGGCGGCTGGGGCGCTTGCGGGCGCTGATCGACGTTGTCGTCGACAGACTCGCCAACGCCGGATAGGCATCGGGCCGCCGCTCAACTCACTCGCGGATGCACACCCGCGCAGCAAGCATCACGCTATATCGACGACGATCTTGCCCCGCGCGCTGCGCTCGGTGATCGCGTCGTACCCTTGTTCCGCCGAGCGAAGATCGAAGCGGCGCGGATCGAGCCGCGGCGTCAGTTGACCCGCTTCGGCGAGGCGCGTCGCCTCGCGGAGCATCTCGCCGTGATGCGCCCGGTTCTTGCCGCTCAGCAGCGCATGCAGGGTGAACACGCCCGAATACGTGGCCTCGCGAAACGACAGCGGCGCGAGTCCATGCGTACCCCAGCCAAGCGCGCTGACCACATGGCCGAAATGCTTGACTGCCGCGAACGATGCATCGAGCGTCGCGCCGCCCACCGTGTCGGCCACCACGTCGAATCCCAACCCGCCAGTATGCTGGGCAACGTATTGCTCGACGTTCTGCGCGGCGTAATCGATCGGGGTTGCGCCGAGGCGCGTGAGTTCGTCGTGGTCGCGCGCGCTCGCCGTCGCGAACACCCGCGCTCCGAGCGCCCGCGCGAGTTGTACCGAAACATGGCCCACGCCGCCCGCGCCGCCTTGCACGAGCACGGTCTGCCCGGCCTGGAGCTTCGCGCGATCCACGATCCCCATGTAGGCTGTGATGAACACGAGCGGCAGAGAGGCGGCTTCGCGCATCGACAGATTGGCGGGCTTCAGTGCGAGCAGATCCGCGTCGACGGCGGCATATTGCGCGAGCGAACCCTGAATGCCGCCTACACCGCCTGTCATGCCGTAGACCTCGTCGCCCGCTTTGAAGCGGGTCACGCCCGCCCCCGCCGCCTCGACCACGCCGGCCATGTCGATGCCGAGCACCAGCGGCAGCGGATGTTGTGCATGAGCGGCGGCGCCTGCGCGGATTTTCGTGTCGAGCGGGTTGAGACCGGCCGCCGCGATACGCACCAGCACCTGGCCGGGCAACGGTTCGGGGCGCGCCACGGTGGTGAGTTCCAGCGGTCCGTTGTACTGGGAGAGAACGAGGGCTTGCATTGTCATGGTCAACGCTCCTGGCAAATGCCGGTGAATGGAAAGCAGATGAAGCGAATAGTGACCCATGCGAACCGGCCTGAAAACTCACAAATACGCACACCTTCCATGCATTAATGCATGACAAGACGCCTTTTGCCGACACTAAGCGCCCAGACCCTGAAGCGGGGGCACGCCCAACATGTCAATTTCGTAATGAACTGGTGGGGATCGCGTCAGGTGCGCAAGCGCAATATGACTTCCAGACGCTCAGAGAAGGAAGACCCATGCAATACCAGTAGCGTCGAATGAGCTGCTGCTATTCAGTGAATTTCCCTCAATCAACCATCGTATTTATTTCGGAGTCTGAATCATGAAGAAAGCTATTGTTTGCCTCACCCTCGCCGCTGCCGCCTTGTCCGCTCCGGTTCTCAGCTTCGCGCAATCCAACGGGCCGGTGACACGCGCCGAGGTCCGCAGCAATCTGGTGCAGGTGGAGCGGGCCGGCTATAACCCGGCGCGTTCCGACGACGCCAGCTATCCGGCCGACATCCAGGCCGCCGAAGCGAAAGTCGCGGCACAATCAACGCCCCAGCAAACCACGCAGGGCTACGGCGGTGTGCCGGCGAACAGCACGTCGTCGGGTGGCCCGACGCATACGGCGATGCAATCGACCTGTGTCGGTCCGGTCAGCTTCTGCACCCCGTACTTCGGCAAATAAGTGGCATGCCGTGCAGGTCCCGTGCTTGTTGCCAGATGCGCGGGACCGCGTTTCATTCTGAACATCTCTTGACCGCGGCAAAGCCAGGTTCGCCTTGATAACAACCGACCGAACCTCAGCTTGCCTCACACCCGCGCCCATGAAGCGCGTCAACCCTTGACGAATTCCGTCTCCCACACCTGCTCGATTGCCTGCAACGCAGTCAACACGATCGAGCGGTTCAGCGCCGCCGCGAGCGTGCCGTCGCGCTCGGCATATGCCTCGCACAGCCGTTGATGATCGGCGCACGAACGCTGCATGCGTCCGGGCAACGAGGTGCTGAGGTGCCGCAGCCGGTTGGTGCGCATCCGCATCGAATCGAGCACTTCCTTGAAGATGCCGTTACGGCTCACTCTTAGTTCTTCATCGCGAAACGCGACGTTGGCCCAGAAATAGCCGTCGACGTCGGCGTGCGCGGCTGCATCGGCGAGACGCTTGTGCGCGCGCCACAACGATGCGATGTCTTCAGCGGTGGCCTGTTCGACGATCGCCAACGACACCTGCCCATATAACAGCACACGCAGTTGATAGATCTCGCGCACTTCCGTGAGCGTCATCGACGACACGCGCGGGCGCCGCCGCGGCGACCAGTCCACCAGCCGTTCGCGGTTCAGCACGAACAGCGCTTCGCGCACCGGCGTGCGGCTGACGTTGAAGCGTTTCGCGAGATCGACCGAATTCAGGTCGTCGCCCGGTTGCAGGCGTCCTTCGATGATGCCGCGCGCCACCCAGTCGACGATCTCTCCGACCGGCGATGCGTCGCCCTGCTCCTCTTCGTCGCGTGTGTCGACAGTTTCGTCCATCCCGTTTTCCTCGATATCCCTTGGCGTGCCGCCCGACTGCGTGGACGGATTCTAGCAAACCGGCAATTGGCCAAGCCGGTGCGGCTTCCTGCTCGATTTCCCTAAGTGTGCACACTTTGTCGAATATTTCTTGAAATCAATCGCCGATTCGCCATACACTTGGCAAAGTGTCGACACTAACAATATAGGACACCAAGTCCAGTCGCAACTAGCTGCATGGGGGCCGGAGTCAGCGCCGAAGCGCCAACTCGCCCGACACAGGAGACGCAAGCATGTATATGGAAAAGGAGATCGCCGGCGCAACCGCCGTCGAAGCCAGCGTTTCGGCGCGGCTCGACCGCCTGCCGCCGACGCGGTATTTCAGCGGCCTCGTCGCGCGCATCGCGATCGGCGGCTGGTTCGAGTTTTATGAAATGTTCATGGCGGCCTATATCTCGCTGGGACTCATCGGCAGTGGTCTGTACCGCGCCACCACGGCGGGCCTCTTCGACGTCAACGGCTTCGCCAGCTTTCTCGGCTCGTTTTTCGCCGGGATGTTCGTCGGCACGGTGGCGCTCGGCGGCTTCACCGACCGCTTTGGACGCCGCGCCGTATTCACCTGCGCGATGCTGATCTATTCGGTTGCGACCTTTGCCGCCGCGTTCCAGCATTCGCCGGAATCCATGGATCTCTGGCGCTTCGTCGCGGGCCTCGGGATCGGCGTGCAGCTCATCACTGTCGACACTTACATCTCCGAGCTGACGCCGCATCACACACGCGGCCGCTACAGCGCGTTCAGCATCCTCGTGATCCTGACGTCCGTGCCGACCGTCGCGGTGCTGTCCTTTCTGCTCGTGCCGCACACGATCCTCGGTCTCGAAGGCTGGCGCTGGGTGATGATCATCGGCTCGGCGGGCGCCGTGCTGATCTGGTTCATGCGGCGCGGCCTGCCGGAATCGCCGCGCTGGCTCGAAAGCAAGGGCCGCATCGACGAGGCGCGCGCCATCGTCGATGCGATCGAGGCCCGCGTGGTCGCCGAAACCGGCCGCCCGTTGCAGGCACCCGCGCAACACACGCCGGAACCGCCGGCCGGCGAGCAAAGCGGTTCATGGTCGGAGATGTGGAAGGGCCGCTACTTCAGCCGCACGGTGATGCTGTCGTTCTTCAACTTCTTCCAGACCTTCGGCGTGTACGGCTTCGGCGCGTGGGTGCCGGTGCTGCTCTACACGAAAGGCATCACGATCACGCATTCGCTGCTCTACACGATGGTTATCGCATTCGCGACGCCGCTTGGCGCGCTCGGCGCGATGGCGTGCGCGGAACGTGTTCAGCGCAAATGGCAACTGGTCGGCTGCGCGATCGTCGTCGCGGTGGCCGGCGTGCTGTTCGGCATGGTGCGCGAGCCTGTCCTGATCCTGCTGTTCGGCAGCGCCGTGACGATCGCCAACAACTGGCTGATCGGCATCTTTCACACCTATCAGGCCGAGCTGTATCCGACCCGGATTCGCGCCCGCGCCGTCGGTTTTGTTTTTAGCTGGAGCCGTCTGAGCTCGATCTTCGTCGGTTTCTGGGTGGCGGCATTGCTGAAGCATTCCGGTGTGCCCGCCGTGTTCGTGCTGATTTCGTCAGCCATGTTTGTGATCGTCGTGATGGTCGGGCTGCTAGGGCCGAAGACCAACGGCATTCGTCTGGAGGAGTTGTCTCAATGAGTTCCATCGCCGCCGCATTCGCGCACGGCCTTTTTGCACTGGCGCAGCGTCCGCTGCCGGTTCCGGTCGCAGAGGAAGCCAGGCGTTCCTTGATCAATGTGATCGGCACGTCGATCGGCGCATCGCGGCATCCCGGGGTCGACGCGATTCTCGCCGCGGCCGCCGAACTTGGCGTCGCGCGGGTCGCGCCGGTGCCGGGCCGCAGCGAAAAAGTCGATCTGCATTTTTCAGCGCTTGCCACCGGCTTTGCCGGCCATCTCGACGATTTCGACGACACCCATCTCGCGACCGTCATTCACCCCGCCGCTTCGGTGCTCGCTGTGCTGACCGCTCTCGCGCCCGACACGCGGCCCACCGGCGCGGCCGCGCTGAGCGCCTTCACGCTCGGCTGCGAAGCGCAGTTGCGGGTCGGCGTCTCGATCTCGCCGGAACATTACGACCGCGGCTGGCACATCACCGGCACGTGCGGTGTGATCGGCTGTGCGGTCACGGCCGCGCTGCTGCTCGGTCTCGACGAAGCGGGATTGGCGCAAGCGGTGTCGATCGCCGCCTCGATGTTCGTCGGCCAGCGCGAAGCGTTCGGCACGATGACCAAGCCCTATCACCCCGGCAAGGCGGCCGCTAACGGCATTGCGGCCGCGCGTCTCGCGCAGCAAGGCCAGCGCGCCGCGGACGATATTTTCGAAGCGCCCGGCGGCTACTCGCATTCGCTGTCGACCAAGGTCGACTTCGAACTGATGAACGGCGCGTTCGGCGAGCGCTGGGAACTGCTGTTCAACACGTACAAGCCGTATCCGTGCGGCATCGTCGCGCATCCGGCAATCGACGCGGGCCTCGCGCTCGCGCCGCAAATCGACGACGTGCAGTCCATCGAATCCATCACGCTGCGCTGCCATCCGCTCGTGCCCGAACTGATGGGCAATCCGCAGCCGAAGGACGGCCTGCAGGCGCGCTTTAGCGCGATTCACGGCGTGGCCGCCGCGCTGTGCGACGGCCAGGTCGGTCTCGCGCAATACGAGGACGCGCGCGTGGTGCAGGACGACGTCACGGCGGTGCGCGCGCTGACGAAGCTCGCGCCCGACGCCTCGGTCAATCGCGACGAAGTTTTTATCGCGGCCACGCTGAAGGACGGCTCGGTTATCGAACATCACGTCGAACATGCGCGCGGCAGCCTCGCGCGTCCGCTGACCGACGAGGAACTGATGCACAAAGTCCGTCTGCTGGTGGACTCGCAGTTGGGTGACGGCGTCGCCGCTCAACTCGCTGCCGCCGTGGCGGCACTCGACACGGCCGCCAATCTCGACGCGCTCTTTGCACTGTGCGCACCGTCTGGGGAACTGAATCATGCATAACGCCGCTCAACATTCCGTCGTGTCCGACGCGCTCGCCGGCTTCGCGATCGCCGCACTGCCTGCTTCGGCCGACGCCGCGCGCGACGCCGCCCGCGACGCGCTCACCCACGCGCGCCTCATCACCGACCCGGCGACGCGCTCCACCGAGCAGATCAGTGCACTGCTGCAATCGCAAGGCAGCGCGACGACCGATTCGCGCACCCGCGCATGGATTCTCGGCACGTCGCTCGCGACGCAGGCCGCCGCGTCGCCGGCCATGCCGGTGCTCGCCGCCGTGATTGCAGCCGGCGACACGCTGGGCTCATCAGAAAGCGATGAGATTGCCGCCGCCGCGATCGGTATCGAAGCCGCCGCGCGCATTCTCAGCGCGGTCGACAGCGCCGAATTCCGCGCGCGCTGGAATGTGGCGTCGTCGGTGGGCGTACTCGGCGCGGTGCTGGCAGTCTCGCGCCTGCTGCGTCTCGATGAAACGCGTACACGTCATGCGCTCGGCGTCGCCGCAACTCAGGCAGCGGGCCTCGCGCGCAACGCGGACCACGCAATGGAAGCGATCGAGATCGGCAAGGCCGCAGCGGACGCGCTCGAAGCCGCGATGATCGCGAAGCACGGCTTCACGAGCGCGGCTGCGTCGATCGACGGACGGCGCGGCTTCGCGGCGCTAATGGCGTATCGCTTCGACGCCGCCGCGATCACCGAAGCGCTGGGTACGCGCTGGACTTCGCTCGACTGAACGTGACTCGCTTTGCCCGATGTGTTCGACGCATCGGGCAAAGCTGTCATCGACCGCCAATGTTCGACGCTTCTTATCGGCCACACCACGGGAGTCCAATATGTCCAGCAAGCGCATCATCCAAGCCTCGTTACCCGCGCTGTTCTCGCTGTGCGCGGCATTGAGCGGCACGAACGCCATCGCGCAGACGCCCGCGTCGCAACCGTCGGCGGGCGGCCTGCCGGCGCACTCGCCATTCGATATTCCCTACGGCATGCCGCTCAGCCTGCAAAGCGCCAACCAGGCGCTCGAAGCCGCCGAGGCTGAAGCCGCTCGGCACGGCTGGCCCGAGGCAATCGCCGTCACCGATCCCAGCGGAGAACTCGTCGCGTTCGCGAAGATGGACAACACGCAGAACTCGTCGCCGAAAATCGCGCTGCGCAAAGCCGCGACCGCCGCGCGCTTTCGACGCGATACGCGCACGTTCTATAACGCTTTCGAAGCCGGTCATACCTATGCGGCGACGCTCGATCCTTCGGTGGTCGCATCGCCCGGCGGCTATCCGCTCGTGATCGGCGGCAAGATCGTCGGCGCGATCGGATGCAGCGGCGGCAGCGGCGACCAGGACGCGGATATCTGCAAAGCGGGCGCGGACGCGTTGAAGTAAAACGCGGATCGCCGTTTGTGCGGCGCTTACTTTGGTCGGCAATCCTGCCCGCAGGCCAGATCACATCGATCAGGATGCCTTTCTAAGCACGGAGATGTTCATCATGGACGACAAACCCGCTGCCGCGTCGGCGACGCCGCCAATCGCCTCGTCGCGGCGCCGATTCCTGATCAAAAGCGTCGCGGTGTTGCCGGTCGCGGGCGGCCTCGCCGCGTGCGACCGGCCCGGCAGCTTGACGGCGTCAGCATCGGCGTCGACCACGGACAGTTCAAACGCAAACGCGGCACCGTACCAGCCGAAGTTCTTCAAGCCCGATGAATGGAGCGTCCTGCAAGCCGCAATCGACCGCCTGATTCCCGCCGATGCGGAAGGGCCGGGCGCACTCGAACTCGACGTCGCGACATTCATCGACCGGCAGATGGAAGGCGCGTTCGGCCATGCGGCGGCGTGGTACATGCATGGTCCGTTTCATCCGGACGCCACGCCACTCGCCGGCTATCAAAGCCCGATGTCTCCGCGAGACCTGTACCGCACCGGCATTGCCGCGCTCGACGCCTATTGCAAGGCGCACTTCGGCGGCAAGCCTTTCGTGCAATTGACGACCGCGCAACAGGACACGTTGCTGCACGGCATGGATAGCGGCAAGGTCAAATTCGAGCAAACCTCAGCCAGGCATTTCATCGCGCTGCTGTGGCAGAACACCAAAGAAGGCTATTTCTCCGATCCGATTCACGGCGGCAACAAGCACGCCGCAAGCTGGACGATGATCGGATTTCCCGGTGCTCGCGCCGACTATCTCGACTGGGTCGCGCAACCCGGCAAAGTTTATCCGCTCGGACCCGTGACGATCGAAGGCAAGGTCTAGCCGTTTTCATCCAGCAACGCTCGCAGCAGCACCACATAAAACACACGCCAGGAGGAGACACATGGCGAACATCAGTAAACCCAAAGTGGACGCGGTGGTGGTCGGCATGGGCTGGTCGGGTTCGATCATGGCGATCGAACTGGCGGACGCCGGCCTCACCGTGGTCGGCCTCGAACGCGGCGAAAACCGCGATACGTACCCCGACTTCGCGTATCCGAAGGTCGCCGACGAACTCACCCACGTGCAGCGCTTCAAGCTGATGCAAAGCCTCGCGCTCGAGACCGTCACGATCCGCCGCCAGGCGCAGGAAGTCGCGCTGCCGTTGCGTCAATACGGCGCCTTTCTGTTCGGCGACGGCGTCGGCGGATCGGGCGTGCACTGGAATGGCTTTACGTACCGCGCAACCGAAGCCGAGCTGAAACTGCGCAGCCACTATGAACAGCGCTACGGCAAAAACTTCATTCCCGACGACATGACGATTCAGGATTGGCCTGTCAGCGCCGCCGAACTCGAGCCGTTCTACGACCGCTTCGAATATGTCGCTGGCACGTCGGGCAAGGCGGGCAATCTCAACGGACAATCGGTCGGCGGCGGCAATCCATTCGAAGCGCCGCGCTCGCGCGATTACGCCTTGCCGCCGTTACCCACTGCGTATCCGTCGATGCTGTTCGAGCAGGCCGCGCGCGAAGTGGGCTATCACCCGTATCCGACGCCCGCGTCAATCGCATCGAAGGCCTACACAAACCCGTATGGCATGCAGCTAGGGCCGTGCAATTTCTGTGGCTACTGCGAACTGTTTGGCTGCTACATGTTTTCGAAAGCATCGCCGCAGTCTTGCATTCTTCCGGCGCTCGCGAGAAAGCCGAATTTCGAACTGCGTGACCGTTCTGCGGTCGTGAAAGTCAATCTCGACTCGACCGGCAAACGCGCCATCGGCGTCACTTATATCGACGCTCAAGGACACACAGTCGAGCAACCGGCGGATATCGTCGCACTGTGCGCTTACCAGATGCACAACGTGCGCCTGCTGCTGTTATCGGGTATCGGCAAACCGTACGATCCGGCCACCGGCGAAGGCACGGTCGGCAAGAACTACGCGTACCAGAAGAACAGCAAGATCCAGGTCTTCTTCGACAAGGAAGTCGCAATCAATCCGTTCATCGGTTCAGGAGCGGGCGGTGTCGTTTATGACGATTTCAATGCCGACAACTTCGATCATGGTCCGCTGAATTTTATCGGCGGCGCAATTACCTTTGCCACGGTGACGGGCGGCCGTCCGATCGCGCAGGCACTCGTGCCGCCCGGCACGCCGAAGTGGGGTTCGGGGTGGAAAAAGGCCGTGAAAGACCACTATCTGCATTCGTTCGCCATCGCCACGCAGGGCTCGGTGATGTCGTACCGCGACAACTATCTCGACCTCGATCCGACATACAAGGACGCGTACGGCCTGCCGCTATTGCGCATGACGTTCGACTGGAAAGACAACGAAGGCCGCATGACGCAGTTCGTCAGCCACAAAGCCGCCGATGTTGCGCGCGCGATGAACCCGAAGCCGCAATCGGTTGCAATCAACGCGGGCAAGCCGGGCGATCACTTCGATGTCGGCCCATATCAGAGCACGCATACGACCGGCGGCGCGATTGCGGGCGACCGGCCGGACAACAGCGTGGTGAATAAATATCTCCAGTCGTGGGATGTCCCGAATGTGTTCGTGACCGGCGCCTGCTCGTTTCCGCAAAATCTCGGCATCAATCCGACTGGCACGATCGGCGCCATGACGTATTACGCGGCGAAGACGATCCGCGAGACGTATCTGAAGAATCCCGGCCCTCTGGTTCAGGCGTGAGCGAGCGTCATGACAATCCATTTCGATCGCTTGAAACAGTATCTGATTCCCGTGTTTGCGCTGATGTGCAGCGGCGCGCTCAGCAGCGGTGCGAACGCGCAAACTTCGAATGCCACGCCCACGCCGGTAAGCGCCGACGCGCAGCTAGCCAAAGGCGCCTATCTCGCGAAAGTCGGCGATTGCGCGGCCTGTCACACGGTGAACAAGGCGCAACCGTTCGCGGGCGGTCTGCCGCTCGCGACGCCTTTCGGCACGCTGTATTCGACTAACATCACGCCTGACGCATCGGCTGGCATCGGCGGATACAGCTACGCGGACTTTGCCACGGCGTTGCGTCGGGGCATTGCCAAAGACGGTCATCGTCTGTATCCGGCAATGCCGTATCCGTCGTATGCAAAGATCGACGACGCCGACATGCATGCGCTGTATCGCTACTTCATGCAAGGCGTCAAGCCCATCGGGCAGCCGGATCGCGTATCCGAACTGCGGTTTCCATTCAACGTTCGCGCGCTGATGACCGTGTGGGATCGTTTGTATGCGCATGAGCAACTGCCCTATCAAGCCGATCCGCACCAGAGCGTGGAATGGAATCGCGGCGCGTATCTGGTGCAAGGGCTCGCGCATTGCGGCGCGTGCCATACGCCGCACGGCATGCTCGGGCAGGAGAGCGTGCTCAACGAGAAGGACAACACCGCGTTCCTGTCCGGCAATACGTTGGCAGGATGGTACGCGCCCAACCTGCGCGGACATAAGACGCAAACATCCGACAGCGACAAGATGTGGAGCAAAGCCGACCTCGTCGCCTATCTGCGCAGCGGGCGTATGCATGACGGGGCGGCATTCGGCCCGATGACGGAAGTCATCGACGACAGCACGCAATATCTGCACGACGACGATCTGAACGCGATTGCAACTTATCTGACATCGCCACCATTGCAAGCAGGCGCGACGCCGCCGGCCCCGCAGCAAACCGGTCGCGCGGAACAGACGGCTATCGCGCTCCGAGCAGGCCGCGTCGATTCGTCCGGCGCCCGTCTCTATCTGGACAATTGCGCGGCCTGCCACCGCACGGATGGCACCGGCGCAATGCCGGCTTTCCCTAGCCTCAGAGGCAATGCATCGGTGCTGAGCGGCGATCCGGCATCGCTGATTCATATCGTGTTTAGTGGCTCCCATATGCCATCCACCGCAGCCGCGCCGACGCCGCTCGCCATGCCCGACTTCGGCTGGCGTTTGACCGATCAGCAGATAGCGGATTTATTGAGCTTTGTGCGAAGCAGTTGGGGAAATCGCGCGGCGGCAGTCACCGCTGGTGAAGTCGCCAAGGTTCGCGACGTAGCGGTCAGCGCGAAATAACCCCGCAGCGTTGCAGCGTGAAGTGTTCACGCGCACTGTTTGAATACGTGAATGAAGGAAGCCCAGTGCGTTAATCACCGCACTGGGCTTCCTTCATGGAAGACGAGCGTGCTTAGAACTTGTGGTGAATCGCGACGCGCGCCACGGCCTGATGATTGTTCGACGAATCGCCGAGACCGCCGATATCCGCAACCGCCGCGGCGCCCGTGGAACTGGTGCCGCTCGCGGTCTGGAACGTGCCGAGGAGATAAACGTCGGTACGCTTGGACAGCGCGTAGTCGAGCAGCAACGAGAACTGGTTGTACTTCTGGTCGCCGAGGTCGCCTCTCACCGCATTGCCCTTCGTGTAGTTGTATTCACCCGACACAGAGAACGCTGGCGTGAAGCGATAGAGCGCGTTCAACTCATAGCTGTTGAACGTCGCCGTCGCCCCACCGAATGCGCCGATATTCATGTACTTGGTGTTCGAATACACCGCGCCGACCTTTGCCGGGCCGAAGTCGTACGAGCCGCCCGTCGTGATGATTTGCAGCGAGTTGGCGGGCCTCGTGCCGAGATAGCCCGAGTTCAACGAATTGAATGTCGCGGCGCTCGCGTTGCTGTTCAGGATCGAGCCCAACGCCGACGGATTCTTGAACAGTTCATACGCGACCGCAATCCCGAACGGGCCGTGTCCATAGTTCGCACCGAGGCTGTATCCGCTCGACTGCGAAATTTCGCCCGCCACGCCGCCCAGACTCACCGTGCCGCCGAAAGTCAGGCCGTTGAAATTCGGGCTCGCGTATTTGATCGTGCTGTTCGCGCGAAATGTGTGGTTGACGTTGTCGAGGTCACCCGGATGTTCCGTCGTCGATCCGCCGTACGCGGCGGCATAGCCGTAGTTGCCGACGTAGTCGTTGATGCTGTCGTACTGACGGCCCAGCGTTACAGAGCCGAACGAGCTACTGGCGAGGCCCACATAAGCTTGCCGGCCGAATGCGGTGCCGCCTTGTCCGAACGCGCCCGTGCTGACGTTGATGCCAGACTCCAGCACGAAGATCGCTTTCAGGCCGCCGCCCAGATCTTCTGCGCCGCGGATGCCCCAGCGGCTGCCCTGCGTGCCCGCGTTGGAATCGACCGAGAATTGCCGGCCGCCCACGTTCTTGCCGTTCACCACGTTCTTCGCGTTGGTGTTGATCATCACGCCTTCATCCACAATGCCGTACAGCGTCACCGAGCTCTGCGCGTGAACGGTCGCAGCAAACGTGCCCAATATCGATAATGCAAAAAGCGATTTTTTCATTCTGTCATCTCCGCCAAGTCATGATTTATTTGCACCTTTAACATTTCACTCTGTAATACTAACTAATATAAGCGCTCTACCGCATAAGCAATCCTCCCGCGAAACCCGCAACGGCGAGTTCGACTTGAAACTGTTAGAGCGCGGCGCGCGATCGGTCTTTGCCGCGTGCCGCCAGAACGATCAGCCTAGAAACGCGCCACCGTTCGCATGAATCGCCTGGCCCGTCAGGTACCGTGCTGTCGGGCCGCACAGAAACTGCACGAGACTCGCGACCTCGTCGGGCTGGCCGCGCCGGCCGAGCAAGGTGGTGCGTTCAGCGTGATGCGCGGGTTCCTTGTCGCCTGCCGCGCCACCGCGCACCGTCGCGATCAAGCCGGGCACCACGCAATTGACCGTGATGCCGTCCGGGCCGAGATCGTGCGCCAGCGCGCGCGTCAAACCGACGAGGCCCGCTTTCGCGGCGATCACGTGCGCGCGCCCCGCCGAACCGGCGTGCGCGGACATGCCGCCAATATTGACGATCGCGCCGGCCTTCGATTGCCGCAGATACGGCAAGGCCGCGTGCGCGCACAGATACGCGCCATCGAGAATCACCGACATCACTTCGCGCCAGCGGGCGTAATCCAGTTCTGCGAACGGCACTTCGCGACGCACTGCGGCGTTGTTGACGAGAATGTCGATCTGCCCGAAATGGTGAAGCGCCGCTTCCATCAGACTTTGCGCGCCCGCCGGTTCGCTGACGTCGGCCAGATGCGCGGCCGCGCGGCCGCCCGCGGCCTCGATCGCGCGCACGACTTCGGCGGCTTCGTCGGCGGAACTGCGCGCGTTGACGAGCACCGCATTGCCCGCGGCCGCAAGTTGCAACGCGATCTCGCGGCCGATATTGCGCGCCGCTCCGGTGACGACCGCGACACCGCTAACTTCTCCGTTCATGAATGCACTCCCAGTGATTCGGTTGATAGTGTGGGTTTCGCGCCGGCTTGCAGCGGCCGGTCGGGACGAATCCAGAACGACAACGCAATGCCGACCAGCAACAGCGCGATCGACATCACGAACGGCAGACGATAGCTGCCCGTCATGTCGGTAATCAGGCCGAACGCGACCGGCGACACGACCGCCGCGAGACCGGCCGCCGTGCTGATAAAGCCGCTCGCGACGCCCGCAAAGGCGGGCGCGATATCCATCGGCACGGCCCAGATCGGGCCTTCGGTCGATTCGAGGCAGAACAATGCGGCGGCCAGACACAATGCGATTACGGTCCGGTCCCGCACGAACAGCACGCACGAGAGAAACAGCAGCGAGCCCGCAAAGCCCATGATGATGACGTTGCGTCGCGCTTTATTCAGGTTGCCGGTGCGTTTGTAGAGTGCGTCGGTCAGCAGCCCGCCCGCCGTATCGCCGACCACGCCGGCGAGAAACACGCCAGACGTAAACAGCGCCGTGCTTTTGAGGTCGATGCCGTACACGCCGACAAAGAAACTCGGCAGCCAGCTCAGATACAGCCACAGCGTCCACGCATGGCAGAAGAACACCAGCGTGACCGGCATGATGCGCCGGATCAGCGGCCACCACGGCACCGCCGTGCGATGGCGCGGGCCTGCATACGGCGGCAATGCGTCGACTTCAGCGGTGGTGATCGAGGGATGCGTGCGCGGATCGTCGCGGAAATACAGCGCCCATACGACCACCCAGATCGCACTGACGCAACCCAGCGCGATAAACGCGCCGCGCCAGCCGAGCAGCGGAATCATCAGCACGATCAGCGGCGGCGTGACGGTGGCCGCGAGGCGCGCGGCGGAATGCGTGAAGCCTTGGGCGAAGCCGCGTTTTATCTGCGGAACCCAGTTGGCCATCGCCCGCGTGGCGTTCGGAATCGTGCCGGCTTCGCCGAGTCCGACGAGAGCGCGCGAAAGCACCAGCGTCGCGAGGCCGCCGGTCACGCCCGTTACGAGCGTGCCGAGCGTCCACAGGATGCCCGAGAACGCCAGCATCCGGCGAGGTCCGATCTTGTCGCCCAGATAACCGTTGATGATCTGGAAAATCGCGTAGCAGTAGCCGAACGCCGAGAGCGCGATACCGAGCTGCGTATTCGACAGATGCATCTCCGACTTCAGCAGCGGCGCCGCGATGGAAAGATTGACCCGGTCGACGTATTCGATGAAATACATCGCGCAGATGAGCATGAAAACTCTGCCCGTGGTGCCGCTGAACATGCCTGCTTTCGCTTTCATCTCGACCCGCCCTGCCCGTGACCGCGACCGTGATCGCGACTGTGACCATGATGCATGGTTTGCTCCTTCATTTTCAAATTGCCGCCAACGCCTCAATGCACTCGAGGCGCTCGACGCACTTCATTCGTAATACGTACGATCATCTCTGCAATGCCCGGTGCGCGGTTTCCGGCGCCCACTTCACGCAAAAGAGACCGACCAGATAGATCAGCGAAACAGCGGTGATCGCGAGCGGATAGGAACCGAATATCGCCGCGAGCGCGCCGACAATCGACGGCCCCGCTGCGCCGAGCACGCGGCCGAAGCTGAAAGCGAATCCGGAACCGAGCGCGCGCTGCATCGTCGGAAACATTTCGGGCAGCCAGATCGTGAACAGCGAGAACACGCCGCTCGTGAAGAAGCCGAGCAGCGGCAGCGTGATCAGAAAAAGCGGCAGGCTTTTCAGCAGCACCACGATGCCAAAGTACGACGTGACATTGCAGATCAGCGCGCCGGAGAAGAACACCGTGGCGACCGATTTACGACGCGGAATCCAGCGCACAATCCACGGCATCGCGACGCATCCCGCGAGCGTGCCGACACTCAGGATCAAGCCGCTCAGCGAGCCGAGATACTGCGCATCGGCAACGGATGCGCCGCCCGCGCGCTGCCAGGTGATGACGAGCGTCGGAATCCAGAACGTCGACGACCACAGCCCGAAGATCAGACACGTCATCATCAGCGCCGCCGACCACGTCGTGTGCGACATGCCAGGCGCGAACAGATCGCGCACGCGTGCGCGCGGACCTTGTGCGCGGCGTTGTTCTTGCCAGCGGCGCGACTCCGGCACGCCGAGCCGCAGCCAGATCGTCAGCAACGCGGGCGCGCTGCCGATCAGAAACAGCACGCGCCACCCGCCCAGCGGCAGAATCACCAACGCGGCCGCGGATGCCAGCAGAAAGCCGATCGGCGTGCCGGTATGCAGCCATCCCGACAGGCGTTCGCGCAAATGCTCGGGCACCGACTCCTGCAACAACGGCGCGCCGGCCGCCCATTCGCCGCCTATTCCGAAGCCCGTCAGAAAACGAAAGATCGCGAACGACACGATGCCCGGCGCGAGTCCACACGCGCCGGTAAAGATCGAATAGATGAGGATGGTCGCGCACATGGTCGGCACGCGGCCGAAGCGGTCCGCGCACCAGCCCCAGAACATTGAGCAGGCCCAGCCGAGCATGAAGAGGCTGAACATCAAACCGCCGAGCCGCGCGATATGCGCGTGATCGGCCGCAAAGCCGCTTTTCGGCAGTAACTCCGTCAACGCCGGCACGATCACGTAGATGTAGATGGCGTTGTCGAAGCCGTCCAGCATCCAGCCCGCCCAGGTGGCGATAAAGACGCGATACGGACGCGCTGCTGCAACTGCCACACCGACGGAACTCGACATCTCGTCTCCTGACTGAATCCACGCTCCGCCGCGTTCTTGAGTGTCGCGGCTTGTGTTATGTCGTGGCGTGCGCGCCGCCAAGAATCGGTTCGACCAGATCGGGGAACTTGGCGGCCAGCTCGGCATTGCTCATCGGCCGATCGATGCTGCCGATCGCATGCGCGACGTGCTTCTCAAGCCGCTCGCCGCTGATCAGCGTGACCGTGATATGAACGGCGTCGGCGGGCATCGCGGGATCGATTTGGGAGTTTGGGTGACGCGATCAGCTTGGGTCATCGGGTCGTCAAGAGTAGTGAGGTGATGAAAAGGAGAGCTGCCAAAGACACAAGCTCGCATTGTACATATTGTCGACAATACGCAAATCATGGCAAATTCTAGTTGCGCGCTTGCGTTGTGGATAGTATGTTGTCGACAATCTTCAAGACGCAATGTGCGTTGTACACTGCCAGCTTTCCCCAAAATAGGTCCGTCTATGCCCCGCCCCACCACTTCGCTCGAGTTGCTCCGCTCCGTCACGCTGTCCGGTCTCGTGCAAGAGGAAATTCTCCGCCGCATCAAGACGGGTGAGCTCGAGGCCGGCATGAAACTCAACGAGATGGATCTCGCCGACCATCTGAAGATCAGCCGCAGTCCGGTGCGCGAGGCGTTTCGCGCGCTCGAGGAAGCGGGTCTCGTGTGGCTCGAAAAGAACCGCGGCGTCTACATTCGCGAGATTTCCGACGACGAAGCCGCCGAGCTATACGAAGTACGCGCCGGCCTCGACGAGATGGCCGGCCGCCGCTTGGCCTCGAAGATCACCGACGCGCAGCTGCAGGAACTGCACGCCATGCTCGATCAGCTCGAAGCCAGCTCGATCCACGGCGAGCTGAACAACTACTTCACGCTGAATATCGCCTTTCACGACCGGCTGGTCGAACTGTCGGGCAACGCGACGATGCTCGGTCTGTACCGGCAAACGATCAACCGCATGCATCTGCTGCGCCGGCGCGGCTTTTCGATCGCCGGCAGTTCGCAGGCGTCGCACACCGAACACCGCCTGATTCTCGACGCGCTCGCGAGCCGCGATCCCGAAGCCGTCGCGCTTGCCATGCGCCAGCACGTGCAGGCAGGTTTCCAGCGCGCGATCGCCGCACATGGCGCGGAAGACGCCGCGCACGCGGCAACGGGCAGCGCGGCCACGGGCAAAGCGCCGCAGACCACAGTCGCAGAAGAAGGTCCGAATTAAGCCTCGCAGTGCGCCCGGAACGTCGGCGCAAGCGCGACACGGCGGCGCACGCATTTCATTACCGACTCGGAGTGGTCACCCGTATGAGCGTTGAAAAATCAGAAGGACACGGCATCGTTGGCGAAAAACTCGGCGCCTGGATTGCGGACGTGCATGCGTCGGCATTGCCTGCCCAGACTGTCGAAATCGCCCGTCTGCTGCTGCTCGATGTGACGGGCTTGTGCATCGCCGGGCGTGACGAGCCGTATATCCGCGCGACGCTGCAAGCCACCGACGCCAGCGGCGCCTGCACTGCTCTCGGCCATGCAGGCAGCTTCAGTGCGTTCGATGCGGCGCTGATCAACGGCACCGCCGCGCACGGCGAAGACTACGACGACACCTTCGAAGGCGGTCCGGTGCATTCGGGCGCGGTGGTCGTGCCCGCGGTGCTGGCGGCGTGCGAACGCGAAGGCCTGGGTGGCGAGGCGTTGCTGCGCGGCATCGCAGTCGGCACGGAATTGATGTGCCGGCTGAGTCTCGTCGCCCCGCGCGCGATCCATACGGCCGGCTTTCATCCGACCGCCGTGATCGGTGCGCTCGCAGCGGCGGGCGGCGTCGCGAGCGCGTTACGCCTGAATCCGCAGCAGGCCACGTCGGCGCTCGGTATCGCGGGCAGCATGGCGGCGGGGATCATCGAATATCTGGCCGAAGGCACCTCGACCAAGCGGATGCACGCCGGCTGGGCCGCGCAGTCGGGCATTCGCGCGGCGCTGATGGCGCGTGGCGGCTTCGACGGTCCGCGCACGGTGCTCGAAGGCAAGCACGGTTTCTTCAAGGCGTTCGCGCCGTCGCGCGCGCCGGATTTTTCGCCGGTGCTCGATACGCTCGGCAAGTCGTGGATCATGGAGACGATCGCGTTCAAACCGTATGCGTGCGGCACGATGACCCAGCCTTATATCGATTGCGTGATCGCACTCGCGGAGCGCGGCGTCAAAGCGGAAGAGATTCGCGACATCGTGTGCGAAGTCGGCGAAGGCACGGTGCACCGGCTGTGGGAGGAACTCGCGGTCAAGCATCGTCCGCCGACCGCTTACGCCGCCAAATTCAGCACGCCGTTCTGCATGGCCGTGGGTTTCTTCGATCGCAAGGCGGGTTTCAGCCAGTTCACCGAAGCGCGCATTCACGACCCAGCCGTGCTGGCGCTGGCCGGCAAGATCCGCTACGTGATCGATCCGGACAACGAGTATCCGAGCAATTTCACCGGCCATCTGCGCGCAACGCTCGACGACGGCACCGTTCAGGAAGTGCGTCAGCCGCATATGCGCGGCGGCGCGCGCGAGCCGTTGTCGCGCGCCGAACTCGCCACTAAATTCACCGACAACGCGCAGCATGGCGGCTGGAATGCGGCACTCGCCGACGAGGCGCGCGAATGGTGTAAAACGGTGTTCAACGAGCCGGCGCTCGGCGCGATCGCGCAGTTCCGGCAATAGACTGGTCGATGCGAACGACGTTCTACGCATGGACGTCGTTCATTGATACTGTGCGGTGTTTTTCAGGCGCGAGGCAGAAGCCGCGACTGCTTAAAAGCCGTCGCTCCGGCGCACCACCCTCCCCGCCGCCGATGCACGCCGCTCAATCCTGCAAGCCGCGCACGTTCCGATAAGAACAGCGGCTCGAATCGACAAAGCGCACGCGGAATTCGACCGGCTGGTCTTTGAACGTGAACGCCGTGCGCTCGATACGCAACACCGGCGCGCCGACTTCGATATTCAGTGCGCGCGCCACTTCTTCGTCGGCGATTGCGCCGCCCAGATCTTCCACCACGCGCACGACCGAAATCCCGAAGTGCTCCTGGTAGAAGCCATAAATGGAACCGCGCCGTGCCTTGAACATCTCGGCTTCGAGCGTCGGGAACACGTCGAGCGGAAACCACAAACGATCGAGCATGACAGGCACGTCGTCATGCAGCCGGAGATTGTCGGCAGTGGCAAGCCGTGCGCCGCGCGCCAGCTTGAGCGTCGCGGCGAGTTCCGGGCTCGCGCGCTCCTTGCCGAAACGCAGCAGGCGCGCGGTGACTTTCAGTAATTCGCCGTCGGTATCGACGAAGCTGAAGTAGTGGTCGAACGCATGTTCGTCGGCGAACTTCGCGACGATCGTGCCGCGCCCTGCCCGGCGAATCAGCAGACGCTCGGCCACCAGTTCTTCGACCGCACGGCGAATCGTGCCGATGCCGACGCCGAATACCTCGGCTAGCTGCGGCTCCGTGGGGATCTTGTCGCCGGCCGTCCATTGGCCGGTACGAAGGCGCTCGAGAATACCGGCGCGGACGATTTCATAGAGCGGTTGCTCTCCCGGAGTACGAAGTCCTGGCATTCAGGTCAGTGTCAGAGTGAAGAAAAAGGAATCGGAAAAAGAGGCTCTATCCGCGCTGGGATGGCCGCGCGACGCACACGTTTCATGCGCCGCTTGCGGTCCGATTCGCGGCCCGCATGGCGAATTCCGGAAGGATACAGGATCGACACCCAAATGCATCACCGCGACACGCGCCGAGTTCTTGGCGACCGCGAAGATTGAAGACAATCGGCATCGACCCAAATCCATCAATTAATTCGAATCATTCGAATGATTCGATTGACTATGGCGAGATGACGTTTTAGACTGATCTTCATCGCGCAACCACGCGCGCTTACATCAGAGGAGATGAGCCATGCCGAATTTCATCAAGCACATTGCATTCAAGGTTGAAGACGTCGAGAAGGAACGCGCGTTCTATGAGAACGTGTTCGGCTACAAGCACGTGAATACGGTGCGTCGCAAGGGCAAGAACGGCGACCACATTTCGCATCATCTGACCGACGGTTATATGGACCTGACGTTGATCCACTATGAGCAATCGGATTCGGACGAAGCCGACTTCGCCGGCCCGGCGCCGTGCATTCACCACATCGGCATGGAAGTGGAAGACCTTGACGCGTTCATCGCGCAAATCAAGGAAAACGGCGGCGAAATCCTGACGGCGCCCGGTCATCTGCCGGTCAAGTTCCGTTCGCCGAACGGCCCGGTTGCGGAAGTCGTGCCCATGGAGCGCTGGGAAAAGAAGACGCTCGCCGCCGGCGTACACGGCGAAGTGCTCGAGTAAGTAGTTCAGCTTCGCGTTTCAGCTCGCATTACACCAATTCAATAGCGAGCTATTCGACGTACGGCGACGTGGGGTGATCCCGCGGCGCCGCGACACTAAACGCAACGGCACGTGCCGTTGCGTAGTCGCAAGGAGGAGACAAGATGGAATCGATCCGCCGCCGCAACCGCTTTTCCGCGACGACAGGCGTACTGATTGTCCTGTGCATCATGTCGTTCCTGATGTATGTGGACCGCACCAACATTTCCACCGCGGCTCTCGCGATCCGCCGCGATCTGCATCTGAGCAACTCGCAGCTTGGCATCGTGTTTTCCGCTTTTGCGCTGACCTACGCGCTCGCGATGATTCCAGGCGGCTTTATCGGCGACCGTCTCGGCGCCCGCAAGATGCTCGCCGTATGCGGCGTGCTGTGGGGGCTCGGCACGCTCCTCACCGGCTTCGCCGGCGGACTGGGGACGCTGCTGCTCGCGCGCTTCGTCGTCGGGCTGGGTGAAAGCCCGATTGTGCCCGCTTCGGCCCGCGCACTGACCGCTTGGATGGAACCCGAACGGCGCGGCTTTTCGCAAGGCATCACGCATGCCTGCGCCCGGCTCGGCAATGCATCGACGCCGATTCTCGTCGCCGGTTTGATCACCGCTTTTTCGTGGCACATCGCGTTTATCGTGCTCGGCGCGGCGAGTCTCGCGTGGGTCGTGCTGTGGGTCTGGTATTACCGCGACAATCCCGCCGATCATCCGGGCATCACGCCTCAGGACATCGCTCGCCTGCCCGCGAAACTCGGCAAGACACGCGTGCCGATGCGCTGGCCGCCGCTCTTGCGCGCGCTTTGGCCGGCTACTGTAGTGAGCTTCTGTCACGGCTGGATTCTGTGGTTCTTTCTCAACTGGATGCCGTCGTTTTTCGCGCAGGCGTATCACCTGAATATCCGGCATTCGGCTATCTTCAGTTCGGGGATTTTCCTGAGCGGCGTAGTCGGCACCACGCTTGGCGGCTCGCTCAGCGATCTGATGCTGAAGAAGACCGGCGACATTCGCCGCTCGCGTCAAACGTTGATTACCGTCGGTTTTCTCGCACCGATCGTGTTCTTCGTGCCGATGTTTCTGCATACGTCGTCGACGCTCGCCGCGCTCTCGCTGGCTGCCGCGCTGTTTCTCTCTGAACTGGTCACCGCGCCGCTGTGGGCCGTCGCGATGGATCTCGCGCCCAATCACGCGGCGACCTCGAGCAGCATCATGAACACGGGGCTCGGCATTGCCGCATCGGTGTCGCCGCCGCTGGTCGGTTGGCTGGTCGATACGATGCATTCATGGCAACCGGTGTTCGCGCTGTCGATGTTCTTTCTCGTGCTCGGACCGATTGCCGCGCACTGGATTCGCCCCGACCGTCCCTATCTCGGCGAGCCGGAAGCAGAAACGAAAGAAGCCGGCGGTTTTGCGGCGCAGATGGATGCTTATTAAACGCGCCGCCCGGTCGGCGCATGTCGGTTAGCGACGAGTCGTGTGCGTCGAACCTCGCGGCGTGTGCGTACGAAATCGCAAGCTAGGATTTCGCGGCGTTGCCGTTGCCATTTCCATTGTCATCCCCGATGACGCCGAACTCGACGGGCGTCTTCACGTAGAACAGATGCACGCCATCGGCGCGCAGCCGGTCGAATAACCGGTCGGCTTCTTCGCTCGTCATCGCCATCACGACGGACAAAGGCTGGTCCGCCAACTCGAAAAAGTGCGCGGAGTGAATGCGGTGATGGTGACCGATTCCTTCGCAGGCCGGTATCACCGTTGCACCGCGCAAACCGAGTTCGCCAGCAAGATGGACGAGCCAGTCGGCCAGCGGCTTGCCGTGATGGCGGCGATCCTGTTGAGTAAAGAAGGTGACCTGATAGCCGTTCATGTCGGTGTCTCCCGTCCGGCTGGATCGCTGCCGATATTCCCGTCAGCTGAGAGTTGGGGGCGCGGCTAACCCTGCGTCGCCGGTTCGGCGCAGTCGTTGGCATCGTCAGCCAAGCTATGAAATAAGTGTAGATGCCGGGCAGAACTACTGCCAGCTAAGGCTGCCGGGATGCCGGGTATTCCTGCTGCCAGCAGCGCAGGCCGAACAGCGGCACGAGCCCATAAGCGTGGTCCAGCATGTCCGACTGCAGTATTTCGTACGGTTCCCAGCTGGTTTCGCCGACGTAGAGAAAAATCTCCAGCGCGACGACGGGCTGGCTGGACTGCACCTGGCGAATCACAACAGGCATGTCGTGGCGGATCGCCGGATGAGCGCGAAAATGCGCGCTCAGATAAAGGCGGTAAAGGCCGAGATTCGTGCGGCGCTGCGCGCCGGCGGGCGCAAATGCCGCGAGCGGCGGGTCGATATCGCTATGCAGGCGGGCGAGCAGCGCCTCGTCGGGAAAGCGGACCGTGTCGGCGTCGAAATGAATCGAGTGCTTGACACGTCTGCCGCCCGACTCGGTCATGCCGCGCCAGTTCTTCACACCGTTCGTCAGCAAGACGTAGCTCGGCACCATGACGATCGAGTTATCGAAGTTCTGCACCTTGATCGTGTTCAGCGCAATGTCGATCACCGTGCCATCGGCGACGAAGCCGGGCACTTCGATCCAGTCGCCCACCCGCAGCATGTCGTAGGCGGCGAGCTGAATACTTGCGACGAAACCGAGCAGCGTCTCGCGGAAAATGATGATGAGCAGCGCCGTCATCGCGCTGAGGCCCGTGAGGAAGTAAGCGGGCGAACGCTCGAGCAACACCGAAATCACGGCGATCAGCGCGATCACATAGAGCACGATGGTGGCGATCTGCAGGAAGCTCTTGATCGGCCGCTCGCTCGCGGAGGGGAAGTGACTGTAGCGCTCGCTGACGCTGTCGAGGAACGCCAGCGCGGCGCGCAGCACCGTGTACACCATGTAGCAGGCCGCCAGCACCGACAGCGGATGCCCGAGCGCGGCGATCAGCGGGAACGTGATGCCGGAAAGCAGCGGGCCTGCCGCGTAGACGATCGCGGCGGGCACGAGCGGCGCGAGCCGATGAAAGACCTTGTGGCGCTCGGCGGCTCGCAACCACTTGTGCCGTTCCTGGCGCGCGAGGCGGCTGACGATCAGCAGCATGATCGAACGCGTCAGGTAGTAACAGATCGCGCTGGCCAGCAGAATCGCGACCAGCAGCGCCACGACGAGGAGTATCGCGATCAACTCACTGTCGGTGTAGACGTGGAAGTGATGCCAGTCTGGTCCGCTTTCGATACGCAGCGCATTGTCGAACATGGTTTCTCCCATTGCCGGCAAACCTGGCGCGGCCGCGGCGATTCACGACGCTCGCCGCTCACGCACTTTCTTTTCCACCGCCGCCGCAGCAATGTTCGCAACGTGTGAATCTGCAAGAAGGCGAGCTGCAACCGTTCCAGCGGCTCATGAACGGCACACCGCATCGTACAACTCGCGGATTGGTAATTGCACTGATTGAACGCTGCCTTGTCCCGGATCGAGATACATCATCCCTGCTCGATGCCAAGGAGGCGCGCGTCCAGCCGCCGCGCTAGCGCCGCGCCGCCCTCGCGCATCACCGCGTCATGGTTCCACTGGAAAACCGGTCGCAACAACGGCGCCAACGCATTCATCCATGCGCGTTTCGTATGCACGCACCAGTCATAGCGGACCACGGTCAGATTGCGCCCGTCGGCCGAAAAGCTCCACCGGCCGGCGCCTTCGACGTCGCCACTGGCCTCACCCTCCAGCGCGATCAACGGATCGACGCGCGTCACCCGCATATCGAACACGAGGCGATAGGGCAACCGCCCCTTCCACGTGTAGCGCTGAACGACGCCTACGCCTTGATCCGAACCCGCCTCCAGCTGGTCCACGCGCTCGACGTTATGCCACCATTCGGGCCAGCGCGCCGAGTCCTGGATTGCCGCCCACACGTCCTGCACTGGCGCATCGATGCGCCAGATGGTGGAAAAGCGGTATTCGACCGTGCGCAAGCTGCCTCCATTCTTAGTATTCTTCTAGAGATTCTGGCAGATGCTCGCCGCACTTGCCATCACAGGCGAAACAGCGAAACGCGCGACGTACGGGGCCTTTGTTAATCCGTCGGCCCCGAATAGGCGGATTTCAACGCGGCGATGTCGAGCTTCACCATTTTTTGCACGGCATGGGCAACTCGCCCGGCCTTGACTGGATCGGGATCAGCCAGCATGTCGAGGACATCGGCTGGAACGATCTGCCACGAGACGCCGAAGCGGTCTTTCAACCAACCGCACTCCTCGGGTGAACCGCCGCCCTCTAAAAGAGCGTTCCAGTAGCGGTCGAGTTCCGCCTGATCGTCACAGTCGACCATCAGGGATATCGAGTGGTTAAACGGATCGAGTGGCCCGGCACTCATGGCGATGAAGGGCTGCCCAAAGAGAACGAATTCGACAAGCTTCGTGGAACCGGCGCTCGGCACCGGAGTGACCCGAATAACGCGTGAGTCGGGAAAGATACCTGCATAAAAAGCAGCCGCCTCTTCAGCTTCCGTGGAATACCAGAGAAACGGTGTGATCTTTTGAATCGCCATGGCACATCTCCTTTCAGTGATGGCTGAATGCGCAGGCAAACCGCATGCTGCCATTGAAACGACGAAGGAAGACCATCGGAATCGACATGCCAGGAAGCAAAAGTTCACTTTCTTATCAGCGTCGGCCGCGCCTGCCGTCGATATGACTTATGCTAAGATAAAAGTTCGCGCACGAACTAAATTTCAACAATAACAGCGCCGTCCTTCGGAGCGCACCAGGTGAGGTTGAATCATGGATCATCGGCTCGTGTATCTGCTCAATGTGGGCCAAAAGCGCTTGCATAGGTGGTCGCAGACTCGGACAGCCGCAGGTGGAGTCACTGCGGCGCAGGCCGGCCTGCTTTTCTTCCTCGGAAAAAACGATGGAGCTCTCACGAACGAGGCGGCCGCGGCGCTCGATCTCAAGGCGCCGGGAATGAGCGGGTTGGTCGATAGAGCTGAGCGGGCCGGTCTCGTGGAACGCCACTCCGACGAACTCGATGGGCGTGCGTCGCGACTTTGGTTAACGGCCGCCGGACGCGCCGCACTCAAGCGATCGAAGTCGGGTCTCGCCGAGTTGAATGCCCGCCTGACGGAGGGATTTACGGAGTCCGAGATCGATGTGGTTGCCCGCTGGCTGACGAGTTTGCAGGACAGGTTTCCCGACGCCGACGAGGAAACAGCATAGGGCGACACCTGAACACGGCGGCACCGCCGTGCCGCCGTTTTGTGCAGCAGTGCGCGCCCCTCCCATCAGCGCGCGATCTTCGTGAAGTCTGGCCGGCGTTTTTCAGCAAACGCCAGGAACGCTTCTTTCGCCTCCGCGCCGGCAAGCCGCTCCATGAATGTGATGCTTTCCCGATCCATCTGGGCTGTCAGCCGCTCTGCGTCCCGCATGAGCCGTTTCGTTGCTGTTAGTGATCCGTAGGGCCTGGTGGCAATTTTCTCGGCAATCCGGCGTGCTTGCGCGCGCAGTTCCGCAGCAGGGACCGACCGATTGGCGATGCCCCAGGCAACCGCGCTATCCGCCGAAACCGGCTCGCCGAGCGCGAACATTTCGAATGCCCTGACATGTCCAACGTGGAACGGCAGAAGGTAGCTCGACGCGGCTTCAGGAACCAAGGCCAGGTTCACGAACGGGGTCATCAATTGCGCCTCCTCTGACAGCAGCACGTAGTCGCAATGGAGCAACATCGTCGTGCCGATTCCCACGGCCTTGCCCTGAACGGCGGCTACGACAGGCACTGTCGCGTTAGCCAGAACCCGAAGAAAGCGCACTACGTGACGTTCCTGCGGACCGTTGCCCGTAGCCTGCGCGGCGAATTCCGAAAGGTCGTTACCGGCTGTGAATGTTTCCCCGTCTGCCTGAATCAACAATGCGCGAACGTCGTCATCGACATTTGCCCGCTCGACTGCATCCGCAAGCGCGCCATACATCACGTTTGTAATGGCGTTCATTTTTCCTGGTCGCGAGATCGTGACGGTCAGCACGCCATTTGCAAGCTCTACATTCACTTCTGCACTCATTGCTTGATCTCCAAAGATTTGCTCAGACTATCCAGGGGTATGCACGTCGGGCACATTTGAGCGCACCAACATGTTCGCATGCGAAGTATATTCTATTCGCATGCGAAGTAAACGTGTTTGTCGTCGGCAGGTGGGCCCGCAGCAAGCTTTTCAAAAAAGCGCTTTGCCTGTCGCGAATCCCAATAATTGGTCTACAGATGCCCCAAAGCGCGAGCGAAAATGGAGCGAATTGCTCGCCGGTGATTCACTAGTCAGAGTAGTTAAGGGTATACATCGATTAGTAGCCAAAAGTGCGTGATATAGCATTTTCGAGGGTAGTCATGCGTACGCGCGTGCACGTGGGCATTTCGAAAGGAATGGTGCCCGGCTCCGGTGCCTGTCTTGCCGGAGCTTTTCCTGCTTGCGCCGTTACAACCAGTAAAACGTTCGACAACTGAGAGACGGGAGACTGAGATGGCGCAATCGAAGGAAGACAAGGACGAAGTACAGGGCATGCGTCGCGGACTGCTGCAGGGTGCGGGCCTGTCTGCAGCACTGGCGCTAATGGGCGGAATGGGTGGAATGATCTCGTCGGCCCAAGCGGCGGAAGGCGGTTCGTTTCCGGCGCACAAACGATGGAAGATCGTCTTCGTCAACCATGTCACGACGAATCCGTTCTTCGTGCCCACGCAATACGGCATTCAGGACGCGACCGCCTTGCTGGGCATGGACTATCAATGGACCGGCTCGGCCAACGCCGACATCGGCGAAATGGTGAATGCCGTCAACGCGGCGATTGCCGCGAAAGCCGACGCAATCGCAGTCCCGATCGTCGATCCCAAGGCGTTCGACAAACCCATCCAGGCCGCGCTCGACGCCGGCATTCCCGTTTTCGCCTACAACGCCGACGCGCCTTCGGGTTCCACGAATCCACGCCTTGCCTATATTGGCCAGGATCTTTATCTGTCCGGTTATCAGATGGGCGAGCGGATCGCGAACCTCATCGATAGCGGCCTGGTCGCGCTCTTTATCGCCACGCCGGGCCAGCTCAACATTCAGCCCCGGCTCGATGGCGCGGTGGCCGCAATCAAGAAATCGGGCAAGAAGATCGACGTGCAAACCATCGCCACCGGCGCGACCGTCAACGAAGAACTCTCGAAGATCAAATCCTTCTATCTCGGCCACCAGGATCTCAAAGGCATGTTCGCGGTGGACGCGGGCAGCACGCAAGGCGTCGCCGTGACAATGAAGGAATCCAATCTGCCGTCCAAAGGCGTCCACGGCGGCGGCTTTGACCTGTTGCCGCGCACGGTCGATCTGATTAACGAGGGCTTCCTCGATTTCACGATCGACCAGCAACCGTACGTGCAGGGTTTTTATACCGTGGTCCAGGCGTTCACCTTTCTCGCCTCCGGCGGACTCGTCGGGCCGGCCAACGTGAATACGGGTTTGAAGTTCGTCACCAAGGGCACAGTCGATCCGTACCTGAACACGTCGACGCGCTATGAAGGCAAGAGCACGAAAGCCCAGATCGTGCCACGCACGGGTGCGATCAAAGGGTGACGTCTTCCGTGACGGACGCCCAAAAACCCGCCAAACGTCCGAGGCGCTGGTCAGGCGCGCTCGGGCGATCCAGCGAGATCCGCATCTTTGCGGTGGCGCTCATCCTTTGCATTTACTTCGAGACGGTCAACCATGACTTTCTGCTGACGGGCGCTAGTCTGCAGAATCTCTCGCAGTTCATCGCGCCAGTGGCGATCATTGCGTTTGGCGAGATCATGCTGATGATCGGCGGGGAGATCGATCTTTCCGCCGGGATGGTCTTTGCGTTTGCGCCTTTCATCATGTATTTCGCCATCGAGGCGGGCTTGCCGCCATGGCTCGGGATGCTCACCGGCGTGGTGGCCGCGGGCATCGTCGGGCTGATCAATGGGGCGGTGACGGTGTACCTGCGCATCCCTTCGTTCGTGACGACGCTCGGCACCTTGTTCTTCGTGAACGGCCTCACGCTGACGATCTCGCGAGGCACGCCGGTTTCGCCACCGGAAAATTCAGCGTTCGCGGCATTCATGGGCGGATGGGGCTACAGCGAAATCATCTGGACGCTCGCGATCGCGGCCTTCATGCACGTGCTGCTGCGCCACACACGCTGGGGTTTGCATACGATCGCTTCAGGCGCGAATCCGCTGGGCGCGAGCGAAGCGGGCATTCAGGTCAGACGCCTGAAGCTCGGCAACTTCATTCTTGCCGCGCTGCTCGCCGGACTGACCGGCATCCTGGAAGGTTTCCGCATTACGTCGATCGATCCGCAAGCAGGCGGCAACCAGATCATGTTCCTTGCCGTCGCCGCGGCCGTGATTGGCGGCACGCCCCTCGCCGGGGGATCGGGCACGATCATAGGCGGGCTGATCGGCGCGGCGGTGCTTGGCATTCTCAACGACGGCTTCACGCTGATCGGCATCAACGCCTTCACCTTCAACATGATTCTCGGCGCGGCGATTCTCGGCGCCATGATCTTCAACATCCACGTGGTTCGTCTCGCACGCAAGGGGGAGCTGTAATGTCCGACGTGCTCGAGGCGCTGCGCGGCGAAGACATCGTCAAACGTTTCGGCGCGGTCACCGCGCTCGATGGCGTTTCGCTGACGCTAAGACAGGGCGAGATTCTTGGCGTACTCGGTGATAACGGCGCGGGCAAATCGACGCTGATCAAGATTCTGACCGGCTTTCATCAGCAGACAAGCGGCAAGCTTTTTGTCGGCGGCGAGGAAACGATGCTGCGCTCGGTCGATCACGCCCGTTCACTCGGCATTGAATGCGTCTATCAGGATCTGGCGCTCGCCAATTCGCTGAGCATCTATCACAACATGTTCCTGAATCGGGAAATCATCCGCAGAGGGCCGTTTCGGCTGTTGGACAATCGCGCCATGCGCGAGCGCGCCGCGGAGTGTCTTGAAGAAATCGGCGTGCACGTGCCTTCGGTCGACCTGGCGGTCGAGCAGCTTTCCGGCGGGCAGCGGCAGGCTATCGCGGTCGCCCGCGCGGTCAATTCAAATGCAAAGATACTGCTGCTCGACGAGCCGCTCGCCGCGATGGGCGCCCGCGAGGCGGGGCTCATCATCGACCTGATCCTTCGGCTCAAGGCGAAAGGCGGCTTGTCTATCGTCATGATCATGCACAACTACGCGCAGACGCTCGACATCGCGGATCGTGTGATGCTGATGCAACGCGGACGTGTGACTTATCAGCGTGAGGCAGCCAGCACATCCGTCGAGGAGCTGATGGAAATCGTGCGACGCGAATACCGCGCAATGCGGGCATCGACGCACTGAGACGCGCGCCGAACGCGCGCAGAATCTGCCGCGCGAAAATCATCTCCTGCAAAGCATCGACCGGCAGATTGCGGGCGCGTCGGCGCCGGACTAGAGCAAGCCCGCGAAGTGCAGCACGACAAACGACCCCGCGCCGCCCGCTATCAACACCAACGCGTTGATTCGAGTCGCCATCACCAGCACCGTCGCGATTGCCGCGGTGAGCCACGCTATCCAGCCGCCGTCGAGTTGCTTCATCAACACGTAGACGGCGGCCAGAATCAGACCGGTGGCAACGGGCCGCAGACCCGCCTGTAATGCGTTCAGCCAGCGGGCGCCTTCATGCCTGTTCCACACGTGCACGACACCGCACATCAGGAACGCCGTTGGCCCGAATAGAGCCAGCGTCGCCACGAGCGCGCCGCCCAAGCCGCCGACCTGCCAGCCGATCAACGTGGCCAGCAGCGAGCCAGGACCCGGCGCGAGGCGCGCAATCGCGAAGTCGTTGAGAAATTGCGCGTGCGTCATCCAGTGATGCACGTCGACGACTTGCCGTTGGATCTCGGCGATGATCCCTTGCCCGCCGCCGACCGTCACGATCGAAAGCGGCGCAAAAACCGAAAACAGTGCGATGAGATTTCTGGACACGTGATGTGGCTGGTTGAAAGTTGCCCGACTGTCGTTATTGCTGCCGCGGCGAACGGACGTATTCATAGCCGACGCTCAATGCGCCCGCTATCAACACTGTCCACACGAGCGACGCCCTGAATAACGCCACCGCCGTGAAGGTCGCGATCAGCATGAGATACGAAAACAGGCGCCGCGGCAGCCTGCGCGCGGCGGTGATCGCCATCGCCGCGGAAAGGCCGATCGCTCC
Source organism: Paraburkholderia dipogonis (assembly GCF_042680985.1). Classification (NCBI taxonomy): domain Bacteria; kingdom Pseudomonadati; phylum Pseudomonadota; class Betaproteobacteria; order Burkholderiales; family Burkholderiaceae; genus Paraburkholderia; species Paraburkholderia dipogonis. Next base: position 358,567 of record NZ_JBHUFR010000013.1, on the reverse strand, counting down.
TGCCGCCGCACCGGCCAGCGCGATATGCGTGAGCGGGAGATAGGCGATGGCCGAGAAGAACGCGCCGAGCAGCACGATCACGATGGCCGGCGGAAAGATGACTCCGCAAAATCCGGCCAGCGCCCCACGCCAGCCCAGCAAGCGATAACCGATCCAGATGGCGAGGTTCTTGATGTTGACGCCCGGCAGCGCCTGCGACAACGCCAGTCCGTTAAGGAACTCGTCTTCGCTCAACCATTGCCGGTCATGCACGAATTCGCGCAGGAACCAGCCGCTCAAGCCGCCGCCGAAACTCGTCAGGCCGATGCGGGAAAAAACGACAAACAGGCCTAGCGCGGTCACCTTGACAGGCGCCGGCCCATCGCCTTGCCCGATAGCTTCGCGTCCCGGTGCCGGTTCGAGAAACTCTCGGCCGTCAGTGCCATTAGTGTCGTTATTGCCGTTAGCCAATACCCTCTCCTTACGAACTGCGCGGCAGAGCCGGTGAATACGGACGCGCCATTGACGTTGTTGCGGCCACAACGACGCAATCACCCCGCCGAGCCCTGGTGCTAAATAATAGCTGCAATAAGCCGGCCCAAATCCCCCGTCATGAAACGACGCCAAAGCTTCGCCGCCCGCACGTGAGGGCGAACAGTGTCCTTGACACCCGTTCAGGACGGTATTTAATTTCACTATCTGGCGGGCGGGTCTAAAAAAAACAGAAGTACATTGACCTGCTGTTGCCGGACCTTCCGATGCCGTAATCTCGCCGTGACGGGATGCATCCGCTGCGAATCGAGCCGCTTAACGTACAGTCAGGTGCAGTCAAGTGCAATCACGCCGGAGACATGCCATGAGCCCGACAATCGATCGACAGTGGAAATGTTGGGCCGCAATCGCAAGCGCCGTTCTGCTGGTGTCATGCGGCGCATCGCTCAGTTCGAATACGGCGGTTCCCGATTCGATCATGCAGGTGATGCAAAAACCGGTCTACAAGAACGCGACGTGGTCGATGCAGGTGGTCGATCTCGACTCCGGCCATGTGATCTACGACCTGAATTCGAGCGCCCAGATGTTGATTGGCTCGGTGCGCAAGCTCTTTTCAGTCGGCTCCGCGCTGAATCAACTGGGTGCGCAGCATCAGTTCGTCACACCGGTTTACCGGCAGGGCACGCTCGATGCGGGCGGCACCCTCACCGGCAATCTGATCCTGCTGGCAAGCGGCGATCTGACCATGGGCGGCCGAGCCAACCCGGACGGCACGATCGCCATCACGAACTTCGATCACAACGAGGCCAACTCGCTCGGCAACGCGATACTCGCCACGCCCGACCCGCTCGCCGGCTTCAACTCCCTCGCGACGCAGGTGGCGGCGGCGGGCATCAAAACGATCAAGGGCGATGTCGTGATCGACGATCGCCTTTTCCAGCCGTTCGACTTTCGCGGTGAATTCAACGTGCGGCCGATCTTCGTCAACGACGACGTGGTCGACGTCAGCCTGAACCAGAGCGCCGAAGGCTCCGCCGTTCCATTCGACTGGCGCCCGAAGACGGCCGCGTTCAGTGTGCAATCCGCGCCCGCGACGGGCAGCGCGGCTTCGCAGCTGGATGTCGAACTCGCGCCTGAACTGCCTTCGTGCATCGGCTCGCCGGGTTGTATCGGCAACATAACCGGCAACGTGCCGGCCGGTTTCGTGCCGCCGCTGACGAACGCCTACCCGCTGATCCGCACGTTCCGCGTGACCGAGCCGTCCAATTACGCCCGCACGGTCTTCATCGAAGCGCTGGCGCGCGCGGGTGTCTCGGTTACGGCGGCGCCCGTTGCCGCCAATCCGGTTCAATTGCTGCCCGCGCAAGGCTCGTATTCGAGCGCGATGCAGGTTGCGCAACTCACTTCGCAACCGTATGAGCAATACGTCCGATACATCATGAAGGTCAGCTATAACATCGGCGCCGATACGAGCCTCATGCTGTTCGGTCTCGCACGCGACGATTCGACGACGCTGACCGGCGCGTTAGCGGCGGAACAGGTGGAGTTGTCCACGACGTTCAAGATCGCGTCGAACCAGTACCACTTCATCGACGGCAGCGGTGGCGGCGACTCGACCGCGAGCGGCACGGCGGTCATCGCCATGCTCAGAGGCATGAGCACGACGCAGGTCTTTTCGCCCTACTTCGACGCGTTGCCGGTGCTGGGCGTGGACGGATCGCTGGCCACCATCACCGCGTTCGAATCCGATGCGACGCTTGCAGGGGCGAAAGGCCAGGTGCATGCGAAAACCGGCACGTACGTCACGGAGAATCCGAACACGCCAACCTTACCGTTCCTGAGGGGACAATCGCTCGCCGGCTATATCGATGCGAAAAGCGGCCGCCGGATCGCATTCGTCCTGACGGTGAACAACGTTCCTATTTCGGGCATCAGCGACGTGCTAGCGGTCTTCCAGGACGAAGGCACGATATCGGCGATGCTCTGGAAACTGCAGTAATGCCGCGCGCCCGCTCTGCGCGGCGGGCCTGCTAAGGATTCCCTGACCCAAAGTTCAGCATCGCCCCCTCTCATTTTCTTGATCTCCTGACAGCCTCGCGAAAACTGGCCGCATACGATGAACGCACGCCGATCGTCCTTCATCCGAGTGCTGCCATGGTTCCGTATCTGTCTGAAAGAGAAAACTCGATCGAGCACGTCAACGCGACGTGCTTACGCCTCTTCGACAGGTGGTGCGAAACCAGAAGCGTCGTGCCGCTGACGTATCTGCTAAAAGCCTGGCCGATGATGAACGGCGACCCCGAAACCCTCCGGCGTCTCGCAACCGCGTTGCGCGAGATCAGACGGCAACATCTGCACGACTCCAACGACGCCGCTTTTCAGGAAGTCTGCGAGCTATCGGATTGTGTCGAGGATCTGCTGGACCTTTCATCCCTGCCAACGTGGCTGGCGAGCGGCTGGTAGCGCGAACGGCGACAGCCGCGCCCGCGCAATGCAATGGGTAGGGGAGGACAGCGTGCATTTCGACGAAATCAGTGACGAAGAGTGGCTGCAGCTCGCGCCAGTCCTCGCGGATCCCCCGATTGTTCACCGGCAGCGCGGCCGGCCACGCGCATCGGTTCGCGTGGTGGCGAATGCCGTGCTATGGGTACTGACGACCGGCGATTCCTGGTCGATGTTGCCGAGCCACTACCCGTCGGCGCCGACGTGCCGGCACCGCTTCGAGGCGTGGCGTTCGAGCGGCGCTCTCGCGGAGATGTACCGGATCCTCTTAAGCACCGGCCGCAGGTTTCGGTGCGGTCCGCAACTGACACTGCAACGCCGCGACGCCCTGACGCGCGGCATCGACCGCCAGACTCGAGACGAAGGTTGTCGCCGGGTGTTCTGGAGAGACCAGGCGTCGTGGCAGGCACCGCGCGAAACATGGCAGTCGTCCCAAACGGCGGATACGTTCAAGGATATCGCGCGCGAACTCCCGAATCCTGCCAACTCCGCGCATGCCTTACCCGAGTGCGTCGAACCCCGCGCGCCGGTGACACCCCTCCATTCCATCCATCGAATCGACTCGCCGTGGATGGGCCTCGCATCGAAAGGCCACACCGAATCCGACCCGCGCGGCTACGTCATCTACATTGCCGCCGATCGGCTGGCGAACGCCCGTTTCCGCGGATGGGCCGAGATCGTGCGCGATGACCGGCGAGTTGCGCGCTCAGGGCTGATCGGTCCGAGCTTCAAGAACTGCGAGACGGCACGGCAATACGCGCTCGAATGGGCGCGGCGGTGGATCGACGAAGAAAGCGGTGAAGACGGCGGCGCCGCCGAACTGGCCGGCGGCGTCCGTCAGCAAAAAACGCGCTCGGGGTGAGCCGCGTACCGACGCGGCGGATACCCCGGTGCGTCAATGCGTCCGATGCGTCGATGCGTCCAGCGCGTCAATGCACCACGCCGAAAATCGCGTTGACGCCCTCCGCGGGCGTCAGCCCCACGTCGAAGTAACCTTCCAGCCTCAAAGCGGTCGCGTCGTCGAGTATGAAAGGCGGCCGGATGAAGCCGGTCGCGAACGCGTGGTCGTACCAATCGCTCAACCACGCGCGCAATTTGGTTTCGTGGCCCGACAGCGTCCCCAGGTTGTCTGCGTTCATCGATAATCTCCTTTGTCCGGCCTCGTTCATATCAACCCACGAGCGGCTCGAAGCTCATTCTGCACAGGTTCTTTGCCGGCGGAAATACGTGCCAGGTACCGTCGTCGTGCCGGAAGAAGAACAGCAGGATCGGACCGTCCGGACGCCTGATTTCGACGCATACCCGGCAAGTCTGACCGTCCGGCGAACCATGCAGCGTAAGCACACGGACCGGCAGCGTGCCTGCCGTCGCCAATAATTTATCGCGCAGTCCGCGTAGTGAGCTTTTCGTCGCATCCACATCTGCCCCCGCACTTCAGGTTCCCATTTGACAATCGTGGAACAACGGCGAGGATTCTTCAGTCAGCAGCGCCGGATTGTTGATTCGGGAAATGCTGCTTCGAGCCTCAGGATATCCCTAAAGGCTCCGTCACTTCGTCACTCCGTCACCAAACCGTGCCTGACTGCATACCGGATCAGCTCGGCGTTGTTGTTGAGGCCGAGCTTTTGCATGAGACGCATCTTGTGGGTGCTGATGGTCTTGGCGCTGAGCGAGCACGATTCGGCAATCTCGTTGATGCTTTGACCGGCCGCCAGCATCCGTAATACCTGAAATTCACGGTCGGACAACACCTCATGCGGCGGCGCATCGCCGGAATGCGTTTCGAAGACCATGGCGTCGACCAGTTTCGGATCGATGAATCGCCCGCCTCCCGCCAATTTACGGATCGCCGCGAGCAGCACGTCCGGATCGCTGTCTTTCGTTACATAGCCGGTCGCGCCGGCGCGCAGCGCGCGCGACACGACTTGCGCCTCGTTGTGGATACTGAGCACGAGGATCGGCAAGGGCGGCTGCTCGGCGCGTACGCGCCGGATCAGGTCGACTCCGCTGATGCCGGGCATGGTCATGTCCAGCAGCACGAGGTCGAAGCGCCTCGCGCGCAGCCGGTCGAGCACTTCCGAACCTTGCGTGGCTTCGGCGGCGACGACGATATCCGTGGTCGTCGCGATAATCTGTTTCAGGCCGCCACGCACCACGGCGTGGTCGTCAGCAATCAGGACGTCGATCATTTTCTGCCCCGCCTGTAAGCGGAATGTGAATGGAAATAGCGGTGCCCATGCCCTGCGCACTGTCAATTGTCATCGCGCCGCCGATCAGACGCGCGCGCTCCTGCATGCCGAGCAGTCCGTAGGAATAACCTGTGCGCGCCATGCCGGGATCGAAACCGCAGCCGTCGTCGCTCACGTGAAGGTCGAGCGCCGCCGCCGTGCTGGTCAGCGTCACGTCGGCTCGCGTGGCATGCGCGTGGCGCCCGACGTTGGTGAGCGATGCCTGGACAATCCGAAATACGGCGGTGGCACAAGCCTCCGGCAGCACCGGTTCGCCTCCGTTGATATGCAGCTGGCAAGGAATGCCATGGCGTCGAATGAAGTCCTCCACGAGCCACTCCAATGCCGACACGACCCCGAAATTCAGCGCCACCGGCCGCAGATGGTTCGCGACATTGCGGACCATCCAGATTGTCTTCTCGACGAGTTCGCGCATGTCGTCGGCTTTGCGCATCGCGTCCGGATCCTTGCCGAGACGCATCTTCAGCAGCGACACGTCCATCTTCAACGCGGTCAGCAACTGGCCGAGTTCGTCGTGAATCTCCATGGCGATGCGCTTGCGCTCTTCCTCGCGAATCGCCTCCATATACGCGGACAATTCGCGCAACTGATTGCGCGATTCGAACAGCTCCTGCTCGATGCGCTTGCGCGCCGTGATATCGCTGAGGCCCACGTAGATCGCCGGGGCATCGCCGAAAGTCGCCACGCGCGCGGTCGCCATGGCCCAGAACGGCGAGCCGTCCACGCGCCGCATGTGGACTTCGCTGTTGTTGAAACTGCCCTCCGTGCGCAGATGCGATACGAGCCGGTCACGATCGGCGGGGTCGATATAGAAGTCGACGATATTGGTCAGCGTGCGCATGCCGGTATCGAGGCCGAACAGTTCTCGCAGCGGCTCATTCACATACAGGATGACGCCTTCGGGCATCGACGTGATGCACAGCGGGATCGGGCTGGTTTCGACAATCGTGCGAAAGCGCGCTTCGCTCGCCTGCAATTTCGCTTCCGCACGGCGGCGCTCGTCGATCTGGGCGGACAGCCGCACGTTCGACTCCGCGAGTTGCCGCGTGCGCTGCTCGACCTGCTGTTCCAGCGCATCGCGCGCGCTCGACAGTTCCGTCTCGGCCTGCTGGCGCACCGCGACCTCTTTCAGAAGCAGGCGGTTCTGCACGATGAGCTGCCTGTGCATCACGCGCAGGGCGAGATGCGTTTCGATGCGCGCCATCATTTCGTTGACGCGCACAGGCTTGGCCACGTAATCGACGCCGCCGGCCGAGAAACCCTCCACCATGTCTTCCGCGCCCGTCAGCGACGTCATGAAAATCACCGTGATGTCGCGCGTGCGCGCGTCGGCCTTGAGCCGCCGGCAGGTCTCGAAGCCGTCGATGCCAGGCATCTTCACGTCGAGCAGGATCAGGTCCGGCTGGGAAAACAGCGCGCGTTCGAGCGCCTCTTCGCCGTCGAGCGCAACGAGCACCCGAAAGCCGCGGTCCGTCAGGCTTTCCACGACCACGCCGAAATTCGCCGGCGTGTCGTCCGCAATCAGGATGGTCGGCCGTTCGCCGGCCTCCACGTTGGCCTCCACGTTCAGCTCGTTCATGGCTTGGGCTCGACATTCAGATGCCGCTCGACCAGATGGAGAATGGCTTTCGACTGGTAGTCGCGAGCGAGCGCGCAGAGTTGCGCGGTGAACGAGCGATAACGTGAATCGCCCGCCGCCACGCTCTCGGCCCAGACGATAATCTCATGCATGTCGCCAAGGCGGGCAAGATGATGCAGTTCTTCCATCTGTTGCCGAGGCACGGCCGCCAGACCGATTTCGGGCGTCGCCGCGCGAGTGGATAGCGGCGGCGACGCATGGCTCCACTTCAGTCCGAGCAAAGCGGCGATCTGTGTCAGCAGCGCTTCGAGGTCGACCGGTTTGGACAGAAAGGCGTTGACGCCCGCTTCGATGCTCATCGCCCGGTTGACTCCGGATGGGCTGGCGGACATGGCCACGATGGGGACATTGGCGAACTCCTGCAATCGACGCAGGTTGCGTGTCAGGTCGAAGCCGTTCATCTCGGGCATCACGATGTCCGTGAGAATCAGCGCCGGCCGTTCGCGCTGCGCCTTCTCCAACGCCTCGCGACCGTTTTCCGCCTCGACGGTATCGAAGCCGAGACGGCCCAGCAGATCCACGACAATCGCGCGATTGATCTCGACATCGTCGACAATCAGCACCTTCCTGCGCGGCCCCTCATAGCCCGTCGCCGTGGACGAGAGCGGCGCCGGCTCCGACGTCTTGCGCAACACGGGCGTCACGCTGGCTGCCGGCAGTTCGAAGCGGAAGGTACTGCCCTGCCCGATCTGGCTTTCCACCTCGATCTCGCCACCCATCGCGCGCACGAATTCGCGGCTGATGGCCAGACCGAGGCCCGCCCCGCCGGCTCGCCGCTCGGCCGCGCCCAGTTGCTCGAACGGCTCGAAGATCGTATTCAACTGATTGTGACCAATGCCGATCCCCGTGTCGCGCACTTCGAAACGAACGTGGTTCGACTCGGACCTCAAGATATGCAGGGTGACGCAGCCCGCATCAGTGAACTTCACCGCGTTGGCAAGCAGGTTGAGCATGACCTGCCGCAGGCGCCGCTCATCGGCACGCACGCCGACCGGCGCATCCCCGGTGATTTCGCAGATAAAGTCGAGACGCTTCTGCTCCGCTTTCACATCGATGATGTCGCGAATGACATCGACGAACCCCGCCAGCGGCACGTCGCCGATTTCCACACGCAGCTTGCCCGCTTCGATCCTCGCGAAATCGAGCGTGTCTTCGATCAATGTCAGCAGATGTTCGCCACTATGGCGGATGGACGACGCGCGTTCGCGCTGCCGCTCGCTCAATGCGGCATCGCTTTCGAGGATCTGGGCGTAGCCGAGAATGCCATTCAGCGGCGTGCGCAGCTCATGGCTCATATTCGCCAGGAATTCGCCTTTGGCCCGGTTGGCCGCTTCCGCCAGATTGCGTGCTTCGCGTTCGGCCGCCGTGTCCTGTTCGTCGCGATACGCGCAGTACAGCCGCGCGCCCATCGCGTTGAATGCGGCCGCCACGCGATCCAGTTCGTCCGGCTCGCGCCGTTTGCGCCGCTGGAGACTGAACGGCCTGGGCGGTTCACGGAAATCGTAGCTCTCCACCGTGCGCGCGATGGCGGCGACATGCCGCATCACGAGACGGGACAGAATGTAGACGATGAACAGCGAGATCAGAAAGGTGTTGGCGGCCTGAGTGACGAGGATCATCACCGCGGTACGCGTCAGCTCATGGTATAGGTCGAGCAGCGTCGCCTCGACGTAGAGCCTGCCGATCTCGCGCTCCTTGCCCTGCACGTTGTAGAAGAGCGGGAATTCGCGGGCGATGACGGGACCGGCCGAGCGCTGGCCGGCACTCACATAGGCCGACTGCCCCGCTTTGCCCGTCTCGCGAATTTCCACGGCACGAATGTCCGCGAGACGCAGAATGCCGTTCAACTCCAGTTGCAGTTGCGAACCGTCCAGACGCCAGAGCGCTTCCGCGAGACTGTCGCGATTGCTGCGATCGATGTCCGCAAGGCGATTTTCAATCTGCTCCACGCCGCGGTAGTAGTCGCCGTAAAGCTGCAATCCGGTCAATAACACAGTGACGACGCAACTGACCAGCAGCACGGTCACGAGAAGCCGCGATACAAGGCTGCTCCTGAAGCTGCCGATCAAACTCCACCATGCGTCGAACAGGTTGTGCTTCATACATCCCCGCGAGTGCTACGGTTCTTGTTTCGTCTATTCTGCACTCGTTGCCGCCGAGCGGCCCAGACCAATCGGTCGCCGCATCGGCAGGGAGGCGATTTAACATTTGCCTTCCCCGGCCACCCAGTCACTCTCATTTTCTGGACTGTGCCGGCGCTCATTCCGGATGAACGCGTTCCGACGAATCCGATGTGAATCTACATGACGTACAGGCTCGGCTCGATAGGCGGAGAATCGTTGATCGCCCGCGGCAAGCAGATTCGCGGATACAGCAGAATCTCATCGATGCACGACGTCAGCTCGCCGAGGATCGGCCGCACGCGGCCGCCGAGCGCGTCGGGGTTCGATATCCTCAGTTCGCGCAATCCGTCCGACAATTTTTTCACGGACGCGTACCCCCAATCCGGCAACGGCCAGCAGTGCAACAGATAGCTGAGCGGTATGACGCTTCTGCTTTCACACCAGATGTCGAACAGGCGCTCGCACGCGGTGTTGAGGAATTCAACCGCGACTTCGCGGCTTTCTGAATGACCGTTCATAACGGGTCCGCTGATATAGACGATTTCGATAGTCCATCCTAGGGAGACCGTTGGCATCACACAGTCAGGAAGCCCGGAAAAATGCACTTCCGATCGGCTGAATATGCCGTCAGGAAATCCTGAATGGTCCTGACAAAGGGATTACACGGTTTGTCTGCACTGGCAAGACGTGGCACGATGAAGCACCGACAGGGCGAGAACCCGTGCGGACAAGCGCCGGTTTGAGCGCATCACTGCTGTTTCGAGAAACTATCCATGCATCGCAGGCGCTTTGTTCTGGCCGCGCTGAGTGCGGCGGGCAGCACGCTTCGCGCGCGTGCCGCCCCTGCCGACCCTCCCGTCCATTTCGACATCGTCTATCCCCGCATCCGGCCTACCCGCGACGTGCAAGTCGCGTTTGCCCTCGCCGTGCTCGATCTGGCCATGAAAACGGCCAACGCCTCGTACACGTTGCGATCGGCCGACATCGAAATGGAACGCGGCCGCGCGCTCGCCGAACTGGCCGGCGCCGACAATATGATCAATCTGCACTGGACGAGCATGGAGGCGCAAGCCGAGCGCGGCCGGAACGTCGTGCGGATTCCGATACACCGTGGGCTGATTGGCCACCGGGTGTTCATCATCCGCAAGGAACGGCAAGCCGATTTCGACAAGGTCGAGCGCTTCTCCGATCTCAAAGCGTTCATGTGCGGCCAGGGACTCGGCTGGATCGATACGAAAATCCTGAAAGCAGCCGGTCTGAACGTCCAGACCTCGACCTATGACACGATGTTCGAGATGACCCAAGGCGGTCGCGTCGACTTTTTTCCGCGCGGCCTGGTGGAAGCATTTGCCGAACTCGACGGACGCCGGCAGCTGGAACCTGACCTCGTGGTCGAGAACCGGCTGCTGCTGAAGTATCGGTCGGATTTCATTTTCTATGTCGCAGCGGGCCATGAAGCACTGGCACAGACCATCGAAGCGGGGCTCGTCGCCGCGTATCGCAATGGCGCATACATGAGGCTGTTCAACACCCATCATTACATTCAGGATGCGCTCGCGCGCGCGGATATCGCATCCCGGTTGATCTTCACGCTCGACAACCCCTTCCTTTCCGAAGCGGACCGGAGGATTCCAGACGAGTACTGGATGAGCTGATGTCGCCGGCGGCGGCTTTCTTCCGTTGGCAAAGAAAGGGCAATGCCTGGGCCAAAATCAGGAAATCCTGACATCAAGCTGCTTCGGGTGCCGCCGTATACATGGAAAGACGGCGCGAATCCCCCGGCGCGACGTCGTTTCAAAGGCAAGCGGGGTCATTCATCGCCACTCACGAACCTTACACATGGACATCGACAGGTGAAGCCGCACACGTTCGTCCTACAGGCGCGGCTTTGCGATCGCGCCACGGCGCTCACGACGCGCATGGCCCAGGCGCATGACAAAGCGAAGCAACTGGTCGAGCGCGCCGAGGGCTGCCTCGCGGTGCTGGATCACGTGCGGCAGGGCACCTCCGCCTCATCCGACACCTCACTCGCTGACGATGCGGGTCCGCTCATCGCGGCGCTGCATCGCGCGGAAAGCGACTGGCACGATCAGCTGCAGATGTTGAAGGCGCTGCTGACCGAACTCATGCATCAAAGTCAAAGCAACCGCGGCGAGATCGAGTCGCTCGCCGCGCTTGCGTTTCGCTCGCAGACGACTCCTGAAGCAATCGCCGCAGCCGAGCGCGCCGCCGAAGCGCACCAGTCCCACTTTCAGGAACTCGATGAGCAACTGGAAGTGGCGCGCGCATGGTTCGAACGCTTCGATATGCAGATCAATGCGCTTGTCGCCCATTTGCGGAAATCGCCTTGAAGGTTCAATCAGGTTCCCGACTGCTATGAAGCGTCGTCGACCGGTATGCACACGGTGATCGACGTGCCGCTGCCCGGCGCGCTGCGCACCGAAATCTCGCCGCCCAACATCAGTACGCGTTCTCGCATGCCCACCAGCCCGAACGACTTCATCCGCGCCGCCATCGAATCGAAGCCGCAGCCGTCGTCGCTTATTTCGAGGACCCAGCAGCGGCCGGTCTGTTCGAGCGAAATCGTGACCTGGGTCGCCGCGGCATGACGCGCGACATTCGTTAGCGCCTCCTGCACGATGCGAAACAGTGCGATTGCCCGCGCCTCGTCGAGGACCAGACTATCGTCAGGAATCCGTAGATGGCAGGCCACCCGGCCGTCGCGCGAGAATTCGGCGGCCAGCCACTCCAGCGCGGCGACGATGCCGGCATCGATTGCGGCGGGACGCAGCGATGCAACCACATTGCGGACCACCTGCATGGTGTCGTCGGCGAGCGCCAGCAGGTCCCGGAATCGTCCGGCCAGCGCCGGATCGTCTCGCGCGAACTCGATTCGCATGGCCGATACACCAAGCCGCAGCGCCGTCAGTTGCTGCCCCAGTTCATCGTGCATCTCGCGGGCAATACGCTTGCGCTCTTCCTCACGCGCGGTTTCGCGCAACGACGTCAACTCCTGCAACAGCGCATACGATTCGCGCAAACGGAGTTCGGCTTCCATTCGCTCGGTGATATCGGTCCAGATCGTCAGCGCACCGCGTATGTCGCCGTTAGCGCCGTGTTCGGGCACCGCGCTAACGTGCCAGCCCACTGGCTTGCCGTTCTTCTCCGACGTGAGATCCACCTTCGCGCCGATGCCGCTTGCCATCACCTGCTCCAGCGTGGCGGTAATCATCCGCAACTCGGGCATTACGCTGTCCGATAGCTCGGCAGGCGCTTTATCGATGGCGTCCGCCGCGCGCATCCCGTTGACCTGTTCGAACCGCGGATTGACGTAGCTGTAGCGACAGTTGCGGTCGTAGCGAACGATCATCTCCGGCGCGTTTTCGGTCAGCGTGCGAAACAGTTGCTCACTGCGCTTGAGTTCGTCGATGTCGCGGCAGATGGCCAGCACGGTGGCGACCTGGCCGTCGGCGGCAAACTCCGGCACCATCCGCATGTGCCCCCAGCGCACCTCGCCGTTGGCGTTACGGAAGCGCACTTCGTCCATGCGCTCCGTGCCGGTCTCAAGGACGCACCGCAGCCGGTCCCGATACCGTGGCACATCGACCACCGGCGACTCGTCCACGCTTTCCGTGCCCATGGCTTCGTCGGCCACCGGCGGCAGGATCGCGCGCAGCGCCGGATTGGCGTAGATGCGCCGGCATTCGCGGTCGAAGCGCGCAATGTAGTCCGGCGAATGCTCGACCAGCGCCCGGAATGCCTGCCCGCTCGCATGCAAACGCTCTTCCGCCTGCTTGCGTTCGGTAATGTCGCGCCCCAGCGCCAGTACGCTCGTGATCTCGTCGTGCAGCCCGCGCTCCGCGAGAATGCGCACGTGGTGATAGCTCACGTCATTCGCGCCGTCGCGCAACGTGAGTTCGTGCGTGCGTTCCGCGCCCGTTTCGAGCGTGGCCGCCAGCGCATTCTGATAAGCGACGAACTGGGGATCGGCGGTGTGTTCGGTTGGCGTCGCACCGAGCATTTCGTGCAGGGGACGGCGCAGTATCGCGGCGAGTCCGGAGTTGGCATAAACCAGCCGGCAGTCGAGGTCATACCGGCAAATGATATCGGGCGTGCTTTCCGCGAGGCGGCGGAATTGCGCCTCGAGTTCCAGTTGCGCGATCAGAAGCTGCTCGGTGCGCTTGCGCTCGGTAATATCGCGCACGAGCGCGAGGTTATACGGTTGGCCTTCGTACTCGAAATAGCTCGCGCTGATTTCCACCGGCAAGGTCGTGCCGTCCTGGCGGCGCTGCATCGACTCGATCATCATCGAGCCGTTCTCGCGCAGCTCTTTCCAGGCGCCGCGCCACCGTTCAAAGTTCCACTCGGGATCGACATCCATCACGCGCATTCGCAGCAACTGCGCGTGACTGTATCCGAGCGTGCGGCAGGCCTCTTCATTGACGTAGATGAAGCATGCATTCTGGTCGATCAGATAGGCAGCATCGCTGACCAGGTTGAGCGCGCAGCTCTTCAGGTGCATGAGCGCATCGGGCTCGGCCGCGGGGAGCTCGAGGCGCCCATCATCCTGCCGGGTCGCGGCTGCCGGTGCCTTGCGTGGGTCACCGCTGATCTCTTTCATTGAATTCCGCGCGTGTCGGGTCAGAAGTTGCGTGTCGTCGTCGATAACCGGCCGCGTCCGGCTGTGTCGCGGGCAGGGCAGACAACTTACTCGATAAGCATAGCCCGGAAAGCGCCGGCGAAATATTCGGTCTGGCGCCAGGCGAAGAAGCAATCAGCCGACGCTTCGCTTTCAACAGCGTGACATTAGTCGGCCAAACGCCGGGGTTTACCCTTCAAGGCATCGCTATCGCTTGCAATCTCTTCGAAGAAAGGCCCAAAATGTAAGCGCTATCATTTGGATATGTGACGCAAGGTTGCTGGTAAAAACCCCATGATTCGCGCAAAGTGCCGTCAGATGTAAGCGCTAACATTAGTGACAGAACGAAACATTCGGAGACAACGATCATGAGCGCAACACCGAGCCTCGAGCAGGCGCCACCGAGAATCCGCCGCGCCCAGGTCGTGGCGCTCACGCTGCTGATGGTGAGCGGCATCGTCAACTATCTGGACCGCGGCACGCTCGCAGTCGCCAATCCGTTGATCCGTCACGACCTCGGCCTGTCGCTCGGACAAATGGGGCTGCTGCTCTCCGCGTTCTCGTGGAGCTACGCGCTCTTCCAACTGCCGGTGGGCGGTCTCGTCGACCGCGTCGGGCCGCGCAAGCTGCTCGGCATCGGCCTGATCGTGTGGTCGCTCGCGCAGGCGTCGGGCGGATTCGTCTCGACCTTCGGCTGGTTCATCCTCGCGCGGATCGTGCTGGGCATCGGCGAGGCGCCGCAGTTTCCGTCGGCGGCCCGCGTGGTCAGCAACTGGTTTCCGCTGCGCGCGCGCGGCAAGCCGACCGGCATTTTCAACTCGGCGTCGCCGCTCGGCACGGCGCTCGCGCCGCTGTGCCTGTCGGTTCTCGTCGTGGAGTTTCACTGGCGCTGGGCCTTCATCGTGACGGGCGTGCTCGGTCTCGTCGTGGCGCTCGTATGGCTCGCGGTGTACCGCGACCCCGTCAAGGCGACTATGACCGAAACCGAACGGCACTATCTCGAAGGCGACGAAGCGGACCGCAAGCCGGCCCCCACGGTCACCTTCGCCGAATGGCGCTCGCTGTTTTCGCACGGCACGACGTGGGGCATGCTGATCGGCTTCTTCGGTTCGGTGTACCTGAACTGGGTGTACCTCACGTGGCTGCCCGGCTATCTGACGATGGAACGCCACATGAGCCTGATGCACACGGGCGTCGCGGCATCGATACCGTTCTTCTGCGGCTTTCTGGGCTCGCTGACGGCCGGCTGGTTCTCCGATCTCATCACGAGCCGCAGCACGAGCCCGGTCGCGAGCCGCCGCAATGCGGTGGTGATCGCGATGCTCGGCATGGTCGCGTTCACGATTCCGGCGGCGCTCGTCGAGAGCAACACGATCGCGATCGTGTGCATCTCGGTGGTGATCTTTCTGGCGAATGCCGCATCCGCGAGTTCATGGGCGCTCGCCACTGCCGCCGCGCCGCCGAACCGCGTCGGCTCGCTCGGCGCGATTCAGAACTTCGGCGGTTTTCTGGGCGGCGCGCTCGCCCCGATCCTGACCGGCTATATCGCGCAGAGCTGGTCGTTCGTCCCCGCGCTGCTGACGGCCGCGGGCATCGCGTTTATCGGCGCGATGAGCTACCTCCTGCTGGTGCGCAAGCCGATCGAAGACCAGTCCACCCCGACCGAACCCGTGCGAGCGCCCGCGTGAAACGCGCGCGCCGCCAGACTCAACGAACCCTTTCCGGGAGATCACGAGCATGACCACCTCCAAGCAATTCGCCACGTCGATCGAAGGCATCGTCCCCGTGATGCTGACGCCGTTCGACGACGCCGGCGCTATCGATTACGCCGGACTCGAACGCCTGATCGAGTGGTATATCGCGCATGGATCGGACGCGCTCTTCGCCGTCGCGCAGTCGAGTGAAATGCAGTTCCTGACACTCGCCGAGCGTGGCACGCTGGGACGCTTCGTCGTCGACAAGGTGGCGGGCCGCATTCCGGTCGTCGTCTCCGGCCATATCAGCGACGACCCCGACGCGCAGGCCGAGGAACTCAACGTCGCCGCCGCCACCGGCGCGCAAGGCATCGTGCTGGTGACGAACCGGCTCGACCCGAAGCAGCAAGGCACGCAGACCTTCACGGCGAATCTCCGGCAACTGCTCGCGCGCCTGCCGTCCGACCTTCCGCTCGGTCTGTACGAATGCCCCGCGCCCTACCGCCGCCTTCTCTCCGACGATGAATTGAAGCTGTGCATCGACACCGGCCGCTTCATCATGCTGAAAGACGTGAGCTGCGATCTCGCTACGGTCCAACGGCGCGTCGCGCTCGCCGAAGGTTCGCCGCTGAAAATCCTGAACGCCAACGCGGCCATTGCGTGGGACGCGATGAAGGCGGGCTCCGCCGGTTTCAACGGCGTGTTCACGAATTTTCATCCGGATCTGTACAAGTGGCTGCGCAACGATGCGGCGCAAGACCCGGCTCTGGCAGAAGAACTCGCTACGTTTCTCGTGCTCGCCGCGGTCTCCGAGTCGCTCGGCTATCCGGCGCTCGCGAAGATCTATCATCAACGGATCGGCACGTTCGACTCCATTCGCTGCCGCGTGATCGACTACGACGTGCGCGAACGCTTCTGGGCCCTCGACGCGGTGCTCGATAAGATCGTCGCCGGCACCGAGCATTTTCGCGGCCGTATCGCGGCCCTCGGTGCGAACCGCTCGGTTCGCTAGGCGTAGGGCCGGTGGAGGATTTCCGGATCACAGGTGGATCCGCTAAAGCCGTCACGCGCGTCCACGGCGGTAAGATGGCGGGCGTTCCCCGATTCACTCTGCGCTCTCCAACCTGATGCCTGACTCTCTCGACCCGCCGGCCGCCGCCCGCACCCAGACGAACCGCGTTCGCCGCAGCACGGGCCGCAGCGTGCTTTCCGATGTGGCCAAGCTCGCGGGCGTCTCCACGGCGACCGTCTCGCGGGTCTACAACGAGCCGGACAAGGTCTCCGCGAACGTGCGTGAGCGCGTCGAGCATGCCGCGCTCACACTCAACTGGTTTCCGAATGCGGCGGGCCGCGCCCTCGCCTCCACGCGCAGCCACATTGCCGGCATCATCATTCCGACTCTGGATGATCGCGTGTTTGCGTCACAGGTAAGCGGCATGCAGGCGGCGTTCGCGGCGCGCGGCATCACGCTGGTGCTCGGCTGCTCGAATTACGACCCCGCGCAGGCGCTCACGCAGGTGCGCGCGATGCTGGCGCGCGGCGTGGAAGCAATGGCCGTGGTAGGCGAGGCGCATCCGGCCGAACTCTTCGATGCGTTGCGGCTCTACCGCGTGCCGTACGCGGTCACGTACGCGTATCGCAAGGACAGTCCGCACACCTGCATCGGCTTCGACAATCATGCGGCCTATGCGGAGATCACCGAACATCTGATCGGCCTCGGGCACCGCGCGTTCGCGGTCTGCATCCAGCCGACGCGCGACAACGACCGTGTGCAGGCACGCGTCGCGGGCATTCGCGCGACACTCGAACGTCACGGCCTCGCGGTCCGGCCGGGGCATATGTTTGAAGGCGAATCGACAATGCGATTTGGGCGGCGCAGTCTGCGCACGATCTGGCAAGCGTCGGGCGAGCGCCCCACCGCGATCGTCTGCGGCAACGACCATATCGCGCTGGGCGTATTGCGCGAGGCCGAGGAACTGGGCATTGCGATTCCGGGCGAATTGTCCGTCACCGGATTCGACGACCTGGAAATGGCGCAGGAAATCCGCCCCGCGCTGACCACGATGCGCGTCGACACCTACGAGATCGGACGGCTTGCCGCGCAGTATCTGCTCGACACGCTCGACGGTAAGCGTCCGCTGCACGGGCACGAGGTGCATGCGTTGTTTCAGCTCAGGCAATCGACGGGACCGGCCGCGAGATAATCTCGCGGCGCGATGCCTCGACGACGGACTACAGTGTGGCGGTCACGCCGCCGTCCACGTAAAGAATGTGGCCGTTGACGAAGTTCGAAGCGTTGCTCGCCAGGAAGACCGCGGCGCCGACGAGATCTTCCACATCGCCCCAACGCCGCGACGGCGTGCGTCCAATCAGCCACTTGCTGAAGGTCTCGTCCTTGACGAGCGCCTCGGTCAACTCGGTCTTGAAGTAGCCCGGCCCGAGACCATTCACCTGGATGCCGTGCTGGCCCCAGTCGATTGCCATGCCTTTCGTCAGCATCTTCACGGCGCCCTTGCTCGCGGTGTAGGCGGCAATGTTGGGACGGCCCAGTTCGCTTTGCACCGAACAGATGTTGATGATCTTGCCGCGTTGCCGCCCGATCATATGCCGCGCCACGGCCTGCCCGACCAGGAACACGCTGTCGATGTTGGTCTTCATCAGTTCCTGCCACTGCTCGTGGGAAAACTGTTCGAGCGGCGCGCGACGCTGCATGCCCGCATTGTTGACGAGAATGTCGATTGCGCCGATGTCGCGCTCGATATTGACGATCGCATTTTCCACGTCATCTGCCGATGTCACGTCGAAACTCGCGGCGTGGACAGTGGCGCCCTCGTCACGCAAACGGCTGACCGCCTCGGCGAGGCGCGCCGCGCTGCGACCGTTCAGAATGATTTCGGCGCCCGCGCCGGCTAGTCCTTTTGCGAGCGCGTAACCGATTCCGGTACTCGATCCCGTGATGAGCGCACGGCGCCCCGACAGATCGAACATGTTCAGATTGCTGTTCAACTCAACCTCTCCTTGATTCTAGTCTTCCGATTCCCATGACGCCTCGGCGGGCCTGCTTAACCATTGCATGACCTCTCTCAGGTTGCAAGCGCTGTCTCGTGACGCGCAAAGATGCAGCACACCCGCCTCGCCCACCGGCGGCTCGAGCGTATCGAACTGATCCGCGACCAGCGTTGCGGGAAACTCATGATCGGCCCGTCCCGCCACGCGCGCAATCGCAACCGACAAGGGAATGTCGAGAAATACGAAGCGCAGCCCGGCGACACGCGCGCGCAACCGCTTACGGTAGCCCCGCTTCAATGCCGAACATGACAGCACGGCGGCGCCTCGACTCTCGTCCATTTTCGCGCCGAGACGATCCAGCCATGGCTCGCGGTCGCCGTCGCACAAGGCGATCCCGCGGCACATCTTGTCGCGGCTTTGCGCCGAATGGTGCTCGTCCCCTTCGATGAAAACGCCCGCCAGCGCAAGCGCCAATTCGCGCGCGAGCGTCGACTTGCCCGAGCCCGACACGCCCATCACCACTATCTTGTCTGTCACGTTGCACAATCCAGCCACGTTGTTCCGGCAATCGATCGGCGGGATCGCGCCGGCCATTCGACAGGCACGGTGCGCCGCTCAACGCGCACCGCTGCGTCGCACGCTTACCGCTTCAGGACACCGGTGTGAACTTGAGCTGGTTGATCGGCGTGACCTTGTCTGTGCGAGTCAGACCGTAAGGCGTCTTCGGTCCGAGCCACTTATTGAAGATCATGCTCATCTCGCCGTTCTGTTCCAGCGTAGCGAGCGCCTTGTTGACCGCACCCAGCATGGCCGGCTCGTTCTGCCGCAAGCCCACCGCGATCGGCTCGACCAGCATCGGCTCCGACGCGATCGCCACCGCGCCGTCCGTGCCGTCCACCTGCTTCGCGATCTTCGTGGCGGTCATCTGATTGGTCACGAAGCCCTTCACCTTGTTCTGCTCAAGTGCGAGAAAAGCGGAACTGGTATCGTGGAAAGTGACCGCCTGGCCATCCTTGATCGAAATCGGAATCGACTGCGCGGATGTCGAGCCGTCGGCGGCGCTGATCTTTTGCCCCGTGAAATCAGCCAGTTTCTTGCTGGCGTCGGCCTTCTTCACAACCAGAACTTCTTTGGTGGAATAGTACGAATCGCTGAAGGCAATCTGCGTGGCGCGGGTTTTCGTGTACGCCAGGTTCGCCACCACGATGTCGACACGTCCGAGCTTCAATTGCGGAATGCGTGCTTCCACCGCCAACGGCTCCAGCTTCGCCTTCACGCCCAGTTGCTTCGCCACGGCGTTGCAGAGGTCCACGTCCATGCCTTCGAGCTGACGCGTCTGCGCATTCGGATACGAGAACGGCTCGACATTCGAATACACGCCGCAACTCAATTCGCCGTGACTCTTGATGTCCGCCAATTGATCGGCGTGGGCCGGGGCAATCGACGCGAGCGCACCGCCAAACACCAACATCCCCGAGAAAATTTTCTTTACCTGCATCGTGATGCTCCTGAAGTGTATGTGTAAAGCAACCCATTGCTGATGGAAGGTGGGCAATCTGAACTACCGTGGCGAACCTCTCGCCTCAATGCGTACGAAGGTCGGATAGGAATCGTTGCGCGCGCTCGTGCTTGGGACGCAAAAAGAACTCTTCCGGCTCCGCCGTTTCGAGAATCTTCCCTGCATCCATGAACCACACGCGATCGGCGACTTCACGCGCAAAGCCCATCTCATGCGTGACGCACATCATCGTCATGCCTTCCTGCGCGAGACTCTTCATCACATTCAGCACTTCGCCGACCATTTCAGGGTCGAGCGCGCTGGTTGGTTCATCAAACAGCATGGCCGGCGGGTCCATCGCCAGTGCTCGTGCAATCGCGACACGTTGCTGCTGGCCGCCGGACAACTGCGGCGGGAACGCCTTGGCCTTGTTCGACAGACCCACGCGCGACAGCAAATCCGCCGCCTTGCGTTCCGCTTCCGCTCGCTTGAGGCCGTTCACGCGCATCGGCGACAGCGTAATGTTGTCGAGCACGGACAGATGCGGAAACAGGTTGAACTGCTGGAACACGAAGCCGACCCGGCTGCGGTATGCATTGAGACCCAGCTTCTTGTCATGAATGTCCTGACCATCGAAAAAAATCTGGCCACGGTTGATCTCCTCGAGCCGGTTGACGGTGCGAATCAAGGTTGACTTGCCGGAACCCGACGGCCCGCACACCACCACCACCTCGCCTTGGCGAACCTCGGCGTTCACGTCCACGAGAGCGTGATATTCGCCGTACCATTTGTCGACGCTGGAAAACTTGATCATGCGAATTACCTCGAAATGATTGAACGCCTAGTTCTCGGTGGGCAGCGGATCGGCCAGCGCGACGGCGTCGGCCTTGCGGGTCTTCGCCACGACGCCGGCACGCTTGCGTGTCACGCGCCGCTCCAGGTACTGCGCCAACTGCGTCAGCGCATAACAGAGGGCGAAGTAGCTCAAGGCGAGAATCAGGTACACCGGAAACGGCTTCGTCAGCAGCCGGTTGTTGATCTGATCCGCCGCGAAGGAGATCTCCTGCACGTTGATGATGTAGCCGAGCGAAGTCTCCTTGATGGTCGACACGAACTGCGTGACCATGCTCGGCACCACGTTGTAGAGCGCTTGCGGCAGGATGACCGCGCGCATGGTCTTCATGTAGCTCATGCCGAGCGCACGCGACGCTTCGGCCTGCCCTTTCGGCAATCCCTCGATGCCCGCGCGAATGATCTCGCCGAGATACGCGGAGTCGTAGATCACCAGCGCGCACAGCATCGTGACGAATCCGGTGACCGGATAGCCGGTCAGCACGGGCACGAGAAAGTACACCCAGAAGATCACCATCAGCAGCGGAATGCCGCGCACCATGTAGACGAGTCCGGTGGCCGGCGCCCGCAGAAAGCGCAACGGGCTGATACGCGCCAGGGCAACCAGAATCCCCAACGGAAAGGCAATCACAAGTGCCGACAGCGACAGCAGTATCGTCAGCACGATGCCGCCTAACGGCCCATGCGGATACTGCCCGATGAGCAGCAGTGTCCAGTTGTCGCGCAGGATGTCGAACATGTCACTTCACTCCCGGAATGCGGTAGTGCATCGCGATTCTCGCGCCGCCCAGCATGATGACGAGCGACAACCCGAGATACACCACGGTGGCGACGAAATACGATTCGAAGGACAGGAAGGTTTCGTTCTCGATCTGCCGGGTCACGTACGTCAGCTCCGCGGCGCCGATCGCCATGGCGAGACTCGTGTTCTTGAACAGCAGGACCGCGTGATTGACCATCGGCGGAATCGCGTTGCGCAGCGCTTGCGGCAGAATCACGAAGCGCATGCCATTCAGGAAGTTCAAACCCAGCGCGCGCGAGGCTTCGTACTGACCGTAGGAAATCGCGCGCAGGCCGCTGCGAATGTCTTCGGCGAGATAAGCCGCACTGCACAAACCGATCGCGATGACCGCGAAGATGAACTGACCATTGTAGTGATTCAGCACCGTTTGCAGCGAGTCCGGCAAGATGTTCGAAATGCCGAAGTACCAGAACAGGATCTGGACCAGCATCGGCACATTGCGATGGTAGGCAACGAACGTCGCGACGAAGGCCGTGGCGATACGATTGTTGGTGAGGCGAATCAGCGTGAGAAGAATGCCCACCACCAGCGAGAGCGCCCACGCCAACGCGGCCATCGCGAGTGTGAGCTCGATCCCGTGAAGAAACAGCGCGCCGTAGTCGCCTTGCAGCACTGTCGCCAGATCAAAATGAAGTTTCATGTTGCCCATCCCAATGGCTCGGATCGAAGCAATGACCCCGGTCTGAGTCGACCTGCGGCGGCATCGCTATTCCTGCGAGAGTCGCCGTCGACTCTCGTGTTGAATTGATACTAGCTCGCAAAAAAAGGGCGTTGCAGAGGCCTTTCTTCTGGCGCAATAAGTTTCGGGAATGATGAAACGGGAGGGTTTCCGGCAGGGGAACAGGTGTGCAGTTGCATGGTGTTTGTCTCCTGTATGCAGCGCCTCTTCGGACGCCTCATCAGTGGATGCGCGCCTTTTTTCAGGCGCGCACATTTCTCGTGAAACGGCGCAGGCGCGCCTTGGCGCGCCGGTCTTCGCTCAGGCAGCCGCGCTTGGGCGAGCCAGCACTTGCGGATTCACCGGCGTCGGCGGCTTGCCGGCCGAGGCGCCAATGCCCAGCGCGGCGAGCAAATTGTCTGCGCAAAGCGAAGCCATCGCGCGCCGCGTGCTGACGGACGCGCTGCCGATGTGCGGTGTCAGCACCACGTTCTTTTGCGCGAGCAGCGCCGGGCAAACCACCGGCTCGCCTTCGAATACGTCCAGACCGGCCGCCGCGATGCTGCCTTCTTGAAGCGCCACGGCCAGAGCCGCGTCGTCCACCACGCCGCCGCGGGCGATATTGGTCAGCGTGGCCGATGACTTCATCTGCTTGAGCTCCACCGCGCCGATCGCATGATGCGAGCTCGCGGAGTACGGCACCACTACGATCAGATGATCGGACTCGCGCAGCAGTGTCTCCTTGTCGACGTAGCGGGCCTTGCAACTCGCCTCGACCTCGGGAGCCAGTTGCGAGCGGTTGTGATAGATCACGCGCATGTCGAAACCGAATGCGCCGCGTCGTGCGATGGCCTGACCGATGCGGCCCATGCCGAGAATGCCGAGCGTCGATCCATGCACGTCGCCGCCGACGAACATGTCGTAGCGCCCGGTCTTGATCCATTCACCGGCGCGCAGGAAGCGTTCCGACTCGGTGATGCGCCGCGCCGTTGCCATCATCAGCGCGAAGCCGAAGTCGGCGGTGGTGTCCGTAAGCACGTCGGGCGTATTCGTCACCAGCACGCCGCGCGCGGTACAAGCCTCTACGTCGACGTTGTTGTAGCCGACGCCGATATTGCAGACCGCCTTGAGTTGCGGGCAGGCGTCGAGCAAGGTGGCGTCGATCCGGTCGCTGCCCGCGGTCATGGCGCCCGTTTTCCCTTGCAATCGGGCGATCAGTTCCTGCTGCGTCCAGATCGTATCTTCCGGGTTGTCGGTCACGTCGAAGTTCGCGCGCAGGCGATCGACGATGTCCGGAAATGACGCACGGGTAACCAGTACCGATGCACGCATGGAAAACCTCCTTATTGAACTCGGGTGATGTCTCTTACGCATGGGCCGTTGGCCGCGCGAGAGCCGTAATGGGTTTCGCCGGGCGCGGCGACCTCGTGGGTCAGCGCGCTCGATATCTCGCGAATGCAATGCAAACGCCGCGACGTCGGCATGAAGGTTGGGCGTGCTCGCGCGCTCAGGATCCGGCCGCGCGCCGCCGGCAGCAAAGACAGCGCCGCCAATCTCGCGCGTAAAAACACAGGCGTAGACTTAAGCGTCGTTACCGGCCGGATCGCGTTTGATCGTCGTCAGCCCACCCGGCACCTGCAGCGTGGGCAGGATTTCCATATTGCTGATGTTCACCGCCAGCGGCGCGGCGATCGCGAAGGCGATGGCGTCGGCGATATCGGACGGCAGCGGCAGCTCGAAACCATCGATAAACTTCTTGCGCGCTTCTTCGATATCGCCATGCACGTGGCCAAAGATATCGGTAGCGACACGGCCCGGGCAGATCTCCGTCACGCGCACGCGCCTGCCGGTCGCATCGACGCGCAACTGGCGCGACAGCGCGTGAATGCCGGCCTTCGTGGCGCTATAAATGGAGTTGCCGTTGAACGTGTAGATGCCCGCGATCGAGCTGATGTTGACGATATGGCCGCGATCGCGCTCGACCATGCCCGGCATGGTGAGGCGCACTAGATGCAGGACAGCTTGCAGGTTCACTTCCACCTGCAAATCGATGTCGTCGGCACCGGCATCCAGGATCGAACCCCTGGTCGATACGCCGGCATTGTTCACGACGATATCGAACGGCACTTCCTGCGTGAGTTTCGTCAGTGCTTCCAGATCGCGCACGTCGATCGCATGCGGAATGCAACCGGTGCGTTCCGCCAGTTCATTCAGACGATCGGCGTTGCGGGCAAGCGCATGCACTTCGAGTCCTTCACGGCGGAAGCGCTCGACGATCGCAGCACCCATCCCTGTCGAAGCGCCCGTCACCAGCGCGGTCTTATAGTCTGAAAACGGCATGAATGACCTCTGTCTGTAGTTCTGAAATGCCGCGCCTTCGAGGCGTGCGGCAGGCCTGTTACTAATGTATATGCCGTGAAAACACGGAGCAAAGACGGATTGGCTTTGCCGCGATAAGGCCGGCTTATGGTTGGCCGACGAGCGGGCTCGCATAAGCCGGCCACGCGCCGCCTAGCGCACGAGCTTCGACACCGGCACCACCCGGCCGCCCGCCGCTTCGATCACGTCGCGCACCGTGCGCGCGAGTTCGACGGCGCCCGGCGTGTCGCCGTGCAGCAGGATCGATTGGACCGGCATCTTGAGCTTGTTGCCGGTAATGGTCGTGATACTGCCTTCTTCGAGCAATGCCTTGACACGCGCCAGCACGGCCGCGCGGTCCTTGATGACCGCGCCCTCGAGCTTACGCGACACCAGCGCGCCCTGGTCGTCGTACGCACGGTCGGCGAGAAACGTTTTGGCCGTGCGAACGCCGATGCGATCGGCGGCCCGCTCGATCTCCGTGTTCGTCGAGACGCTGATGATCACGTCGCGGTCGAACTCGGCGACCGCCCGCACCAGCGGCTCGGCCAGTTCATACGACGCCGCGGCCATGTTGCCCAGCGCGCCGTGAAAGCTCATGTGCGTGACGCGATGCCCCGCCGCTTTTGCAATGCCGGCGAGCGCGCCCATCTGATACACCACATAGTTCGCCAGTTCCAGCGGATCGGCCTGAATCTGCCTTCGGCCGAACCCCATCAGGTCGGGAAAACCCACGTGCGCGCCGACGTCGATCTGGCGCGCCAACGCCATCCGCACGGTCTTGTCCATAATCACGGGATCGCCCGCGTGATAGCCGCACGCGACGTTGGCCGACGACACGATGTCGAGCATCGCTTCGTCCTCGCCCATCGTGTACGGTCCGAAGCCTTCACCGAGGTCCGCGTTCAGGTCGATTTCCACCATTCACACTCCATACTTTGATTGCGCTACGCCGCGGGCGAGAGCTCGAGCAAGGGGGTTCCATATCCGACCGTCGTTCCGTGCGCGGCAAGCGTGCGCGTCACCACGCCGTCGATCGGCGCCGTCACCGGAACACACAACTGCGCGATCTGAAGCAAGCCGACGATGTCGCCCGGTTTCACCTGAGCGCCCGCTTCGACCAGGGGCGTCGAACGCGCCGGATGCATCGTCAGAAAGATGCCTGCGGAACTGGCGCTCACGCTGACGGTTTGCGACTGCGCGCTGTTCGATCCGCCCGCGTTTGCCGCGGCTGAAACCGCACGCGCAACGACCTGCTGCGTCGCGCTCGCATCGGCCGCACACGCGGCCTGCTCCAGCGTCAAACGAACTCTCGTCCCGGGTTTGCTGATTTCGATGAACTCGACACCGACCGCTGCCAGCCACGACGTGATCTGCCGAAGTTCGCCGATATCCACTTCGTTATTTTGGGTCATGTTTCAGTGTCGGGAAGGACGAAAGAGCTCAACGAGATTGCGCACTTTGACGAGATAGGCGTTCAGTTCATCCAGTGCCGCGACGGCCTCCGGATAGGTCGTCTGAACGAAGCGAATCTTCGTACCGATGCGCGCCTGCGCGAGCCGCCACAAATCCGCTTCGATCACCGTGCCGATCTTCGGATAACCACCCGAAGGCTGCGCATCCCGCAGCTGAATGATCGGCTGGCCGCTATGCGGCACCTGAATCACGCCCGGCACGATGCCATGCGAACGTTTCTCGATCGCATGCGTCGCGACCAACGACGGACCGGCGAGGCGATACCCGTAGCGATCGCTCTGCGGCGTCACTTTCCAGCCGTCACGCCAGAAAGCCTCTAGCGATTGCGGCTCATAGCAGTCGTATTCGGCGGCGGGCAGCACGCGGACCGCTGTTTCGCCCGGCTCGGCTGCGGGAACGGACAACGGCGCCGGCAACGAGTACTCCGGCGGCACGGTGCCGAATCCGGCAGCGTGTACGGCCTCTTGCGACACAGCACGCCCGGCCGGTTCCACCGCATTCAGCACATCGCCTTTCTGCAACTGACGACCGTTGTAGCCGCCGAACTGACCACGCAACTGCGTGCTGCGCGAGCCGAGCACCACCGGCACATCCACGCCGCCGGCAAGCGAGAGATAACAACGCGTGCCGCTGGCCGGCACGCCGATCGTCAGCACGTCCCCCTGTTTGGCCTGCACTGTCCACCACGGCAACACCGGCCGCTCACCCAGGCGCGCCGCGCAATCGGCGCCTGTAATGGCAAATGCAAGGTCTTCGAGAAAGCGGATGCGAAACGGGAACATTGGAATCTCGATGCCGGCCGCGTCGTCCGGATTACCGAGCAACAGGTTGCCGACCGCAAGCGCGAGCCGGTCCATCGCGCCGGCCGTGCCGACGCCGTAGCGCAGATAGCCTTCGCGCCCCTGGTCCTGCACGGTCGCGAGCGCGGACGAAGACAGTATCTCGATCATGGAACAATCCTCTCGACGCGAAAACGGATCATGTCGCCTGGTGCGAGCGTCGCCGGGTTCTCGCGCGCCGGGTCGAAAAACGACATCGACGTATGGCCGATGGTGTTCCAGCCGCTCGGTCCCGCGGATGCCGACACACCCGTCTGCACACCGCCGATCGACACCGCGCCGCCGGGCAAGCCCAGCACCGGCACCTTGCGGCGCGGCGTGGCGATACGCGGATCCATGCCGCCGAGATAGCAATAACCTGGATGGCTGCCGAGCGCATAGACGGTATAGAGCGGCGCGCAGTGCAGTTGCACGACTTCATCGACGGAAAGCCCTGTGTGATTCACGACGTCCTGCAGATGCGGCCCGAACTCGCCGCCGTACTCCACCGGCAGTTCCACGACGCGGCCGTCGATCTGCAATTCGCCGGCCGCGGCCCACGCGTCGCGCAATGCGGCGTCGAGCGAATCCAGGTCCGCCGGCGGCGTGAAAAACGTCAGCATCAGATTCGTCACCCCGGGCACCGCTTCACGCACGCCCGGCCATGTTTCGACCTCGCGCGCGAGCGCCCAGACGCGGCGCTGCGCATGCAGATCGAGTGCGCCCGGTGCTTCGAACAGCATCGCCGTGGTGCCCAGCATGCTGATGCGAAGCAACTGCTCCGATTCGTCCTGTTTCATTGCAAGGGCAGTCCTGTGTGAATCCGGTCGTAGCCGTTCGACGACGTCCGCGTATGCGATCGACGCCTGTTCAACGGTCAGCGTCATGTCTGTTTCCTCCTGGCGAGCCAGCGCTCCAGATGATGAATGTCGACCCCGCCTGCGGCGAATCCTTCATCTTCGAGCATGGCCCGATGCAACGGCACGTTGGTGTGAATGCCTTCGATGCGCATCTCCGAGAGGGCCAGGCGCATGCGCGCCAGCGCCTCGTCGCGGCTTGCGCCATGCGTGATCACCTTGGCGATCAGCGAGTCGTAATAAGGCGGTACGACAGCGCCGCCGCTCATATGCGAGTCCACTCGCACGCCGTTGCCGCCCGGCACTTCCCACACGGAAATCTTCCCCGGACACGGCACGAAGGTGAATGGGTCTTCGGCATTGATCCGGCATTCCAACGCGTGGCCCTGCGTGCGAATGTCCGACTGGCGAATGGTCAACGCGTGCCCTTGGGCGATGCGAATCTGTTCTCGCACGATGTCGATACCGGATGTCATTTCCGTCACGGGATGCTCGACCTGCAAGCGCGTATTCATTTCAATGAAGAAGAACTGATCGTTCTCGAACAGGAATTCGAAGGTGCCCGCGCCGCGGTAGTTGGTCTGCCGGCAGGCCTCGACACAGCGCTCGCCCACTTGCCGGATCAAGTCCGGATCGATGCCGGGCGCGGGCGCTTCTTCCAATATCTTCTGATGACGCCGCTGCAGTGAACAGTCTCGCGAACCCAGCCACAGCGCATTGCCGTGCGTATCGCACAAAACCTGTATTTCGACGTGACGCGGATGCTCGAGAAACTTCTCGACGTAAAGTTCGGGCTTGCCGAAGGCGCGGCGCGCTTCTTCACGCGTCACAGAGACCGCTTCGAGCAGTTGTTCGGGACCGGGCACGACGCGCATGCCGCGTCCGCCGCCGCCGCCCGCTGCCTTGACGATCACCGGATAGCCGATTTCTGCGGCGACGCGCAGGATCTCGGCGGGGTCGTCGGGCAAGCCGCCGTCCGGGCCGGGCACGCAAGGCACGCCGGCCGCGCGCATGGCGCGCTTGGCCGCGACCTTGTCGCCCATGGTGCGAATCGAAGTGGGTTCAGGGCCGATGAAGGCCATGCCTGCGGCCTCGACCTGCGCGGCGAAGTCCGCGTTCTCCGACAGGAAACCGTAACCAGGATGAATGGCTTGCGCGCCGCTCACGTGCGCGGCGAACAGGATCGCAGTCCGGTTCAGATAACTTTGCCCCGGCGACGCCGGGCCGATGCACAGCGCCTCGTCGGCGAGACGCACGTAGCGAGCGTCGGCGTCGGCCTCCGAATGCACGGCGACGGTTTGCAGACCCAGTTCGCGGCAGGCACGCTGGATTCGAAGCGCGATCTCGCCACGGTTGGCGATCAGTACTTTATTGAACATGATGGGTCAGCCGATCCGGAACAGCGGCTGGCCGGATTCGACCTCGCTGCCTGGCGTCACGAGAATCTCCAGAACAGCGCCGCTGAACTCGGACTCGATCGCGTTGAACATTTTCATCGCTTCGATCGTGCAGAGCAATTGCCCTTCTTCGATCGTGTCGCCGGCATTCACGAAGGGCGACTCGTCTGGTGCCGGTGTCAGATGAACCACGCCGAACATGGGCGCGCGAACGAGTTGCGGTTCCTTCGCGGTTGCGGAAGCGGCGGACGCCGCGGGGATTTCGCGCAGTGTGCCGGTGTCGGCGGATCGAGCGGATGCGGCATGCGGGGATTGCGTGCCTTGGGCGGTTTGGGTGCTTTGGGTTACTGCCATGGCCGCAGCTTGCTCGCCCGCTGGCGCAGCGGCCTGCCTGGTGCGCCGTTTCGCCTTCACGAGCTTGACCCGTTCCTCGCCCTCGATGACTTCGAGCCTGGCAAGCGGCGATTCCGCCAACAGGTCGATAAGCGCCTTAATCTTCTGGAGATCCATCACTGAGTCCGTAGCCGGTTGGATGCGCGCCGGCTCACTGCAAGCCGGGCGATCGACGATGGACTCAATGTATCCGTCACATAAAAATTGCGCCAAGACGGTTTGGCTTTGTAGCGATAAGGCGCGCTTATGTATCGGCGGTATCGGCGCCGGGCTCGAAGCGCACGTCGAGCGCGAGGTCGCCCGCCAGTTCCAGCAGAATGTCCTTGACCGCCGCGGCCGGCTCGGAAAGCGGCAGATGGTCGGACAGACAGACCGAGAGCGGAATCTTGATGACAGGCGAAACGATCCGGCACTGCACGATATCGCCCGCTACCGCGACCACGCGCGCGGTGGAATCGGGCAGGATCGTCGCGCCGATACCCGCGCTCACCGCCGCCGAGAGCGTCGAAGCCGATTCGATTTCGGCCACCACTTTCGGGATCATCTGCACGCGCGCGAAGCCTTCGTCGACATATTTGCGCAGATAGTTGTACGGACGCGGCAGCAGCAAAGGCACGTCGCGCAATTCGGTCACGCCGATCTGCTCCTGCGTGATGCCCATGCTGCGCGGCGCGACAAGGAACAATTCCTCGTTCATCAGAAGCTGGAACGACAGGCCGTGCACGGGCTTGTCGCCATACAGCACGGCCATGTCCATGCGGCCGTTCATGATCAGTTCGCTCAGCGTCGTGCCGAAGTTCTCGTTGATGTACAGCAGGATGTCCGGATGCCGCGCGCGCACTGTGCGCAGCAAAGGCAACGAGAGCGCCGAGGCCCCGGTGCCGGGCGCGAGCCCCACCGAAACCTGGCCAGAGAGCGTCTGGCCCGCGCTTTTCACGTCGGCCTGCGCCTGTTCGTACTGGCGCAGGATCAGTTGCGCGTGCCGATACAACGTAGCCCCTGCCTCGGTGGCGGTGACGCCGCGTTTCGTGCGCACCAGCAGTTGCTGCTGGAACTCGTCCTCGAGCGTGATCAGCTGCTGGCTCAGCGCCGGCTGGGCGATATGAAGCACTTCGGCGGCCTGAGTCAGGCTGCCGATATCGACGATCTTCACGAAGTACTTCAAACGCCGCAGGTTCACGGTAGTCGCGTCTCGGATGTTGGGGGATGGCAACAATGATAGGGCAAGCGCAGCGCGCCGCACAGTGCCTAAAAAACGCCTCGCTCGCTTCTGCAGGCCGGGAAAGGCGCTCTGTCAGCGTATTCCCGCATGGACCACGGCTATCGGAGCCGGACTCGCGCGCGTGTCGGCTTGTCATAAGCGGATGTTATTGCCCCAGCGGAAAGACGTCTTGGCTTGAACTTTTTCTCACGCTTAATGTGAAGGCTCGTTAAATGCTGTTGAGGAGTCAAGTGTGAGTGCATCGCGCATCGCCGCCCGCGTCCAGCGAATCAAACCTTCGCCGAGCAGCGCCGCGGCCGACCGCGCCGCGGAACTGCGGCGGCAGGGCAAGACCATCGTCAACCTCGTGGTCGGCGAACCCGACTTCGACACGCCTGCGCACATTCGCCAGGCCGCTTTCGAAGCGATGGAGCATGGCGAGACACGCTATACGCAAACGGCCGGCACGCCTGCGTTGCGCGCCGCCATCGCCGCGAAGCTGCAACGCGAGAACGGGCTTTCATACGATCCGAAGCACATCATCGTGACGTGCGGCGCCAAGCACGCGATCTTCAACGCGCTCGCCGTGACCGTGGAAGCCGGCGACGAAGTCCTGATTCCCGCGCCGTACTGGGTGTCGTACCCGGACATGGCGCTCGCCTGCGACGGCGTGCCGGTTGTCGTGCCCTGCACCGAGGCCGACAGTTTCAAGCTCACGGCCGCCACTCTCGAGGCAGCAATCACGCCGCGCACGCGCTGGCTGATCATCAATTCGCCGACCAACCCCACTGGCGCGACCTACACCGCCGAAGAACTGCGCGCTTTAGCGGACGTGCTGCTGCGTCACCCGCACGTGCTGGTGATGATGGACGACATCTACGAGCACATCCGCTTCGAAGGTGAAGCGTCGCAGCATCTACTCTCGATCGAACCTGAACTCGGTTCGCGCACGCTGGTCGTCAACGGCGTGTCGAAGACTTACGCGATGACCGGCTGGCGCATCGGCTACGCCGCCGGCCCCGCCGATCTGATCGGCGCGATGGACACGCTCCAGTCGCAATCCACCAGCAACGCCAGCTCGATCAGCCAGGCCGCGGCGCTCGCCGCGCTCACCGGCGACCAGAGCTTCGTGCGGCAGTCCGTGCGGACCTACCGCGAACGGCGCGACCACGCGCTCGAAGCGCTCAACGCGATTCCCGGCATCAGTTGCAAGACGCCCGGCGGCGCCTTCTATCTGTATGTGAACTGCAGCGGCATGATCGGCCGCGCCACGCCGCAGGGCAAGCGCCTCGAAGGCGACGTCGACGTGGTGCTGTATCTGCTGGAGCACGCGGGCGTCGCACTGGTTGCCGGTTCGGCCTATGGCGTCTCTCCTTTCTTCCGGATGTCGATCGCCACGAGCATTGAGATCATCGAAGAAGGCTGCAGGAAGATCGCCGCCGCAGTCGCCGCTTTGAACTGAGAGTACGGCGACGCCGCCCTGCACGGCGGCGTCGCTCAGTAAAAAGACATGCCGCGCCGACAGGATGCGGCAGTCGGTTTGGAGCTTTCCATCTTTCGTCAATCTGCAAGGGGATCTATTCGTGAAAAAGCATACTTTAGGCATACTAACTGGATTTGGACTGGCCCTCTCCGGTATCGCGCACGCGCAATCGAGCGTGACTCTCTACGGCATCATCGACGAAGCCGTGCGCTACGACACCCACCAGAACAAATCCGGCGGGAAGCTTTTCACGATGGGTAGCGGCGGCGAGATTCAGGGAAGCCGCTGGGGCCTGCAGGGAACCGAAGATCTCGGCGGCGGCATGGCCGCCATTTTCCAACTCGAAGGCGGCTTTACGCCGAATACCGGCGTGACGCAGCAATCCACGCCGTCGGGCGCGGCGCGCCTGTTCGGCCGTACCGCGATGGTCGGGCTCAGCACACCGTACGGCACGGTGACGGCCGGCCGCCAATACACCCTCGTGCACGAAATGGGCTGGATGCACGATATCTATGCATTCGCCAATTACACCGGCACGGTCGGCTTTCAGGGCGCGGGCCTAACGGGCGGCGGACGTCTCGACAATACGGTGCGCTATACGTCGCCGACGCTTGCCGGCTTCACCCTCAAGGGCGCGTACACGTTCGGCCAGACAGCGGGCAGTATTCATCAGAACTCGTCGCCGGCCGTGAGCCTTTCCTATGACAACGGTCCGTTGAGCGTCGGCGCGGCTTATCAGATCGTCAACAACATCGGCGGCCTGAATCCTTCGACGACCGCTTACGGCAGCAGCTATTTCGGCGTGACGATTCCCGACAGCTCGCAAAAGATCTTCACGGCGGGCGCGACCTATAAATTCGGCCCGGCGAAGGTGTACGCCTCGTATATCTACAGCCACGTCTATCCGGCGGACTATCGCAACGACTCGTTCTCCACGGCGCTTCAGTACACCATCACGCCCGCGCTCGTGCTCGATCTGCCGTTCTATATCGACTTCGTCCACCACGCAGGTCAGAGCGGCACGCGCATCACCGGCGGCCCGACGCTCGACTACTTGCTGAGCAAGCGCACCGACGTCTATGTCGGCGTGGACTACAACCATCTGACGGGAGCTTGGACCACCCTCGCCGCCGCGTCCGGCTCGAACCAGCCGTTCTATGGCTTCAACTCGCTGTTCGAAGCCGCGATCGGTTTGCGCCACAAGTTCTAGCATTCGCGGCAAGCATCCTTCTCCGGCGTCCCTCGATGCCGGAAGCACGCATGACATCGCCAAACCACATCGGGACGCGTAGCCGCGTCCCGATCGTCGACGCACGTCCCCGCATTGAAAAGGCGGACCTCGATCCGCCCATCCCATCCATTCGCTTCAGGAGGAAACACTCATGAAAATCGGCATCCCTGCCGAAAGCCGCGCCGGCGAAACGCGTGTCGCCGGCACGCCGGAAACCGTCAAAAAACTCACCGCGCAGGGGCATATCGTTCTGGTCCAGCGCACGGCAGGTGAAGGCGCGCACTTCCCCGATACGGCCTATGCGCAGGCGGGCGCCACGCTGGTCGAAGCCGCCGAGGCATTCGCGGCCGACCTCATCCTCAAGGTGCAGGCGCCGACAGAAACTGAGCTTCGGCAGATGAAGCGCGACGCTTTTCTCGTCGGCATGCTCAATCCGTTCGACACCGATCAGGTCGCAAAAATTCGCGCCGCGGGCGTGACCGCTTTCGCACTCGAATCGATTCCGCGTACGACGCGCGCGCAAAGCATGGACGTGCTGTCGTCGCAAGCCAATATTGCCGGCTATAAGGCCGTGCTGGTGGCTGCCAGCTTGTACCAGCGCTTCGTGCCCATGTTGATGACCGCCGCAGGCACGGTCAAAGCCGCGCGCGTGCTCATTCTCGGTGCGGGCGTCGCGGGATTGCAGGCGATTGCAACGGCCAGGCGTCTTGGCGCCGTGATCGAAGCATCGGACGTGCGTCCCGCCGTCAAGGAACAGATCGAATCGCTGGGCGCCAAATTTCTCGACGTGCCGTGCGAAACCGATGAAGAGCGCGAGGCCGCTCAAGGCGTGGGCGGCTATGCGCGGCCCATGCCGCCCTCGTGGCTTGCACGCCAGGCCGCGTTGGTGCATGAGCGGGCCAAACAGGCCGACGTCATCATCACGACCGCGTTGATCCCCGGCCGCACCGCGCCCACCCTGCTCAACGATGACACGGTCCGAGCGATGAAGCCGGGCTCGGTGATCATCGACCTCGCGGCGGGCAAAGGCGCAAGCGGCGGCGACCGGCGCGGCGGCAACTGTCCGTTGACCGAAGCCGATGCCGTCGTGCTGCGGCACGGCGTGCAGATCGCGGGCTATACGAATCTGCCGGCCATGGTGGCTACCGACGCCTCCGCGCTGTACGCGCGCAACGTGCTCGACTTTCTGAAGCTGATCATCGACACCGAAGGCAAGCTGAAGATCGACACCAGCGACGACATCGTAGCCACCACCTTGCTGGGTCACGACGCATCGATGCTGCAAACCGCCTAAGGAGACTGCGATGGAACTCATCACTCACACCACGACCAACCTCATTATCTTCGTGCTGGCGATCTATGTGGGCTACCACGTCGTCTGGAACGTGACGCCCGCGCTGCATACGCCGCTGATGGCCGTCACCAACGCGATATCCGCGATCGTGATCGTCGGCGCCATGCTGGCCGCGGGATTGACCGTGGGCGGCGCGGGCAAGGCATTCGGCGCAATCGCCGTCGCGCTGGCGGCGGTCAATGTGTTCGGCGGCTTTCTCGTCACGCGCCGCATGCTCGAAATGTTCCGCAAAAAAGAGGCTAGAAAGCCGGCC
This sequence comes from Paraburkholderia dipogonis, assembly GCF_042680985.1. Taxonomy (NCBI): domain Bacteria; kingdom Pseudomonadati; phylum Pseudomonadota; class Betaproteobacteria; order Burkholderiales; family Burkholderiaceae; genus Paraburkholderia; species Paraburkholderia dipogonis. Next base: position 323,610 of record NZ_JBHUFR010000013.1, on the reverse strand, counting down.
GCAAACGCAGTCAACGGAGTCGCGCAATGAGTATGAATGTGGTCACGTTGTTGTATCTCACCGCCTCCGTGTGCTTCATTCAGGCGCTCAAAGGGTTGTCGAATCCGAAAAGCGCCCGGCTCGGCAACGTCTTCGGCATGGCCGGCATGACGATCGCCATGCTGACGACGCTCGCGTTGATCGCGAAACAGGCGTCGTCGCTCGGGTCGGATCTGGTGCTCGGGCTGGCGGTGCTCATCGCCGCGCTGATCGTCGGAGGCGCGATCGGCACCGTGGTGGCCGCGCGCGTCGAGATGACCAGGATGCCCGAACTGATTGCGGCGATGCACTCGCTAATCGGGCTGGCCGCCGTCTGTATTGCGTATGCGGTGGTGTCCGAGCCGTCCGCTTTCGGATTGACCGCGGTCGGCGGCGAACTGCCGTATGGCAATCGCGTCGAGTTGTTCATCGGCACCTTTATCGGCGCGATCACGTTCTCGGGGTCCGTGATCGCATTCGGCAAGCTGTCCGGCAAGTACAAGTTCCGGCTGTTTCAGGGCGCGCCGGTCGTGTATCCAGGACAGCATGCGCTCAACCTCGCGCTGGCATTCGCCATGGTCGGCTTCGGCGTTGCGTTCTTTCTGACGCAGTCGTGGTTGCCCTTCATCGTCATGACCGCGATTGCGTTCGCGCTCGGCGTGTTGATCATCATCCCGATCGGCGGCGCCGACATGCCGGTGGTCGTCTCGATGCTCAACTCTTATTCCGGCTGGGCGGCCGCGGGCATCGGTTTCTCGCTGAACAATCCGATGCTGATCATTGCCGGCTCGCTGGTCGGCTCGTCCGGCGCGATTCTGTCGTACATCATGTGCCGGGCGATGAACCGCTCGTTCTTCAGCGTGCTGCTCGGCGGCTTCGGCGCGGAAAGCGCCGCCGACAGCGTAGCGAAACGCGAGCAACGGCCCGTCAAATCGGGCTCCGCCGACGATGCCGCGTTTCTGCTCGGCAATGCCGAATCGGTCGTGATCGTGCCTGGCTACGGACTTGCCGTCGCCCGCGCGCAGCACGCGCTGAAGGAGTTGACCGACAAGCTCACCGACAAAGGCATCGACGTGCGCTATGCGATCCATCCGGTGGCGGGCCGCATGCCCGGCCATATGAACGTGCTGCTCGCCGAAGCCGAGGTGCCGTACGACCAGGTATTCGAAATGGAAGACATCAACGCGGAGTTCGGCCAGACCGATGTCGTACTCGTTCTCGGCGCCAACGACGTGGTCAATCCCGCCGCGAAGACCGACCCGGGCTCGCCGATTGCGGGCATGCCGATTCTGGAGGCGTACAAGGCACGCACCGTGATCGTCAATAAACGGTCGATGGCTTCCGGCTACGCGGGTCTCGACAATGATCTGTTCTATATGGAAAAAACGATGATGGTGTTTTCCGACGCCAAGAAGGTCATCGAAAACATGACCAAGGCGCTCGAATGAGCATCCATAAGCGGCAAGTATCGGCCCAGAAGAGTTTGGTCTTTGTCGAGCAGACCGTTAGACGCTACCTTATAGCGTGCTGATCCCGCATTTACCGTTATAGGCACTTACCATGCATGCACTCGTCATTCACGCACCGCTCGATCTGCGCATCGAGGAGGTGCCCACGCCCGAACCGGAAGCCAACCAGTTGCTGGTGCGGGTTCGAGCCGGCGGAATCTGCGGCTCCGATCTTCACTATTTCAATCACGGCGGTTTCGGCACGGTCCGCATCAAGGAACCGATGGTGCTCGGCCACGAAGTGTCTGGCGCTGTCTCGCGCGTGGGACCCGGCGTGACGGACATGCCGGCCGGTACACGCATCTCCATCAGTCCGAGCCGGCCTTGCGGGTTGTGCCAATACTGCCAGCAAGGGCTGCAAAACCACTGTCTGGATATGCGCTACTACGGTAGCGCGATGCGCACGCCGCACGTGCAGGGCGCGTTCCAGCAGGAAATCGTGATCGACCGTTCGCAGGCCCACGTGGTGGCGGATTCGTTGAGCGATGCCGAAGCCGCCATGGCCGAGCCGCTCTCCGTTGCATTGCATGCGGTGCGGCGCGCGGGTCCGCTGCTCGGCAAGCGGGTGCTGGTGACAGGTTGCGGGCCGATCGGCGCGTTGATCGTGGCCGCCGCGCGCCGAGCCGGCGCCGCGACGATCGTCGTGACCGATGTCAACACGCTGCCGCTCGATAGCGCGAAAAAGGTCGGCGCGGACCTCGCGATCAACATCGCCGAAACGCCGGACGGGCTGAAGCCGTTCGCCGTCGACAAGGGCACGTTCGACGTTCTGTTCGAGGCGAGCGGCAACGCGGCGGCCTTGCGCGGCGCATTCGACGTACTCAAGCCGCGCGGCGTGATCGTCCAGGTGGGACTCGGCGGAGATATCGCCTTACCCATCAACGTGATCGTCGCCAAGGAATTCGATCTGCGCGGCGCGTTCCGTTTCCATGAAGAATTCGCCGTGGCTGTCGAATTACTGAACAAGGGTTTGATCGACGTGAAGCCCCTGATTTCAGGCATTTTCCCGTATCAGGATTCAGTCAAGGCGTTTCAGACCGCCGGCGATCGCTCGAAGTCGATGAAGGTGCTGGTGAGTTTCGATTGAATGGAGAGTGTGTGATGCGGCGATTGCGTAACTGCATGGCCGCGTCACGAAGGATCATGAAAAAGCCGACGTCGAAACGCAGACGTCGGCTTTTTTCCTTCACACCGCGCGTTGCTCAGTTATTGCAGCGCGCTTCGAGCGCGTCGATGAACGCGCGGTTCCAGCGGCCGTCCTTCATCGCCCGCATGGTTTCGGCCTCCGCTTCCAGAACGGCTAGCGCCTTCTCGATCACATGCGCGGCATCGTCCTGCGGAATGGCCAGCAAGCCATCCTGATCGCCGACGACGATATCGCCCGGATTCACCACCATGCCGCCCACCGACACCGGCACGTTGATTTCGCCTGGACCGTCCTTATACGGACCGCGATGCGTGACGCCACGTGCGTACACCGGAAAATCTCGCTCGCGAATTTCCGCGACATCGCGAATCGCGCCATCCACTACCAGACCGACAACACCCACGTGAGCGGCATAGAACGACAGAATTCCGCCGACCACGGCGTTGTTGAGATCGCCACCCGCGTCCACGACCAGAACGTCGCCAGGACGGCAAAACTCCAGCGCGCGCAAGTAAGTCAGGTTGTCGCCGCCGCGCGAGCGCACCGTGACCGCGGTGCCCGCCATGGTCTGCTTGCTGGGCTTCTGATACGGATGCAGTCCCACACTGCCGATATTGCGATGCATGTTGTCGCTGAGCGCGGAGACAGGAATGCCACGCAACGCGGTGAGAATCGTCTCGGCGGCTTGAGCGGCCGAAGGGTTTTTCCTGATGGCTTTATACATGGTCGATCTTGGCTTCCAGGTGGCTGATATACGGCTATAACGGTATATCGCCCTCGTGAATCACGCCAAGACGGCTTCGTTCTTGCACGATAGCAAACGCTTATGAAGCGCGATTCTCCGCGTGTTTGCGCCTGGAGCGTCGGGATCTTGCGGGCTTGAGGCCAGACCGGATCACTGCCCCCTGCACCGCCCATCAATCACTCACAGCGTTCCCGTGATCGCCACGCGCTTTGGCTGAAGCGAAAAAGGTCTGCAACGCGGGGGCCGAATGGTCGCTCAACGAGCAGATTCGCGCCAGCCAGTCGGCTTCCGCGGGCCATTCCCCTTCCACCACGCGCGGATAGATTTGCCGCACGAACTGATGCAGCGCCTTTGCGCCGATATTGCCGCTGATGCCAAGCAGGACGTGCAAGGCGCCATGCGTCGATTCGAGGTCGCGGGCCGCCACGCTGGCGGCGAGTTGCGCCACGGTCGAGCGAATCTGTTCGATGCCGTTGAGGAACGTCTGATCCAGCAAATCGAGCGCCACCAGTTCCTCGAGGTGTTTCTCGTCGAGCAGCGGGCCTTCCTTGATCGGCGCCGGCTTGTCGGCTTGCACGGCGGGTGTCTGCGCCGGTTCCGCTTTGACCGGCGCATGCGACGCACGTTGCTGGGCAAACTGTCTTGCAAGAGACGCGTAAAGCGCGCCGATCTGCACGGGCTTGATCATGACCTCGTTCATGCCCGCGGCGAGACATGCCTGCACGGCTTTCATATCGGATTGGCCGGTCAATGCTACGACGGGGATCTGGGAATAGGCGTCGGCCCGCGCGCGGATCGACGCAGTCGTTTCCACGCCGCCCATTCCGGGCATGTTCATGTCCATCACGATGGCATCGACGGTGTCGTCCTCCTCCAGCATCGTCAGCACGGCCGGCCCATGCTCGGCCTCGACGACACGCGCGCCGCATCGCTCCAGATAACCTTTGGCAATCCGCCTGCTGTAGGTGTCGTCGTCCGCCACCAGAATCGTTTTGCCGGCGAATCCGTCGAATGGATGGCTGTGATCGTGCCGATTGCCGCTTTCGAAGAGCGTCTTGAGCGCGGTGATCAATTCCACCGGGCTAACGGATTTGCTGATCATATCGTCCATGCCGGCGCGCCGGGCGAGCACCCGCGTCACATTGACCGGCTCCGTCGTGAAGGCGGCGATCAGCACATTCCGGTTCGGGTGTTGATGGTCGGCGCGGATCGTCTCGGCGGTGGTGTAGCCGTCCATGACCGGCATATTGATGTCCATCAGCACGAGGTCGTGCGGCGTCGACTGTCGAAGCACCCTCAATGCCGCTTCGCCGTTTTCCGCCTCGCTCACCTCCGCGCCGACCTTCGACAACGCGCGGCGGCTTCGCGCCCGCTGGGCGGCATCGTCGTCCACGACGAGAATGCGTTTGCCGGCAAAAAATGGCGTGGCACGCTCGAAAACCTTCTGCTCATGCTCTGCCACCTCGCGGCTGGAGACGGCGGGGAATTGCAGCGTGAACTGCGTAAATTTGCCGACTTCCGAGCGACAGGCAATCGTGCCGCCGAACGCGCGCATTGCGCGCTGGCAATAGGCAAGGCCGAGCCCCGTACCCGCCGAATTGCCCGCGGTACGGAAAGGCTCGAACAGATGCGGCAGGAGGTCGGCCGCGATGCCGGGGCCGGTATCATGAACCAGCACCGTCTGGCGGTCGATCGTCAGCGTCAGCGTTGCCAGAGGATGCGCGGCAATGTGATGCAACGCGTTCTTGATCAGATTGAACAGCGTGAACAGATAGACGGTTTCGTCGACCTTGAAGATAAAGTCTTCCAGCATCACGAGCCGGACTTTGGCGCGCTCCTTCTGATCGCCGAAACCGTATTCGTCCAGCGCTTTACGCGTGGTGGCCGCCGCGCTCAGATAGGTGAAATGATCCGCGCGGATGGGTTTCGCGCTGACTTCATCGAGCGTCATGGCGATGATGCGCAGGCCTCGGTCAATCGACAATTGGCCGTGGGCGAGATGCCGGTAAAGCAACGCCGCCCTGTCATGCGACATGGCCGGCGACGGATTGGCGTCCGTCACCGCGGGCAGCGCCTCTTCCATGCGATCCAGCACGTGCCTCAGCTGGCTGAGAGGATTGCGCATTTCATGAGCGATCGAACCGGCGAGCGCACGAAACGCCACGTTTTTTGCCTGCGCGACGATGCCCTTGAGGTTGCTGTAACTGAACGTAAGGCCCGCAAAAATAGCGAATGTAAAAACCGGCAGATACGTGTAGAGAAATAACTGCCCGTCAACGTGGAGGGATTGCGGAATGACGACCCTGGCGCATAGAACGGCAAGACCCATCCCCAGAATCAGATTGAGTGCTAACGCAACGACCGACGGAAAGATGGCGATCAGGAAAAACACCATGCCCAGCTCGGCCATCGACCAGAGCATCGAATAGTGACCGGCGATCAGGTAGTAAGTGAAAAAGAACGGTAGCGTATAAGCTACCGTTACAAAGTAGTACCACGGCAGGAAGCGCACGACCAGAGCGGGCCAGAAACGGCGCAATAGCAGCAGCGCACAGGCGGCTGTACCGAAAGCGCGCATCAGCAGGCTTTCGTTGGGTTGAGGGTCGATATACGTCCACCACAGCCAGTAGAGCGGATGTCCGATCGTACCGATTACGCCAACAGCCAGCACGCTGTAGTCCGACACCTTGGCCGAGTCATAAACCAGTCGGTTGAGGTAACGGATGCTCCCTGAAATGGCTCTCATGTCGCGCTTTATCTTGACTTATCCAGCCTCAGAATCTGAAGCTGCTGACGTTGAACGACATGCCGGCGCTGCCGACCCAGCACAGCACTCTGTCGCCTCTCTTCAACCGCCCGCCGTCTTTTGCCAGTGAAATGGCAGCCGGAATCGAAGCCGAAACGAGGTTTCCCGTCTCCGGATAGATGTGATACATCTTGTCGTCGATCCCTACCTTGGCGCCGTAACCCTGCCACGCAGCCTTGGAGGATGCGTGGGTGAAGACGATGTCGATGTCTTTCTTGGGAACTGGCAGTTTAGTCAATACCGCGGACAGCTCGTCCGAATTCTTGTGAAGCTCATGGCCGAATGATGTGAAACGCATGTCGCCGTTCTTACCGATCCGCTCGGTCGGGTGGCAATACCCTTCGTAGCCGGGGATTGGAATGGTGCACAGGTCCGACACTGCCGGCTTCGCGCGGAACGCGAAGGTGAAGTTATCCGGCTCTTTGGCGACAAGCAAGGTGGCGGTCGCCGCCTCGCCAATCGTAAACGACGGCAACGTATATTCGATTTGAGCCTGGCTCTTCAACGCGAAATTCCCCGGATAGAGTGGACCGCCCGCAAGCATATTGAACTCGGCATTCACAATCATAGCGTTTCTGTACTGACCCGACTTGAAAAGGCTGTCGATGATCGCCATGGCCCGGGTCCAGCTCATGCAGGCGTCGACCACGTCGAAACACTCGGCGTTCACGAAGCCAAGCGTGCTGGCCATCATGTGGCTGTTGCCGGGCTCGAGAAACCCTCTTCCAATACCAACGTAAATAAACAGCTCGATATGTTCCGGCTTCAGATACGTTTCCGATAGCGCCTTGCGCGTCGCCATGGCGACGTGATCGATAGGCGACTCGTGGCTTTCACACCAGCGCCGGTTGACCAGTCCGCTTCTGTCGAGCAAGGTCTTGATGGTGCGCATTCCCCGGTCGATGTCGCCCTCGTAATCCCTGGAATGAAATCGAATCATATCGATCACTTCCTCGTTCGTAACGATCCTGGAGGGCAAGCTGACGGCTACGTCTTTAATAAGCATAAAGAATCCATGAATAAACTAACGCGGTGGGTAGAAGTACGTTTTGCGCCATGGCACGGGGTATCTGGGACGCCAGATACCCGGCCTCGCGGCGCTGGTACATTAACGCGTCCACCGCGATTCATGAAAAAAGTCCCGTCTGGCGTGTTGCCAATGGGAATGCCGGGCGGCGGGGTGGGCCCGGGCGCCGGGGGTGGAATGGGTGTGGATCGGGCGGCGACGTTCAGCGGCGTGTCCGTTCGCCCGGGATCAGACCTTTTTCGTGTCCTGTTCCGTCAAGAACGTGACCTCATCCGCCGCATGCGCCCGTAGCCTCCTTCGAGCGACTAGACTTGGCTTCGGTCTTTCGAGGGGGCGCTTCTCTCAAGCGAACCCCACCCCTCGATCTTTCAGCCTGCCGCTCCCTCGGGCGGTAGGCTCTTTTTTTGTGGACCGCTTCAAATTCAGGCAATAGTCGCTCGTGACCTAAGAGGATCAGGCCGATGCATGCCGCCCCCAAGGTTCATCCACGATTGCGATTGCTGTCCTCACCTGTAGGTCGAAGACGACCACAGTTCCAGCGGAAAACCGCGTGACGCTATCGAGGAAAGCATGCAGCTACCAAACGTAGATAACTTCATCAAAGACTCGCAGCACGGCGTCACCTACAACATCTGCGCCTATCGCAAGCTGTCAGATCAGGAGATGACACGCGCGATGCAAGTCTTCATACAACAACAGGGCGAGCGCCAACCGAAGCAAGGGTCGGTCGTCAAGATCTTTTCCCTGCTCGGATTTGGGGATCAGTAGCCGTGTTGAAGCTTTGCACATCCATTGACGGAGGCTGGAAGCGCTCGCCATCGCACGCGCAACAGCATGCCGCGCGGCAAGATGAACCGTGTCGACTAAGCCGTCTAATCCAGCACCGACAGCAGATCGGCGAGGTTCGTGTCAGGCAATCGCTTCGCAACCATGTCCCAGAAGATCACGTCGCGCATTGCGCTGGCATCTTCCGCCGTCTTCCATTCGCGCGCACCGACGATGGAATCGGCCGTTTCGCGCGCCGCGGACACGATTGTCTGAATATCTTGTTTATGCATGAACCCGTTAACGGTCGCATAGCGAGCTTATTTAGCCTCATGCGCAATCGTTTGCTAAAAAAAATTTAACCACTGCCCCCGCTTTGCACGATGCCAGCGCGGTGATCGAAAACCGAACATGGCGCATCACGGAGTTCAAGCGTTCGCCGCGCCCGGCGAGGCGGGACAAGGCGGCCGCCCTGCGGTCCAGGTGAACGGCGATGCATGTGAGCACGCACTGGAATTCGCGCATCCTGAACGTCGGGCGAAATTCTACCTCTTCCGCCACGCCGCACCGTATTGCGGCGCTTATCGGAAAACTTAAGTCCGAAAGGAGCACATTGTTGGGGCCGCCTCACAGCGCCCTGCGGCACATGTTCTCTCTGCATCGGCCGTTGCGGTTAGCGGCAATACCCTGCGCGGTGCAGCAAATGCACCACTTTTGACCCACCAGACTGATCTCTATTCACCACAAAATATTTCGACGCCAATGGACAATGCACTGTCATTGAGCACAATTAGCCCAACAATGATATAAATCGATAAAGGGATGCACTATGCATGCCGCCCTTGTCTGTTGCGATATACGATAATCCTTTCTTAATCTTACGCAATCACGGATCGAATCCGGCGCTCAGCAAGGCTGCTCGCCATCTCGCCGCTCGACGTCCGCAACAGCCAATGTGTTGGTTAATTCAGCCATGAAATACTGACAAGAGAATTACACGTATAGCATGCTCTAATAAAAAAAAGACGGAGTCTTGGGGAGAAGTCTCTGTAGACCACACATTTCCGGGGAAAAATAAATGGATTTGGGACATACTCTGCAGCGCAGTTCGCGCCACAGTGCCGCGCCGATGCAAACGAACGATCTGACTCGCATCGACATCGCGCTGTTCAACGGATTCGCCTTGCCTACGGTCGCCGCACTCATCGAGATTTTCCAGAGGGCTAACTCGTTAGTCGCCGCACCGCGCTCGGGCCGCGCACGTTACGACGTCTCGCTGCTTTCCGCCGCGGGCGGACGCATCGCCAGTTCGTCATCGGTGTTTGTCTGGACTGACGACGTCCAGTCGCACCGAGGCACCAACGAACCACACCTGTTGTTCATTGCAGGGGGCGCCGGCGTGCAGCAGGCATGCCGCGACGAGCGATTGAGCGAGTGGCTTCGCCGCAGGCATCCGTTCAGCGAGATCGTGCATCCGATCGCGGAAGGCCAACTGCTGCTTCAGGCCGCCGGGCTGCCCAGCCGCTACTGCCCGCTTCTCTATGGAGACAGCGAAGCACCCGGCTTGCATCCGGCGCGGTTGACAGAAGCGCCGGGCGCCGTATCGACCGCGCTGCGTATCGTCGAAGAGGATCTCGGTGCCGATCTTGCACAGCGAGTTGCCGAGTCGATCGCGCCGCAACCCAGAACGCCTTTCAGCTCGTCGATCACGCCCGACGTGGCGCCGCAGATCAGCGAGAAGATCCTC